>JAJZIM010000008.1 GCA_021810565.1 Bacillota bacterium
CATCCCTGCGGCCAAGGGGGGCTATCGGTTAGTGGCCGCCTCTACATATATTGGCATTTTGCGAGAGCCGCATGGGCTCTCGCTTCACGTCATAGGTCTTACGAATGTAGATGTGGGTAATGCGTAGCAGATAGTGGTGCGCAGCCATCAGTTGCTTCCAGCGGTCCCACTCCCCGGGGCGCACCAGGCGCACCCGCAGCCTAGCCCGCCAGTCCGGCACGGCCTGGCCATGGAGGGTCGGCACATCAGTGTGGTGCATGTTCCAGGTATACCACATCTGCTGCGAAAAAGCTAGAGGGGGGTCAGCAACCCGGGACCGGCCTAGCTCCGTTCGGACTTTGACGTTGCCCTGCCAACGAGGACCGGCGCCGCCCGGCACCTCTCCGATGAGCGCCTCCTCCCGCTCGCCGACCCTCGGGGGCCACCACCACGTGGTCGGCGTCCCTCAGGAGCCGCTTCACGGTGGCGAGCTGCTCCTTCTTCCCGGATACGGCCCTAAGCTTCGGCCGCTCGGGTATCACCGGCAGGAGGTCCAGCCGCCACCTGCCCTTGAGTCCCGGCTCCCATTCCTCCGGCCCCGCGAGTTCCCCAAGGTGCCCCAGCGCCCAGGTGAAGGTGTACCCGCTTCCCTCCAGGCATCCGTTGCCGCGCCTTGCGGTCGGGTCCACCGTCTTGGCCAGGTCCTGGACCACGGACGGCTTCTCGGTGATCACCAGGGTCTTGCCCAAGAATTACACCCCCCTCAAGAAAGAGAAAGGACCTCAGCTTTTGCGCCGTGGTCCTCAGCGTTCGGGCACATCGGTATCCGCGCGGTCAAGAGTGCGCCTTCGCATTTCCTCTATGAAGTCCTCCACCCGTGTCTTCCACTGATCAAATTCCCTTTCCACTGCCTGAAGGTCCTTGGGATAATTGCCTTCGTAGTAGAAGAAAATATGTAGCGTATCCGTAAAGTCTCTGAATTCTTTGCCGTATGGTCCGGGTAATTCCCGCGCCATCCCTCCCCATTTGGTCTCTGTTTTCCCAAGGCAAGTCTGGGCCGCGATCCTTGCCCCATGAAAGAGCGAATCAAAAGCACTCCGGAAACGTCTGTCCTTCATCTCGGGATCATCGTATCGGATAGCCGCGGCGAAATCTTCCTTGCCTATCCGCAAGCAGGCTTCGGCTTCTTTGAAAGACGCCACTGCCCCCCCTCCTTCTTCGTAAACCATCCGGGCCTCTTCGATGGTCTCCCCTTCGCCCAGAAGCACACGACCGCAGATGATCGCTCTGGCCAAGTTCCCGATTTTGTCTCCCAGGTGGCGCAGTATGAGATCGACCGGCATGTTAGCCGCTTGGTTCAATGCGTCGTATAGATCGACAAACAGATCACCTCTACTTGAAGCGGTGGTGACCACCAAGTCGTAGTCCCGGGCCAAGTCCGGGGCATAGACGGCGGAGCCGATGAGCACCACGTCACGCACCTGGAGATCCACGGCCCGCACCGTGTCGGCAAGCGACTGAAGCGCCATTTCCCTTTCCGGAGCCGCCACGACGGCCATGGTACCACCTCCGCGGACATTATACCACCTTCAGGCGGCTTCCGGCAGCCGCCCCCTTGCCGGGCGCCTCCAGAACGTGTCCACCACCTCCGGATCAAAGCGGGTGCCCACCTGGTTCCGAACGCTCTTCATGGCCTCCGCAGGCTCCCGCGGCGGATGGCAACTGCGCTGCCAGGTCATGGCGTCGCAGCCGTCGGCCACGCTCAGGATCCGCGCGCGGGCGGGCAGCTCCTGCCCCTTCAGCCCCAGGGGCCTGCCACCGCCCGCCCACTGCCGGCGATGGAACATGATCCCGGCCGGGATCCTGTCCCCGGTGGTCAAGGCCGGCCTACCCCGGATCCGCCATCACTACTTGCGCCGCACCTATGCCAACTTGGCCTTTGGCTCCGGGACGCCCGTCAAGGCCGTGGGGCGCAGCTCGGCCGCACAACCACGCGCATGACCCTGCACACCTATGCCCGCCTCCTTCCCGAGGCGCAGCGGGAATCCCTGAACATGACGCCCGCGCATTCCCCTTCCTGGGCATAGCCAGGAGGGGGTCAAGCGGGCGAAGCCACTCCCGCTTGCGCGAGGCGGCTGCGGATGGTAAAATTGCCGTGGGTTGTCGGCCATGGGTCGGAAATAAGGTCATCACGGGGAGGTGGTAGGGCAGAATCCGTCAGATTACAACGGTCTCCCGTCCATGGCCCACCAGGGCGCACAAGCCCTTGGACAAGCGGATCAACAGCCGTATTCGTCCTTTTCTGTGGTGGGCCGGGGAAACAGCCGTTGGGGATTTGCCAACTAGGGCCGGAACGGTCCGAAGTCACGCCTGGGGAGATTGCGGAAGACGTCGGGGGCCGAAGGCTTCCGGCGCGGCGGTCGGCGAGCCAGGAAACCCCGGGGGCGACCCCGGAAACCCCCGCCTCAAGCCGCACGGCTTAGGCGGCGGGAGAGTTCATCAGGCTAAGGGCGGCGCGGAGACGAACCGAAGATACGGCGCCGGTAGACTTGACGCCAATTCTGACGGCCGCCCGGAACTCCTTCGAGTGCCAGGTGGGTATCGAGTAGGGGCGGATGACCGCCCCTCTCACAGAACCGCGCGTACGGGCCTCGTACACGGCTCCTCCGGCAGTTGACCCCTCGCGGGGGACAGCCGCTTGGTATAGACGTCCAGCAGGCTCCGGTACCCTTTCGATCTCAGCCAGGCGTTGTTCAAGGTGGCATGCACCATTTGGCACTTGGAGTTCCGCCACCGGCGCATGCCCAAATGGAACAGGTTCTCCTCTCGCCAGCCTCTTGCCCGCAGCATCCCCAGCGGCTTTCGTGGATGGCGCCAGTTGCGCGTCTGCACCATCCTGATCCTGCGCCGTATCCACCGATCCAGGTCCCCGAACAATCCTTTGACCTGGCCGTGGCAGAAGTAGTTCGCCCAGCCCGTCAGATACCCTGGTTCACTCCCGGCTTTCTCCCTCTTGAGCCTCCATCTTTCCCAACCTGATCAACTGCTCCAGAGCCGCGCGGTCTTCCTCGGAAAGATGCGTTGCGGTGACTTGCCGCACCCTGTCCAATACCTCCTCCGTCGCCGCACCCAGCATCCGTGACACATCCGCCAGATCCACGGTCCGACTGGCGGCGAGCTTCAACAGGACCAGATACGGCAGAGGCAATACCGGCATACGGAACAACAGGTTGTCCTGAGCTTCGGCTATAGCCCGCGCAGCCCAGGGCTGCGTTAGATAGATCACGTCGATCGCATTCCCATCCGGCTTCCTCCAGGTCGTTCCGCCGATGGATAGCCGTCCTTGTCGAAGATATCCGTGCGCGGCCAGAGCTTGCTCTGCCCTGGAGGCGTTCTCTGCCGCCACCACCAAGTCCAGGTCCGCGGTCTGTCTCTGGGGCGCGTACTTGGCCACCGCGACGCCGCCCACCATCGCATGGAGCACGTCGTGCAACAGGTCCAAGGTTTCTTCCCACCACGCCCGTCGTATCCGCTCCTTCGCCATGAGCCAAGTCAGGTCACTCCCGGAACCGGGGCGCTGACGCCGGGCAGCAAGGTCTACGAACGACCGCCGACTGGCCCGATCCAAGCCCGTCCCCTCCCCCGTCGGCAAGGCCTCCTGACCGTCGGGCCTGGGTTCGTCAATACCCAGGTGTACTTGCGACGAGACGGCATGGCGGTGCTGGGCCGTAATGCCGAGTGCCCTGATATATAAAGCCTCAACCCTTGCGGCTCTAGGCTTTCTTGTGGTCGGGGCGGCCGGATTTGAACCGGCGGCCCCCTGCTCCCAAAGCAGGTGCGCTGCCAAGCTGCGCTACGCCCCGCCGTCTGCATCATAGCACCTTCGACCCCGCCCGGCAACCTCAGTAGTAGCGCAGGTGCCGCAGCTGTGCCTTTACGTCGCCGGGCGTCAACTCCAGGATGCCGTAGCTGGCCTCGTGGGGGTCCGTGGGCAGGTAGAGGGAGCCGGGGTTGAACAACAGCACCTCGCCCTCCCACCGGATCTCCGAGCGATGGGTGTGCCCGAAGACCAGGATCTTGGCGTCGAGCTGCGCTCCCCGGCGCAGCAGCGGCTCGTGGTCCTGCTTGACCCGGTAGAGATGCCCGTGGGTCAGCAAGATCCGCCGTCCCGCGAGCTGCAACACCCGCTCGGTCGGTCCGTCGACCCGCAGGTCGCAGTTGCCCACTACGGCCGCGGCGCGGGCCCCCGTCAACTGGGCCAGGCACTCGCCGTCGCTGAAGTAGTCCCCCGCGTGAAGCACGAAGTCCACCCGCCCCATCTGCCGCACGGCCAGGCGCATCTCGTGCGCGGCCCCGTGGGTGTCGCTGAAGACACCGATGCGCAAAGGGCTCCTCCCCCCCTACGGCGCGAGCACCCGAACCAAGACCGGGCGCAGGGCCTCCACCGCCCGGGCCCGATGGCTCAAACGGTTCTTGATGTCCGGGCCGAGCTCCGCCAGGGTGCGACGGTAGCCTTGCGGCACGAAGATCGGATCGTACCCGAAGCCCGAACCGCCCCGTCTCTCCCCCGCTATCCGCCCCTCCAGCAGGCCCTGGGCATTGAAAGCACGCCCGTCCGGCAGGACCAGCACCAGCACGCAGCGAAAGCGGGCCCGGCGATCGGCGCGCCCCCGCAGCCGCTCCAGCAGCCGGCGGACATTGGCGGCGTCGTCCGCGTCCGCCCCGGCAAAACGCGCGGAGTGCACTCCGGGCTCCCCGCCCAGGGCGTCCACCTCCAGCCCGGAGTCATCCGCCAGGGCCGGTTGCCCCGTGTGGCGGCCCACAATGCGCGCTTTCTCCGTGGCGTTCTCCTCGAAGGTGTCCCCGCGCTCTTCCCACATCGGAAGGTCCGGGAACGCCGCCAGCCCCTCCACCCGGTATTCCGGCAAGAGGGCCTGGAACTCCCGCAGCTTGCCGAGGTTACGGGTGGCCAGCAGCAGTCGCCGCATCCGTGTCTCCGATCAGCGAGGCCAATTCTCCCATGGCCTGGCGCTGGAGCTCCACCAAGTCGGCGATGCCCTTGGACGCCAGGTCCAGCAGTTCCCCCAACCGGGCCCGGCTGAAGGGGCCGCCCTCGCCGGTGCCCTGCAGTTCCACCAGTTCTCCCCGGCCGGTCATCACCACGTTCAGATCCACCGCGGCTCGGGAGTCCTCCTCGTAGGCCAGGTCCAGGAGCGGCTCGCCGCCGACGACCCCCACGCTGGTGGCCGCCAGGAAATCCCGCACCGGCAGCCGGGAAAAGGCTCCCCGCGCCCGCAGGCCGGCCAGGGCATCCACCAAGGCCAGGAACGCTCCCGTCACGGAGGCGGTGCGGGTCCCCCCGTCGGCCTGCAAGACGTCACAATCCAAGAAGATGCTGCGCTCGCCCATGGCGACCAGATCCACCACGGCCCGCAGGGACCTGCCCACCAGCCGCTGGATCTCCATGGTGCGCCCGTCCTGGCGCCCGCGGGAGGCCTCCCGGAGCTTGCGCTGCTGAGTGGATCGCGGCAGCATCCCGTACTCTGCCGTCACCCAACCGCTGCCGCCGCCCCGCAGGAAGGGAGGCACCTTGTCCTCCACCGTGGCCGTGCAGGCCACCCGGGTGTCCCCCACCTCGATGAGCACGGATCCCTCGGCATACTTGTTCCAGCCACGGATCAGCACCGTGGGACGCAGCTCGTTCCATCTCCTGTCCTCGCGCAATCCCTCATCCCCCTATAGCTCGTACGCCGCTTCCTCCACCGACAGTTCGGCCTCCGGAAAGCTCTCCGCCGCCTCCCGCAGGGTCTGCGCCAAATCGTAATGGGGTGGAAAATGGGTCAAAAGCACGCGGCCCACCTCGGCCTGCCGGGCTAACTCCCCGGCCTCCCGCGCCGTCAGATGCCCCGCGATGCGCAGGTCGTGGTCCGCCTCCTGCAGAGCCGCCTCGCATAGCAGAAAGCGCGTTCCCGCAAAGAAGGTAACCAGTTCCTCGCTCCAGCCCGTATCCGCCGTGTAGCCGAAGCGCCCGCCGTCCACCGCCACCCCGTAGCAGGGTACGGCATGGGTGGTGCGGACGAACCGCAGGGAGAACGGTCCGGCCAGCACCGGCTCGTCGGGATCGATGAGCCGCAGGTCGAAAACCTCTCCCAGCTCCAAAAATCCCCGCTCCTCTTCGCGTCCCGGCGGCAGGTAGACGGGCAGCGGCTCCCGGCGCAGACCCCGCTTCACGTCGGCCTCCAGGGCGTAGCGCAGCACCAGCAGGTCCACGAAATGATCGTAATGCAGATGGGAAAGCACCACCGCCTCCAGCCGATCCCGGGACAGGTGCCGTCCCAGCCGGCCCAGCACGCCGCTGCCGCAGTCCAGCAACAGTCCCCTGCCCTCCGCCTCCAGCAGGTAGCCGGAGGTGGCCTTGCCGGGGCCCGGATAGGGGCCGGAATGCCCCAGCACCCGCAACCGCATCCCCATCCCCCCTACTCCAGGCGCACCCGCTCCGGCGGCGGCAGCCCCTGCCCCAGCACGGCCTCGGCCGCCCGCCGGAAAGCCATCGGCTCCCCGGTCACACAAAGCCGCCAGCTTCCCGCCCCCTCACCGGACTCCACCCGGGCCAGGCGCTCGGCCAACTCCGTCGCCGGGTCCACCACCGTCACGGTCTCGCCCAGGATCTCCCGGAAAAGCTCGTCCAGGGCCGCGATATGGGTGGATCCCAGGATCAGGGTGTCGGCTCCCGCCTCCCGAACCGCGCGGGCGTGGGCCCGCACCGCCTCCCGGGTGGCCTCCCCCGCCAGCCGCCCCTCCTCCACCAGGCGCACCAGGTCCGGCGCGCTGCGCCCGACAATCACCACCCGCGGGTTCACCTCCGCGGCGAGGCGGGCGTGGGCCCCGCTGTCCACGGTCAGCTGGGTGGCCAAGAGCAGCACCCGTCCGTTGCGGGTGGCCCGCACCGCAGGCAGGGCGCCCGCCTTCACCACGCCCCACACCGGCACCGAGGCGCCCGCCGCCTCGGGCAGACCGGCCACCGTGGCGGTGTTGCAGGCCACCACCACCCTGCTCGCCCCCGCCGCGTGCAGGAAGGTCACCCCTTGGCGGGTGAACTCCTCCACCTGGGCCGCCGGCCTGGGGCCGTAGGGAAAGCGGGCCGTGTCCCCCAGGTAGAGAAGATCCGCCCCGGGCAGGCGCCGCCGGATGGCCCTGGCCACCGTCAGGCCTCCCACCCCCGAGTCGAAGAGTCCCACGGTGCCCACTGCCGCTCCCCCTGTCTTAACAGAAAAACCCTTCCTCCAGGCGAAGGGCTGGTTTTTTGGTGGAGGCGCGGGGGAACTGCCCCCCCGGTCCGCCGATGTCCCAAAAGAGATCTCTACGGGTGTGTCTTCCGGGTTTTTTCTCGCCGCAACGGCCCTCCGAAAGCGCGAACCGTTGTGACCAGCCCCTTGTTTTCCCCGCTGCCGCGCAGGGCCTGCCCGGCAAGGGTAGCCTGCTGAAGTTTGACGCCCGGCTCCCTCCCCGCAGGCGGGTTCAGGGCGGACGTAGCCGCTTTAAGCGGCTAGTGCGTAGTTATTGTTGGCAGTTGTGATGATTTCCCGCGTTTTTACGAGGCACGGGGGCTCGACCCGCCATCTCTTCCCGGACGATCCGCGTCGAAGCTGTTCGCCCCCAGATCGTCGTCACCGGGCCTTGAAGGCCCGCTCCATCTCCCGGCGCGCATCCCGCTCCGCCAAGGACCGCCGCTTGTCGTACAGGGTCTTTCCCCGCACCAGCGCCAACTCCAGCTTGGCCTTGCCCCTGGGGCTCAGGTACAGCCGCAGCGGCACCAAGGTGCAGCCTTGCTCCCGGGTCTTGCCCAAGAGGTAGGCGATCTCGCGCCGGTGCAGCAAGAGCTTGCGCACGCGGTACGGATCGTGGTTGAAGCGGTTGCCTTGCTCATACGGCGAGATGTGCATCCGGTGCAGGAAGACCTCGCCTCCCTCCACCGCCGCATAGGCGTCGCGCAGGTTAACGCGCCCCATGCGGATGGATTTGATCTCCGTCCCCGTCAGCGCCAGCCCCGCCTCGACGGTCTCCAGGACGTGATACTCATGGTAGGCTTTTCGGTTCTCCGCCACCACGCGGCGGGAGCCAGCCTGGGAACCGCGCTGCTGCAAGACTACCGCTCCGTTCCGGATGCGGAGGCGCTCCGCCGCCTTATGATACCATCCCCGGGACGCGCCGTCAAGCTCAGATGCCTCTTTATCCCACTGTGCCCGGTTATTTCATCATGATGCCCAGAATCAGGGATACCAGCAAGAACAGCACCGAGAACCCGGTGGTGAAGCGGCTAAGGATCTCGTCCAGGCCCCGCTTCTTGCCGAACACGTTCTCGCCCGCCCCGGCGATGGCTCCGGACAGACCCGCGCTGTGCCCGGATTGCAGCAGCACCGTCGCCACCAAACCGGCGCACATGATGAAGTCCACGCCGATCAACAATATCTCCCAGATGCTCATCCGACCACCTCCCCCGCTCCCATGTTAAATCCCCCGCCCCCGGCTGTCAACGGGCACGCCGCCCGAACACCGCCCGCCCCAGAAAACTGGGCGCCGACAGTTCCTCCTCGATGCGCAACAGCTGGTTGTACTTGGCCACCCGCTCTCCCCGGCAGGGCGCCCCCGTCTTGATCTGGCCCGCGTTCAAAGCCACCGCCAGGTCCGCGATGAAGGTGTCCTCCGTCTCCCCGGAGCGGTGGGAGATCACCGTCGTGTATCCCGCCTGGTGGGCCTGGGCCACCGTCTCCAAGGTCTCGCTCAGCGTGCCGATTTGATTGACCTTGATCAGCACACAGTTGCCCACCCCCTCCCGGATGCCCCGGGCCAACAGGGTCGGGTTGGTGACGAAGATGTCGTCCCCCACCAGCTGCACCCGATCCCCCAGCCGGGTGGTCAGCTCACGCCATCCCTCCCAGTCCTCCTCCGCCAGGCCGTCCTCCAAGGACACGATGGGATACCGATCCAGCCACCCCCGGTACAGCTCGATCAGCTCCTGCGAGGTCAGGATTTTGTCCTCCCCGGCCAGCACGTACTTGCCCTCGCGATAGAACTCGCTGGCCGCCGGGTCCAGGGCCAGAAAGACGTGCTCGCCCGGCCGGTAGCCGGCCTTCTCGATGGCCGCCAGCAACAGGTCCAGGGCCTCCCGGTGCGAGGAGAGCGCCGGCGCGAAGCCGCCCTCGTCCCCCACGCCGGCGGACAGCCCCTTGTCCCGCAGCACCCCGTGCAGGGCGTGGTACACCTCCACGGCCATGCGCAGGGCTTCGGAAAAGGAGTCTGCCCCCGCCGGGACGATCATGAACTCCTGCAGGTCGAGGTTGTTGTCCGCGTGGCGCCCCCCGTTGAGGACGTTCAGCATGGGCACCGGCAGCTCCCGGGCCGCGATCCCCCCCAGATGCCGGTACAAAGGCACCCCGGCGCCGGCCGCCGCCGCCCTGGCCACCGCCAGGGAGACCCCCAGGATGGCGTTGGCCCCGAGTTTGCTCTTGTTGGGCGTCCCGTCCAGCTCCCGCAAGGTGCGGTCCAGCGCGGCCTGGTCCGCGGCCTCCATCCCCATGAGCTCGGGGGCCAGGATCTCCTCCACGTGGCGCACGGCCCGCTGCACCCCTTTGCCGCCGTAGCGGCTGCGGTCCCCGTCCCGCAGCTCCACCGCCTCGTGGGTGCCGGTGGAGGCCCCGGAGGGCACCATGGCCCGACCGGAAGCGCCGTCCGCCAGCACCACCGCCACCTCCACGGTGGGGTTGCCCCTGGAATCCAGCACCTCCCGCGCCGTGATCTCCAAGATCGCGCTCATGTCACGTCCCCCTTAAGAGCGATTTGCCGGTCATCTCCGGCGGCACGGCCAGTCCCTCCAGCTCCAACAGGGTCGGCGCCACGTCGGCCAGGATGCCGTCGGCCAGTCCCGCGCCCGGGGGCCCCCCCACCAGCACCAAGGGTACCGGGTTCGTGGTGTGGGCCGTGTGGGGCGTGCCGTCCGCCTCCCGCATCCGCTCGATGTTGCCGTGGTCGGCGCAAACCAGGGCGAACCCGCCCTGGTCCTCCACCGCCGCCAAGAGCCGCCCCAGGCTTTGGTCCACCGTCTCCACCGCCTGCACGGCCGCCTCCAGCACCCCGGTGTGCCCCACCATGTCCGCGTTGGCGTAGTTTAGAACCACGGCGTCGTACCGGCCGGAGCGGATCCTTGCCACCGCCTCCTGGGTCACCTGGGGCGCGCTCATCTGCGGCTGCAGGTCATAGGTGGCCACCTTGGGCGAGGGCACCAGCACCCGTTCCTCGCCGGGATATGGCTCCTCCTCGCCGCCGTTGAAGAAATAGGTCACGTGGGCATACTTCTCCGTCTCGGCGATGCGCAGCTGGCGCAGCCCCGCCTTGCTCCACACCTCCCCCAGCCCGTTGCGCACCGCGATGGGCGCGAAGGCGTAGGGCACGGTGAAGGTCTCGTCGTAGCGGGTCATGCCGGCGTAGCGCACCTCGATGAATTCCCGGGGAAATCCCGCGAAGGCGGGGTCGATGAAGGCCTGGGTGATCTGACGGGCCCGGTCGGCCCGGAAATTGAAGCAGAACACGGCGTCGCCAGGCCGCACCATGCCGGCGGGATCCACCACCGTGGGCTCCACGAACTCGTCGTTCTCGCCCCGGGCATAGGCCTGTTCCAAGGCCTGGGCCGCCGTGGCCGAGCGATGGCCCTCTCCCGCCACCATGGCCTGCCACGCGCGCCGGGTGCGGTCCCAGCGCCGGTCCCGGTCCATGGCCCAATAGCGCCCCATGACCGTGGCCGTAGCCGCGTTCCCCACCGCGGCCAGGTGCCGCTCCAACTCCTCCAGGTAGCGCCCCGCGCTGCGCGGCGGCACGTCCCGGCCGTCCAGGAAGCTATGCACGAAGACCCGGGGCGTGCCGCGGTCCCGGGCCAGGTCCAAAAGGGCCAGCAGGTGGCGCAGCTGGCTGTGCACGCCCCCGTCGGACAAAAGGCCCAAAAGATGCACCCGCTCAGCTCCCCGGAGCAGCTCCAGCAAAACCGGGTTGGTCTGGAACTCGCCGCCGGCGATGGCCCGGTCGATGCGCACCAGGTCCTGGTACACCACCCGCCCGGCCCCCAAGTTGAGGTGCCCCACGTTGGAGTTGCCCATCTGGCCCGGGCTGAGGCCCACCGCCTCGCCGTCGGTGCGCAGGTGCGCGCGGGGGCGCCGGGCCAGGAGCTGATCCCAGACGGGGGTCTCGGCCAGGGATATGGCGTTGCCCGGACCGGGCGGCGCCTCGCCCCAGCCGTCCAGGACCACCAGCACCGCCGGGCGGCGCATCAAAGGGACGCCTCCCGCAAGAGAGCCAGGAAGCTGTCCGCGCGCAGGCTGGCCCCGCCCACCAGCACCCCGTCCACGTCGGGTTGGGACAAAAAGCGGCGCAGGTTGTCCGGCACCACGCTGCCGCCGTACAGGATGCGCACCTCCCCGGCAGCCGCCCCCCAGAGGCTTTGCAGCCGCTCCCGCAGGTGCGCGGCCACCGCTTGGGCGTCCGTCTCCCCCGCCGGCTCCCCCGTGCCGATGGCCCACACCGGCTCGTAGGCCACCACCAGATCCTCCCGCGGCACCACCCCCGCCAGGGCCGCCGTCAGCTGTTCCCCCACCACCTGCCGCGTGCGCCCGCCCCGCCGCTGCTCCAGGTCCTCACCCACGCACAACACGGGAGATATGCCGTGCCGCCACAGGGCCGCCAGCTTGCGCGCCACCTGGGCGTCGTCCTCCCCGAAGAGCCGACGCCGCTCGGAATGCCCAGCGATGCAGTAGCGGCAGCCCACCTCCCGCAGCATGGGTGCCGCCACCTCCCCAGTGTAGGCCCCCGCGTCCTCCCAGTGCACGTTCTGTGCTCCCAGCACCAGTTCGCTGCCCGCGATCGCCGCCGCCACCGCCGCCAGAGCCGGGAAGGGCGGGCAAAGCAGCGCCTCCACCGCTCCGGCGGACCAGCCGGACCGGATCTCCCCGGCCAGGGCCGCCGCCTCGGCCGCGGTCTTGTGCATCTTCCAGTTGCCGGCCACCAGCACCCGCCGGCTCACGGTGCGTCCTCCAGGCAGGCCACCCCCGGCAGCTCGCGTCCCTCCAGGAACTTGAGCGCCGCGCCGCCGCCCGTGCACAGATGGGACATGCGCTCGGCGACCCCCGCCTTGCGCACCGCCGCCGTGGCGTCGCCCCCGCCCACCACGGTGAGCCCCGGGTTGGCCGCCATGGCCCGAGCCACGCCGTAGGTGCCCTGTTCGAAACCGGGCACCTCGAACACCCCCAGAGGCCCGTTCCAAAAGACCGACCGCGCCCGGGCGATCACCTGCTCATACTCGCGCAGCGTCTGCGGTCCGATGTCCAAGGCCTGCCAGTCGTCGGGCATGCCGTCCACCGGCACCGCCCGGCGCGGCACCCCCTCCCGCGGCTCGGGCGCCACCACCATATCCACGGGCAGATGCACCTGCACGCCCCGCTCGGCGGCTTCCCGCAGCAGGTCTCCCGCCACGGCCAAAGCGTCCGTCTCCACCAGGGAAGATCCCATGTGCAGCCCGCTGGCCGCCAGGAAGGTGTTGGCCAGGCCGCCGCCCACCAGAGCCTCGTCCACCTTGCGCCACAAGCTTTTTAGCACCCCGATCTTGTCGGACACCTTCGCACCTCCCACCACCAGCAGGAACGGACGGGGCGGCTCCGACAAGAACTCGCTCAGGTAGGCCAGCTCCTTCTCCAGCAGGAAGCCCGCCACCGCCGGCAAAAAGGCGCTCACGCCGACCACCGAGGCGTGCTGACGGTGCACCACCCCGAAGGCGTCCTGGACGAAGACGTCTGCCAGTTGGGCCAGCCGCCGGGCAAACTCCGGCTCGTTGGCCTCCTCCTCCGGGTGGAAGCGCAGGTTCTCCAAGAGCAGCACCTCCCCCGGGTGCAACCGCTCGACCGCGTCCCGGGCTTCGGGACCTACGCACTGGTCGATCTTGCGCACCGGGCAATCCAAAAGCTCGGCCAAGCGGCGCGCCGCCGGATCCAGGCGCAGGGCCTCCACCACCCGGCCCTTGGGCCGGTCCATGTGGGAGGCCAGGATCACCCGGCAGCCCCGCTCCCGCAGGTAGCGGATGGTGGGCAGACTGGCCCGCAGGCGACCGTCGTCCTCCACCGTAAGGTCCGGGTTGAGGGGCACGTTGAAGTCCACGCGGACGAGGACGCGCTTGCCGTCCAGCGCCACCTCCCGCAGGGTCTTTTTCCGCATTATAGGCCTTGCTCCCCGATGAACTCGACCAGGTCCACCAGGCGGGTGGAGTAGCCCCACTCGTTGTCGTACCAGGCCACCACCTTGACCAAGTCGGCCACCGCCATGGTGGACAAGGCATCCACCACGCTGGAGAGGCTGGTGCCCCGGAAATCGCTGGACACCAAAGGCTCGCGGCTGACCCCCAGGATCCCCTGCAGGGGACCGGTGGCGGCCGCCCGCTCCATGGCGTCGTTCACCTCGTCCACCTCGGCGGGTCGGCGCAGGGTCGCCACCAGGTCCACCACCGACACCGAGGGGGTGGGGACCCGGAAGGACATCCCGTTCATGCGTCCCTCTAGTTGCGGCAAAACCTTGCCGATGGCCCGGGCGGCCCCCGTGGTGGTGGGGATGATGTTCACGGCCGCGGCCCGGGCGCGCCGCAGGTCCTTGTGGGGAAGATCCAGGATCCGCTGGTCGTTGGTGTAGGAGTGGATGGTGGTCATGAGACCGCGCTCGATGCCGAAGGCGTCGTCCAGGACCTTGGCCACCGGAGCCAGCCCGTTGGTGGTGCAAGAGGCGTTGGAGATCACGTGGTGCCGAGCCGGGTCATAGCGGTCCTGGTTCACCCCCATCACCACCGTCAGGTCCTCCCCCTTGGCGGGGGCGGAGATGACCACCTTCTTGGCACCGCCAGAATTCAGGTGCGCCGCGGCCTTCTCCCGCTGGGTGAACAAGCCGGTGGACTCCACCACCACCTCCACCCCCAGGCTGCTCCACGGCAGGGCGCCCGGATCCCGCTCCGCCAAAATGCGCACGGTGCGCCCCTGCACCCGGATGGCCCCCTCCAGGGCCTCCACGTCGGCCGCCAAGGTGCCGTAGGTGGAATCGTACTTGAGCAGATGGGCCAGGGTGGCCGGACTGGTCAGGTCATTCACCGCCACTATCTCCATCCCCGGCCGGCCCATGGCGATCCGAAAGAAGCGCCGGCCGATGGAGCCAAAGCCGTTGATGCCTACCCGCAATGGCACGCAGCTACTCCCCCTTCCGTTGTTGACCTTCGCGCCTAATTATACCGTCATAACGTGGAACACCGCAACCCGCAACAAACCGGCCTCCCCCGCTCGGCGTCCGACCCCTCTTCCCGCCGAGCCCGGAAGCCCTGTCCCCTCCGCCACCGTCCGGCGTGATCCCCACCGAGACAGACGGGGGCGCAACTAACCGGACACGAACCTCCCGGCCGACCCGGGGCTGCGTCCAATCCCGGCCCGGCTCCCGCCGCGGCCCTTGGGCTAGAATGACAAGGCCTCGCCTTTATGATATGATACAAGGTGGCTGCGAGGATTATGGAAAACTGGGGGGCATGGCCGTGCCCGCGTGGGTCTTCGAAGCTACCCTGGCCTTGATCGCCGCCCTGTTCCTGACCACCAGCATCCTCCTGGGCATGCTGGTGGGACAATTGCGCCGCAGCGCCCGCACCGTAGAGTCCCTGGCCCAGGAGGCGGTCAGCCAGATGGCCGCGACCCTGCGCAGCATGGAGACGACCTCGGAGGAGTTGCGGGAGGCGGGCCGAGACGCCAGGCGGCAGCTGGAGGAGGTGCAGCACATGTTGCGCACCGCCGATGCCGTGCTGGACAACGTCCGCTTCACCACCCGGCTAGTGCAGACCAGGATCGGTCCGCCGCTGATCCAGGCGGCCAGCCTGCTTTCCGGCATCGGGCAGGGCCTGTCCTTTTTGGCCAAGAGAGGCGAGAAGAAAGGGGTGCACGAGGATGTCTGATCGTGGTGGCAGTGGGGTCGGTTTCCTGGCGGGGGTCTTGGTGGGAGGGTTGGCGGGAGCCGCTTTGGGCCTCTTGCTCGCGCCCCAGACCGGCGCCGAGACCCGCAACCAGCTCGGCGAGCGGGGCAAGGCCCTGGGCCAGCAGGCCCGGGAGCTGGCCGACCGGACGCGGGATGTCTCCACCGACTTGGCCAACCGTGCCCGCAAGGTACTGAACCAGGAGCGGGAGGCGGCGCGCCAGGTGGTCGCCGCCGGCGCCGAGTCGCGGCGCCAAGAGAAGGAGGTCCTGGAGCGGGAGTTCAAGGAGACCGTGGATCGCCTGGCTCCGGAGAGTTGAAGCGGCGCCCTCGGGACAGCCCCGCCCACGGCGGGGCTTTTGCTTGCCCACCTGTCGAAGTCAGATCCCTCGTGGGGGGAGCAAAATATGATATTTCGATGCCTAAATACAACATCCCATGCAAATATCACAATGTTTGTCATTCAGGCAGGAATTACGCCAAAGTGATGGAACATATACTAAAAGCCCATGAGCGATGGGCACCCCGGCGGGTCATCGAGGAGGCTCGACCCGATCTCGCCCCGCCGGCGGCACAAACTTCGCGAGATCGGGATGGGGGATGATGATGAAGAAGCTTCCCGGATCGTGGTCCCTGCCGGCCCTGGTGGCCGCCGCCGCGCTCCTAGCCGGGTGCGGCGTTCCGCCGAGCGCCACCACCCCCGCCGCTCCGGCCAAGGCCAGCACCGCTGCGGTGCAGAAGGCCGTCGTGCAGCGGGTGGACACCTACTTCGCCAACGAGGCGAAGGCGCCGTTGGGCGGCAGCTACCAGATCAGCACCGCGGCGCTGTACAAGGCCCTGCAGAAGAACCCGAACCAGTTCCTGCTGCTGGACGTGCGCATGCCCTCCGGCCCGGCGACCGCCCCCGGCTACGCGCAGGGCCATATCGGCGGAGCGGTCAACGTGCCCTACCCCGACTTGGCCAAGAACCTGAACAAGATCAAGAAGCTGGACCAGGGCCGTCCCATCGTGACCATCTGCTACACCGGCCAGTGGGCCAATCAGTCGGAGGCGATCCTGCGTCTTTTGGGCTACAACGCTTACGCCCTCCATCTTTCCATGAGCGACTGGAACCAGAAGACCGACATCCTGCCCCCGAAGCACACGGTGCCCAACTATCCCCTGGTAACGGGGACCAAGCCGGGCACCTTCAAGCCTTAGTTCACCCATACCTCCTGGGGCCGCCGATGCGGCCCCCTTTTTTTCGTCCTGAAAGCCGGTCGTACACGGGAAACGAGCCGGTTCGGCCCCGGCGAGCCCACCCCGGATTGGCGCAACCTTTTGCCTTATTCAATGATTAAATCGGATATTTCAATGCGCCAATGCTTGATTCCCCGTGCAATTTTGACATGCAATTTTTATTATGTGTCTTTTTTCTGCAGGTTTTTTTGCTTCAGCACAGAATAACTCGGTGGCAGAGTGAGAGGAAGGATGAGGATGCTATTCGCGGTTCCCGGCGATTGCCCTGAAAACCACGGGAGGTGCCGGGAATGGCCGATGGCAAAATGGCACCGTTGGAGCTTTTGCGCACCCTGGCCGAGGACGAGGATACCGACTTCCCGCGCGAAGGGGTGCGGCTGGAGGGTGCGCGAAAAAACCGGCGCCGCACGCCATGAGCGCACCAAAGAGCGGGGCAATCCCCGCAACGGCAGGCGGCCCAGGGACTGGGACACCCGGCTGGGCAAGAGCGTCTCGGGGATCCCCAAGATGCCCAGTGACGACCGTTTGCCGAACTTCCGGGAGCCCCGCCGCATAGTGGAAGGAGGTGGATTCGGCAGACACCGCAGCCTGATGGCCATCGCTCACGTCTCGCGAACCACAGACGGCTTTTCCCCCCTTTGACGAAATGCAACCAAGAACCAAGCCTGCCGGCGGTGAATTGAGGAGGAAAGACCCCGATCTCGCCCCGCCGGACAGACCCAAGACAGAGATCGGGATGGGGCAAAGATGAAGATCAAGAGAACAATGGTTCTCCCTGCGCTATTGGCGGCGGCAGCCCTCTTGGCCAGTTGCGGCCCTCCCCCCGCCGTCGCGCCCTCCGCCCCCGCCCAGCCCAGCTCGGCAGCGGTGCAGACGGCCATCGCCCAGCGGGTCGAGTCCTACTACAACCACGCCTTCGACAACAAGACCATGGCCACCTACCAGATCACCACCAAGCAACTGTACGGTGATCTGAAAGCCGACCCGAGCAAGTACTTTCTGGTGGACGTGCGCAAACCCAAGAACACCGTCAACTTCGGCATAACCGCTTATGGATACGACGGCAACCACATCCCCGGCGCGGTCAGCATCCCCTACGGCCCCGCGGTGGCCAAGGCCATCGCCGACAACGCGATCCCCAAGGACAAGACCATCGTCACCATCTGCTATACCGGGCAGTGGGCCAACCAGACGGCGGCGCTCCTGCGCCTATTGGGCTACCACGCCTACGCCCTGCACCTGTCCATGAGCGACTGGAACCAGAAGACCGACGTCCTGCCCCCGAAGCACACGGTGCCCAACTATCCCCTGGTTACGGGGACCAAGCCGGGCACCTTCAAGCCTTAATTCGCCCATACCTCCTGGGGCCGCCGACGCGGCCCCCTTTTCATGCCGCAGTCCGCGGCAAAAAAACCCGCAGATACCCTACCGGCGCCCAGGCAGGGGCGGCATGGGAGGCCGCTCCCCGGTGCGCCAGCTGCCGGAAGGGGGCAGCTGGCCGAGGTCTACGGAGAAGCTCACGGGCCCGGAGGAGCCGTAGGCGGGCCCCTCCATCACGGCAAAGCACCGCATGACCCCCCGGGGCACCGGCAGCACGCAGCCGCCTACAGTCCGGATCCTCCCCCGGGGGGGCAGCGTCACCCTGTTCCCCGCCGGCAGGTACCTGGGAAGCCCTGCCGCAGGAGAAAGGGCGGTCCCCGCGGGCAGGCTCAGCACGAAGCCCGCCGGCACCGTCATCCTCGCCCCCGAAGGCACCGGCCTGGGTCCCACCGCGCCGGGTGCATAAGCCAAACCGCCCTGCGCAAAGGTGATGACCACCGGCGCAGGTGAGCCTCCCCACCAGGCCTCGGGAGCCAGGCTCACCCCCCGGCTCAGGATGAACATCCGAGGCTTGCCGTAGCCCGAAACCGGCCTCGGTGCGGCGGCAGGGGTCTTGGTCTTCCCCGGAGCGCCCTTGGCCGCCCTACCGCCGCATCCGGTGGCGCCTAGCAGGAGGAAAAATCCGGTCAGGAGCAAGGCCAAGAGTCTCACCCGGCTCGCCTCCTCCCCCTCGGCTCGGCCCAGGTCGGCCCACCGGACGCCGATGCCCTCCGAAAAACCCGTGCCGGGCTTGCAAGGCCGGCGCCCGCTCCGGAAGGCGCGGCCGCATCTGCCGGAGTCCGCCGCGACCCTCAGCCCTCGGCCAAGAAGCGTCCCTTCTCGTAGACCAGCCGCCCGTCGGCGTACACCCGGCCCTCCCGGCGCAGGTCCACCACCAGGTCCCAGTGGAGGGCGGAGCGGTTCTCGCCCCCCGTTTCCGGGTAGGCCGCCCCCAAGGCCAAGTGCACCGTGCCGCCGATCTTCTCGTCAAAGAGGGTGTTGCGGGTGTGGCGGGTGATGGCGTAGTTGTTGCCGAAAGAGAACTCCCCCAGCCGGCGAGAACCCTCGTCCAGGTCCAACAGGGCGTGCAGGAACTTTTCCCCCTTGGCCGCGTGGGCCTCTTCCACCCGGCCGTCCCGGAAGACCAGCTCCACCCCCTCCACCTCCCGCCCGTCATGGATCGACGGAAAGCTGAAGCGCACCCGCCCCCGGGTGGCCTCCTCCAGCGGTCCGGTGAAGACCTCCCCGTCCGGCATGTTCTCGTGGCCGCAGCAGTTGATCCAGCGCCGCCCCGCCACCCCCAGGGTGAGGTCCGTCCCGGGGGCCGTCAGGCGCACTTCGCGCACCTGGTTCAGCCACTCCACCAAGGCCTCCTGCTCTTGGGCGATGCGCCCCCACTCCGCCACCGGGTCGTCCCGGTCCACCAGGCAGGCGCGCAGCACGAAGTCCGCATACTCGGCCAGGGACATCTCCGCCTCCTGGGCGTCCGCCTGGGTGGGGTACTGCACGCCGCACCAGCGCAACTCGCCCCGCCCCGCCCGCTCCAGAAAGCGCTCCTGCAGGGGGCGCCGGGCCTGCCTGGCCCTGGCCTGCCGCGCCGGGTCCACCCCCGTCAAGGCGCGGGTGTTGTACTCGCCCCACACCCCCAGGGAGCAGTCGATGCGCTCCACCTCTTCCCGCTCCAGCGGCGACAGGAAGTCCAGCTGCTCCCCGCTGCCCGCTCGAAGCAACAGCTCGTCCAAGCCGTCCACCTCGATGCGGGTGAAGGGATGCCCTCCCACGCGCAGCACCGCCCGGTAGGCGGCCCGGACCAGGGGCGCGGCCAGGGCCGGCCCCGCGATGCGCACCAGGTCTCCGGGGCCCACCCCCAGGGAATACTCCACCAGCACCCGGGCCAGCCGGTCCAGACGCGGATCCTCCAGCATCTCCATCCCCCCGTTCGCCGCCCATTATATCCGAGGCGGCCCTCTCGCGCCAAGCCCTTGCCGGGGCGGGCTTTGCCGTGGTAAGATTTGGGGACATGCGGCGGAGGTGGACGGATTGCTGAGATCCCAAGGGCCGGGCCCCCAGGCTTGGCGCGGCTCCCTGCCTTGGGCGTTCCTGGGCGCCCTGGGCTGGCTGTTCGTGTACGCCGACCGCGCCGTGCTGAGTCCCCTGCTCGCGACCTTCGGGCGGCTGTTCCACGTGGGCCCGGCCCAGCTGGGCCTGGTCTCCACCGTCTTCTTCCTCACCTACACCGCGATGCAGCTCCCGGCCGGCCGCCTGGCCGACCGATACTCGCCGCGCCTCGTCCTGGGCCTCGGCTATATCGGCTTCGGCGCCTGCGTCGCCTTGAGCGCCCTCTCCCCGTCCTACCTCTTCCTCCTGGCCTGCACCGCCCTGGCCGGCCTCCTCCAGGGCACCTACTATCCTACCCAATTCGCCGTCACCGCCCGCCGGATCGCGCCGGCCGGCCTGGCCCTGGCCAACGCCGTGATCACCGCCGGCATGGGGATCGGCATCGCCGTGGGCTACCTGGTCGCCGCCGCCTGGGGAGCGGGAGGCTGGCAACGGCCGGTCTGGCTGTTGGGCCTGCTTACCGTCGCCCTTGGCCTGGTGCTATGGCGGGCCACCCCCTGGGATCTGCGGCCCCCCCGGGACCGGCCGGCGGCCCCTCCGCCCTGGCGGGGCGCCTTCGGGCGCCTCCTGGTGGTCAATTTCTGCTCCCTGTACGCCTTCTTCTTCCTCCTGGCCTGGCTGCCCTACCTGCTCGCGCACTCCGTCCACCTGGCCGGCTGGAGCCTCGGCGCCCTGTCCGCCTGGCCCACCCTGCTGGCCGTGCCCGCCACCGTGCTGGTCAGCCGCGCCACGAGCGGCACCGCCCGGGTGCCCCGGATGCGCCGGCTGCTGCTGGCCGCGGCCTCGGGGGTCGCCCTCCTCCCCTGGGCCGGCGGCCTGGTGCCCGCCCTTTTGGGCCTCACCCTCTACGGAGTGTCCGGCAAGTTGGTCCTGGACCCGCTGATCCTAAGCGAGACCGCCGCCGCGGTCGACAGCCCCGGCTACGGTCAGGCCTTCGGTCGGCTCAATTTCGTGGGCATGCTGGCGGCCGTGGCCGCTCCGGGGTTGTCGGGCTGGCTGGTGGAGCGCACCGGCGGCTTCGCCGCGCCCTGCGCCGTGGCCGCCGCCCTCCTGTTGGCCGGCTGGTGGATCGCCCGGCGGCTTAAGGCCCCGGGGTGAGCCACCGACCGGAGCGTCAGCCCATGGCGTAGGTGACCACCACCCGGGCGGTGTAGGTGAGCTTCCCCGGCGGCAGCACCGGCGCGGCGGCGCTGGTGGCCGCCCGCGCGAAGGTTAGGGGGAGGGTCTTGCCCGCCGTGGACGACTGCCGGATCTTGAGCGGCGCTCCCAGCGCCACTCCCTCGGCCTTGACCGCCGCCCGGGCGCGGCTGGCGGCATCCCGCAAGGCCGCGGCCAGGGCCGCATCCCGCACCGTGGTCGGATCGGCCAGGGTGAAGCGCACCCCCTGGACCGAGTCGGCGCCGTGGGCCACCGCCACATCCAAGAGCTGCCCCAACCGCTTCAGATGACGCACCGTCACCGTCACCTGGTCGGAGGCCCGAAAGACCACGGCCCCGTGCGGCAGGTATTCCCGCTGCAGACTATACCAGGCGGTGCCCAGGTCGGCGGCGGCCACCCCGGCCTGGCCTAGGGCCGTCACCACCGCCCCCGCCCGGGCGGCATCCGCGGACTGGGCCGCCTGGGCGGTGGAGGCCGTCGCGGACACCCCCAGGGTCACCCGCGCCTCGTCGGGCACCGCCGAGGCCCGGCCCACCCCCCGCACGGTCACCACCTTCCCCCCCGCGCTGGGCGCGCCGCAGGCCGTGAGCAGTCCCAAGAGCGCCACGAGCGGCCACCATCGCCAAAGCTTCATCCCGCTTAACCTCCCACTTGGAAAGTGCATTCGGCCGTACGCAGGCCCAGGAAACGCCCGGCGGGGCTGTGGAAGCGCACCCCGACCCGGGCCGTGTGGCTGCCCGGGGAGGCGGAGCCCAGGCTCACCTGCCACCGCACGGTGCCGCCGGGAGGAAGGACCAGGCCGCCGGCGCCGGCCGGCACCGTCCGGGCCACCGTCCGCACCGCCGGCGGGTAGGGCCGCACCTCCACCGGGATGCGGCTCTCGTTGCGGATTTCCAAGGTCAGTCGCACCGCCTCTTTGGGAGCGAAGACCGCCCGGGCGGGAACCAGCCGCACCGACCAGGGCCCCCGGACCGGCGCAAAGGTGGCCTGGGCCCGCGGGGCCGCGACGGGCGCCCTCGGGGAGGCGGCCGGACCCGGCGCGGTCACCGGCCGGGGAAAAAGGAGCACGGCCGCGGCTGCGGCGGCCGCCAGGCCCAAGATCCACGGCGCGGGATGCGG
Organism: Bacillota bacterium; assembly: GCA_021810565.1. Classification (GTDB taxonomy): domain Bacteria; phylum Bacillota; class Sulfobacillia; order JAJZIM01; family JAJZIM01; genus JAJZIM01. The sequence goes on from JAJZIM010000008.1 coordinate 22,000, forward strand.
GCGGCGCCGCGGGACAGGCGCTCCCAGGCGCCGGGCTAGCTGCCGCGCCAGCCGGTCCGGCACGGCCGGATCCACCGGTTCCCGCCCCAGCCGGCGGCAATGATCGGCCAGTCGGCTCAAGGCCACCAGCTCCTCGTCCGGCGTCCCTCGCCCCTGGAGCGCCTCCTCCAGCTGATCACCGCGCGATTTCCTCAACGGCCGTCACCTTTCCCTTCCAGGATCCGCCGCAAGGCCTTGAGGCCGCGGTACTGCAGGGAGCGCACCGCCGGGGCCGCGCATCCCAGGATCCTGGCCGTGTCCTCCACGGAGCGCTCCTCCCAAAAGCGCAGGGTGAGCACGCGGCGCTGCTGGTCGGTCAGCCGCGCCAGGGCCTCGAGCAGCTCCTCGCGCTCCTCCCGCCGGTACGCCTCCTCCTCGGGGGAGGGATCGGCATCGGCCGGATCCTCGTCCAGGGGAACCGCCGGGCGTCGCCGGCGCCAGTCGGAGACCGCCAGGTTGCGCGCCACCCGGAGCAGCACCCCCACCAGGGGGACGCCCCGCTCCCGAAAGGAGGGCAGAACGGGCAGCACCCGCGCGTACACCTCCTGGGTCAGGTCCTCCGCCAGGGACGCATCGCCCACCCGGTGCCGCAGGTAGCGGTACACCGGCTGCCAGGTGCTGCGGCAAAGCTCCTCCAGGGCCGCGCGGTCTCCTCCCGCGGCGCGGGCCGCGAGACGCCAGTCCCCCTCCAAGCCGCCACCTCCGAGTTGCCCTCCCCTGTAGGTACAACGCTGGGCGGGACCGCCGCGTGACGGCCCCGCCCGTTTTTCTTAATCCGAGGCTCCGACCGCCTCTTCCCGCGGCCAGCGCTCTCCCCAATGCCGGATGGCGTCGATGACCTCCCCCAGGGTCTCCCCCTTGCGGGTGAGCCGGTAGACCACCCGCACCGGCACCTCGGCGTACACGGTGCGGGACAGGATCCCCTCCTCCTCCAGCTCCCGCAGCCTCAGGGCCAGGGTCTTGGGACTGACCTCCCCCAGGGAGCGGCGAAGCTCCCCGAAGCGGCGCGGCCCCTGCAGCAGGTCCCGCAGGATCAGGATGGTCCACTTCCCGCCGATGATCTTCAGCGCCCGCTCCACGGGACACCCGTTCCCGCCCAACTGGCCCGCCCCCTCTCACGGCTTCCCTTTTGGAAACCTGCTTTCATGAATGTGCCTACTTCACACAGTATAGCACCCTGGGGTATAATCCGGCAAGAGGGAGGTGAACCAGATGTACGTTTGCGCCTTTTGCGGCCGCACCTCCGAGGAGAAGGAGCTGTGCTGCGGCCACTGGATGGCTCCCGAGGGTAGCTATGTGTGCAAGTCCTGCGGCAATGTCTCCGACCAGTCGGGGGAGTGCTGCGGACAGCCCATGGTGCGGGTCTGAACGGCGGGGGGCCTGACGGCCCCCTTCCCCTATCCCGGAAAGGACGGTGCCATCTAATGAGCCTCACCCGCGCCCTTGTGGTCCCCCACGTTCCCACCCTGCTGATGGAGGAGGCCGCGGGCCGGGAGGGAGCCGTGGTGCGCGCCCTGCGTCGCACCGGGGAGACCCTGCGAGGCGAGGGGGTCACCCTGGCCGTGGTGGCCACCACCCACTGGCAGCCCTCCGGCCCCTTCCTGGTCGACCCCACGGCGCGCCACCCCACCGTGACGGATTTCTACGGCTTTCCCGTGGAGCTCGCCTACGATCCCCCGGGAGAGCCCGCCCTGGCCCGAAAGTTGGTGGAGGCCGGGCAGGCGGTCGGGTTGCCGGTGGAAGAGGGATCCCACGGCGCCGACCACGGCGTCACCGTGCCGCTGCATTTCCTCTTCCCGGCGGCGGATGTGCCCACGGTCATCCTCTCCGTCTCCCGCCGCGACCTGGGGGAGTGCCGATGGTGGGGCGAGGCGGTGGCGAGGGTTCTGGCGGCGGACCCGCGCGGCGCGGCGCTTTTGATCAGCGGCTGCCTGGCCCACGACCTGGCCGCCTTCCGGGCCGGACGGAGCGCCGACACCGAGCGCTTCGACGCCGCCGTGCTGGACCTCTTGCGCGGGGGACACTTCGAGCAGCTGGAGTCATTGAACCCGGAGCTGGTGTCCTTGGGCCGGCCCGAGGGGGAGCTGCGGGACCTGGCCTTGCTCGGCGGCGCCCTGGGCGGTGGGGCGCGAGGCGATCTCTTGGCCTACGACGGATCGCTGCCGGGAGTGGGCATGGCCGTGGTGGAGTTCTCGCCCGGATAGCTGACCAGCTCCAGGCAAAGCCCCCGGGCCGGAGCGGTGGGCCCGGCTACCCGACGGTCGCCGCCGGCCAGGATCCGGGCCGGACGCTCGATCTCCCAGGCCCCCTCTCCCACGCGGACCAGGGTCCCCACCAGGTTGCGCACCATGCGGTAGAGGAAGCCGTCGGCCTCGCACCAGAAGATGATCAGATCCCCCTCCCGCTCCACCTCCAGCCGTTTAACCTCCCGCACGGCGGTCTTGGCCGAACCGCCCGCGCTTCGATAGGCCCGGAAATCGTGGCGGCCCACGAGATCCCCGGCGGCGCGCCGCATCGCCGCCGCATCCAAGGGTCGGGGATGGTGCCATACCTGGCGGGATAGCAGGGGAGCGGGGGCGGCCCGATTGAGGATCCGATAGCTGTACAGCTTGCCCACGGCGTCCCGGCAGGCATCGAAGCCCTCCGGTGCCGTCGCGGCGGTGAGCACCGCCAAATCCCGGGGCAAAAGGCGGTTCAAGGCCCGGCCAAGCCGGCCCGTTGGCACGGTGGTGACCAGTCGGCAGCCCACCACCTGTCCCCGGGCATGCACCCCGGCGTCGGTGCGCCCCGCCGCCGTCACCGGCTGCGCCAGCCCTCCGATGACGGCCAGAGCCCGTTCCAGCTCCTCCTGCACCGTGCGCCGGCCCGGCTGGCGCACGAAGCCGTGAAAGTCGGTGCCGTCGTACTCCAAGACCAGCCGGTAGGTCCTTAGCCCAGCCACCACACCACCCCCGCCAGCGCCCCGCCCAGGACCAGGGCCACCCAATCCCGGGAAGCAAGCTTGAGCCGCCGCAGGCGGGAGCGGCGTCGGCCGGGCTGGTAGCCGCGCGCCTCCATGGCCACCGCCAGTTCCTCCGCCCGCCGGAAGGCCCCCACCAAGAGGGGCAAGGCCAGCGGCGCCAGCCGGCGCACCCGGGTGATCCCCCGGCCGCCGGAGGCGCCTCCCCGCGCCTGTTGGGCCCGGCGCACCCGCTCCGCCTCCTCCAAGAGGACCGGCACAAAGCGCAGGGCCACGGCGACCATCAAGGCGAACTCCTCCACCGGCAAGCGCAAGCGGCGCAGGGGGGACAAGAGCGCTCCCAATCCGTCGGCCAGCTCCAGGGGGGAGGTGCTCAGGGTGAGCAGGGAGCCCGTGAGCACCAGGAGGATCAGGCGGCCTCCCTCCAATGCGCTCTGGCGCACTCCGGCGGCCGTGACCGCCAGGGGGCCCTCTCGCAGCACCACCCGGCCGGGGTCGGTGAAAAGATGCATCCCCGCGGTCGCCAGGATCAGCCAGAGCAGGGGCCGCAGGCCCCGCAACAGCAGCGCCGGCGGCAACCGGGACGCGATGGACACCGCTGCCGCCGCGCCGGCCAGCACCAAGAGAGCCCGGGGACCGCCCGCCGCTGCCAGGCCGCCGAACGCAAAGGCCAGCACCAGCTTGGCCCGGGGATCCAGGCGGTGCAGGAGGGAATCGCCCGGATGCTCTGGCCCCGGGAACAGCTGGGACATCTCAGCCTACCTCCAGGGCCCGGAGGATGCGCTGGGCCGCCGCGGCGGCATCCAGGGCCGGCGACGCCAGGGCCAGCCCGCGCCGGATCAAAAGCTCCTGCACCCGCACCACCGGCGGCACCTCCAGCCCGCACCGGCGCAGCAGGTCCGGTCGGGCCAGCACCGTCTCGGGGTCTCCCGCCAGGACCAGCCGCCCCGAGCGCAGCAGGGCCACCCGGTGGGCAAAGCGCAGCGCCTCCTCCATGCGGTGGGTGACCAGCACCACGCCCACCCCCTCCTCCCGGTTCAGGCGAGCCAAGAGCTCCAGCACCTCCCCGCACCCCCGCCAGTCCAGACCCGCCGTGGGCTCGTCCAGGCACACAAGCTCCGGCTCCATGGCCAGTACCCCGGCCAGGGCCGCCCGACGCCGCTCCCCGCCGGACAGGGCGAAGGGAGAGCGACGCGCGTGCTCCTCGCCCAGGCCCACCCGGGCCAGGGCGCGGCGCACCCGATCCGCCACCTGGGGCGCCGAAAGCCCCAGGTTGCGCGGCCCGAAGGCCACGTCCTCGGCCACCGTGTCGGCGAAGAGGGCGTCCTCGGGAAACTGCTCCGCCAGGGCCACCCGCCGACGCACCGCGTCCGCGGGAAGGGCTTTCCCGTCCCACCGCACCCGACCGGCGGTGGGCCGCAGCTGGGCGTTCAAGTGGCGCAAAAGCGTGGTCTTCCCCGACCCGGTGCAGCCCACCAGGGCCAGGAACTCCCCCGGGGCCAACTCCAGGTCCACCCCCTCCAGCGCCACCGTCTCCCGAGGCGTTCCGGGAAAGAAGCGGTGGCTGACCCGCTCCAGGGTCACGCGCACCCGGACCGCCCCCCCCAAACCGCCGCCGCCAGCTCGCCCGCCCGCCGCGGCGCCGAGGGCACATCCATTCCCGCCACGGCCAGGTGCCGGGCCAGCTCCGCCAGGGGCAGGGGCGGCAGGTCGGGATCGGTGCCGTCCAGCACGCCGGCCGGCGGCCCTTCCCGCACCGCGCGGCCTGCCTTCATCACCACCACCCGGTCGGCCGCCGCCGCCTCCGCGGGATCGTGGGTCACCAGGAGCAGCGCCAGACCCCGGCGACGCACCTGCCGGCGCAGCACCGCCAGGACCAACCCCCGGGAACGCGGGTCCAGCATGGCCGTTGCCTCGTCCAGGATCAGCACCGCCGGCTCCATGGCCAGGGCGCCGGCCAGGGCCACCCGCGCCTGCTGCCCCCCCGACAGGAAACGCACCTCGCGCCGGGCCAGCTCGGTCAGGCCCGTGTCGGCCAGGGCCCGGTCCACCCGCCGGCGGATCTCCTCCGGGGCCAGGTCCAGGTTGCCCGGCCCGAAGGCCGTATCCTCCTCCACCACGGGGGCGACGACGGCGTTGGCTGGGTTGGGCCCCACGTAGGCCACCTGCCGGCGCACCCAGGCCAGGGAGGCCGGCTCCACCTTGACCCCCTCCACCCGCACCTCCCCGCCCGTGGGAAGGAGGAGGCCGTTCAGGAGCCTGGCCAGGGTGGACTTGCCCGAGCCGTTGGGGCCGACCAGGGCCACCACCTCGCCCCGCTCCAGGAAAAAGTCCACCCCGCCCAGGGCTTGCACCCCGCCGGGGTAGACGAAGCTGAGATCCGTGGCCGCGACGCGGGGCAAGGCTACACCAGCTCCAGGATGGCCATGGGAGCGGCGTCGCCGCGCCGCGCCCCCACCTCCGTCACCCGGGTGTAGCCGCCGGACTGCTCCTGGTAGCGCGGCCCCAGGACGGTGAACAGTTTCTTCAGCACCCGGTTCTTCTTGCCGGGGCGGTTGCTGGTCTCCTCGCCCACGTCCAGCAGGTAGGCGGCCGCCGCGCGCCGGGCGGCGAGGTCCCCCCGCCGGGCCAGGCTGATCATTTTCTCCGCCACGGACTGGACCTCCTTGGCCCGGGTCTTGGTGGTGAAGATCCGCTCGTGGTCCAATAGTTCCGTCACCAAGCCCCGCAGCAGGGCGCGGCGCGGCCCGCTGGCCTTGCTCAGCTTCGAGTACATGCCCATCTCCTCACTCCTCCTCCACGCGCAGAGCAAGCCCCACGGCCGCCAGCTTCTGCTTGACCTCTTCCAGGGACTTCTTGCCCAGATTGCGCACCTTCATCATCTCTTCATCGGTGCGAGAGGCCAGCTCCGCGACGGTGTTGATGCCCGCCCGCTTGAGGCAGTTGTACGAGCGCACGGACAGGTCCAGCTCCTCGATGGGCATCTCCAAGAGCCGGCTCTTGCGCCCGGCCTCCTCGTCGGAGTCCTCCGCGTCGGCCCCCTCGCCCTCGGTGAGGCTTAGGAACAGCTTCATCTGCTCCCGCAGCAGGCGCGCGCCCTGGGTGACGGCCTCCTCCGGTCGGATGGTGCCGTCGGTCCACACCTCCAGGGTCAGCTTGTCGTAGTCGGTGATCTGCCCCACCCGGGTGTCCTCCACGGTGTAGTTCACCCGTCGGATGGGGGTGAAGATGGAGTCGATGGGCACCACTCCGATGGGATTGTCCGGCTGCTTGTTGCGGTCCGCCGGCACATATCCCCGCCCCTGGGCCACCGTCAGCTCCATGGCCAGGTGCGCCCCCTCGTCCAGGGTGGCCAGGTGCAGCTCGGGGTTCATCACCTCCACGTCCGGATCCACCTGAATGTCCGCCGCCGTGACCTCCCGGGGCCCGTCCACCTCCACCCGCAGCAATTTGGGCTCCGAGGCGTAGAGTTTGAGGCACAGTTCCTTCAGGTTCAGGATGATGTCGGTGGTGTCCTCCACCACCCCGGGGATGGTGGAAAACTCATGCAGCACACCGTCGATGCGCACGGAGGTGACCGCCGCGCCCCGCAGGGACGAGAGCAGGATCCGGCGCAGGGAGTTGCCCAGGGTGATGCCGTAGCCCCGCTCGAGGGGCTCCAGCACGAACTTGCCGTAGCGGCCGTCGTCCCGGGCCACGCACTCTATCCTCGGCTTCTCAATTTCCACCATCGGCCAGCCCTCCTCGGCTCACCGCGAGTACAGTTCCACGATCAGACGCTCCTGGATGGCGGCGTCCACGTCGGTGCGCTCCGGCAGGCGCACCACCCGCCCGGCCATGGCCTCGGCTTCCGCCTCCAGCCAGCCGGGGGTCTGCCTACCCTTGGTCGCCTCCGCGAGTTCCTTCAGGCGCGACACCTCGCGGCTCTTGTCGCGCACCGCCACCCGATCCGCCACCCGTACCTGAAAGGACGGGATATTGACCTTGCGCCCGTTCACCTGGAAGTGACCGTGGCGCACCAGCTGGCGCGCCTCCCGCCGGGAGCCGGCCAACCCCAGACGATAGACCACGTTGTCCAGGCGGCGCTCCAGGTAGGAGAGCAGGTTCTCCCCGGTCATCCCCTTGGCCCGCTCCGCCGTGGCGAAGTACTTGCGGAACTGGCGCTCCAGCACCCCGTACATGCGCTTGGTCTTCTGCTTCTCCCGCAGCTGCACCCCGTACTCGGACACCTTCTTGCGGCCCTGGCCGTGCTCGCCGGGGCCGTAGGCGTGTTTGTTCATGGGGCACTTCTCCGTGTAGCAGCGGTCCGCCTTGAAGAAGAGCTTCACTCCCTCCCGGCGGCAAATGCGGCACACCGGACCCGTGTATCTGGCCATCTACTCACCTCCTCCGTCAGACCCGCCGCCGCTTGGGGGGCCGGCAGCCGTTGTGGGGGATCGGGGTCACGTCCTTGATCATGTTCACTTCCAGCCCCGCCGCCTGCAGCGAGCGGATGGCCGCCTCGCGACCGGATCCGGGACCCTTCACCATGACCTCCACCTCCCGCAGGCCGTGCTCCATGGCCTCCCGGGCGGCCGCCTCCCCCGCCATCTGGGCGGCGTAGGGGGTGCTCTTGCGGGATCCCTTGAAGCCCTTGGTCCCGGCCGAGGCCCAGGCCAGGGTGTTGCCGGCCGGGTCGGAGATGGTCACGATGGTGTTGTTGAAGGTGGACCGGACGTGGGCGATGCCCCGCTCCACATGCTTCTTTTCCTTCTTCTTTCCGCGGACGCTCTTACGCGGCATCAGTCATTCCCCTCCTCATCACTTCTTCCGGCGCACTCCCACGGTGCGCCGCGGGCCCTTGCGGGTGCGGGCGTTGGTCTTGGTGCGCTGCCCGCGCACCGGCATTCCCCGCCGGTGGCGAAGCCCCCGGTAGCAGCCGATGTCGATGAGGCGCCGGATGTTCAACTGCACCTCGGAGCGCAGCTCACCCTCCACCTTGTAGTGCTTGTCGATCTCCTCCCGCAACCGGGTGGCCTCGTCCTCCGTGAGGTTGCGCACCCGGGTGTCCGGGTTGATCCCCGTCCGGTCCAGGATCCTCCGGGCCAGGGACGACCCGATGCCGTATATGAGCGGCAGCGCCGCCTCCACCCGCTTCTCCCGGGGCAGGTCCACCCCTGCGATCCGTGCCACTTCCCATTACCTCCCTCTTCAGCCTTGCCGCTGCTTGTGCTTGGGGTTCTCGCAAATCACGATCACCGTGCCGTGCCGGCGGATGATCTTGCATTTCTCGCACATCTTCTTCACCGATGGCCGCACCTTCATCGTCCGCCACCTCCCTCCCGCTGACAGTGGGAAAAAGCCCTCACTTGAAGCGATATACGATGCGCCCCCGTGTCAGGTCGTAGGGAGACAGCTCCACGGTCACCCGGTCCCCCGGCAGGATCCGGATGAAATGCATGCGGATCTTCCCCGACACGTGCGCCAAAATCTTGTGTCCATTGGCCAACTCCACCCGGAACATCGCGTTGGGCAGCGGTTCGATCACCTTGCCCTCCACCTCGATGGTGTCATCCTTGGCCATTTTGCCCTTCCCCCCCTCTCCGGCTCAGCATCGCCTCCAGGGCCTTCCTTACCTCTTGATCGCTCACCCGCACCCCTGAAGCCAGCTTGACCTCCAGCTCGGGGGACACCTGGGCGTGGGCCACCAGATGCAGCACGTTCTTGCGCTTGGCGCCCTCCAGCCGCCGGCGCTTCCCGTCGGCCACCCGGACGAAGCGCTCCCCCTCCCGCCCCACCACCAGGAACCAGGATCCGGCGTCCCTTCCCGCCCGGGAGCTCACCAGCTCTCCCAGGCGCAGGTCAGAAGACCTGCGGGGCATAATTTCCATTATCCCCCTTCCCTTCCCGCCCTATGCAGGGGCTGCAGTCAGGATCTCGGCCTCCCCCTCGGTCACGGCCACGGTGTGCTCGAAATGGGCGGAGAGGCTGCCGTCCGCGGTCACCGCCGTCCAGTGGTCGGGCCGCAGGGCCACCTCCCAGCCCCCGATGTTCACCATGGGCTCGATGGCCAGGGTCATCCCAGGACGCAGGCGCGGCCCCCGCCCCGGCGGTCCGAAGTTGGGGATCTGCGGCTCCTCGTGCATCGCCCGGCCGATGCCGTGGCCGACATAGTTGCGGACCACGGAGTAGCCGTGGGCCTCCACAAACTGCTGCACCTCGTGGGAGACGTCGGAGAGCCGGTGGTCGGGCCGGACCACGGCGATGGCCCGCTCCAGGGCCTGTCGGGTCACCGCCAGCAGGCGCTGGGCCTCGGGGGAGATGCGGCCCACGGGGAAGGTGCAGGCGGCGTCGCCGTAGAAGCCGTTCCAGATCGCCCCTAGGTCGATGCTCACGATATCCCCCTCCCTAAGTCGGCGCGCTCCCGGGATGCCGTGGACCACCTCCTCGTTGACCGAGGTGCAGATGTGGGCGGGAAACTTCTGGTACCCCTTGAAGGCCGTCTGCGCCCCCTGGCTGCGGATGCTGTCCAGGGCCAAGAGCTCCAGTTCCCGGGTGGTCACTTCAGGGACCACCGCCTCCTGCAGCCGGGCCAGGGTGACGGCCACGATGCGGCAGGCCTGGCGCATGAGGGTCAACTCCCGCTCCGACTTGAGGAAGATCATCGCCCCAGGGCCGACGCGACCCGGTGGGACACCTCCTCCTCCGACCCGGTCCCGTCCACTTGGCGCAGCAGCCCGCGGTCCCGGTAGAACTGGGCCACCGGCGCGGTCTCCTGCCGATACACCTCCAGGCGGCGGCGCACCGTCTCCTCCCGGTCGTCGTCCCGCTGGTACAGCTCGCCGCCGCAACGGTCACAACGGCCGGGGATCCGGGGCGGGTGGAACTCCAGGTGGTAGACGGCACCGCAGCTGCGGCACAGGCGCCGGGCGGTCAGGCGCCGCAGGATCAGCTCCTCGGGCACCTCCAGGAGGACCGCCGCGTCCAGCGGCGCCGCCAGGACCGCCAACTCCTCCTCCAGGGCCCGGGCCTGGGGCAGGGTGCGCGGGAAGCCGTCCAGGACGAAGCCCGTCTCCCCCTGCAGCCGCTCCCGCACCATCCCCACCACCACCGCGTCGGGGACCAGTTCCCCCCGGTCCATGTAGGCCTGGGCCTCCCTCCCCAGCGGGGTGCCCTCCCGCACCGCCTGGCGGAACAGGTCGCCCGTGGACAGATGTGGTACGCCCAGGCGTCGGGCCAAAAGCGCCGCCTGGGTGCCTTTGCCGGCCCCCGGCGCTCCCAGAAAAAGCACACGCATCCTGCCCTTGTTCTCCTCCTTACCGCAAGAAGCCTTGGTAATGGCGCATGAGCAGGTGCGCCTCGATCTGCTTCATGGTCTCCAGGGCCACGCCCACCACGATCAAGAGCGCCGTGCCGCCGAAATACATCTGCAGGCCCGTCAGGTCGGTGAGGAAGTTGGGCAGCACCGCGATGAGGCCCAGGAACACCGCCCCCACCAGGGTGACCCGCACCATGATCCGCTCCAGGAACTGGGCGGTGGGCTTGCCCGGCCGGATCCCCGGCACGAACCCGCCGTACTTCTTCATGTTCTCCGCCACGTCCTTGGGGTTGAAGACCACCGCGGTGTAGAAGTAGGTGAAGAAGAAGACCAGCAGGAACTCTCCGGCGATGTAGGGGGCGCTGCCGAAGGACAGGTACCCCAGCAGGTTCTGCGCCCACGGGGCGTGGATGAACTGGGCCAGGGTCACGGGGAACATCATGATGGAGATGGCGAAGATCACCGGGATGACCCCCGCGGAGTTGACCTTCAAGGGGATGTGGGTGGTCTGCCCCCCGTAGATCCGCCGTCCCACCACCCGCTTGGCGTACTGGACCGGGATGCGCCGCTGCGCCTCCTGGAAGAGCACCACCACGGCGATGATGCCCACCGCCGCCAGGAGCAGGAGCCCGGCATCGAACCCGCTCAGGGTGCCGGCCCGCAGGTAGCGGAACATGTCCTCGGCCCCCAGGGGGATCTGGGACACGATCCCCGCGAAGATGATCAAGGAGATGCCGTTGCCGATGCCCCGGTCGGTGATCATCTCCCCCAGCCACATCAGGAAGGCGGTGCCCGCCGTGAGGGACAAGGTGGACAGGACGACGGCCAGGATCCCCGGATGGTAGAAGGAGCCGGGGAGCCGGGAAACCCCCATGGTGATCCCGAAGGCCTCCACCAGGCCCAGGATGATGGTGCCGTAGCGGGTGTACTGGGTGATCTTCTTGCGCCCCTCCTCCCCCTCCTTGGCCAGCTGCTCCAGTTTGGGGAAGACCACCGTCAACAGCTGCATGATGATGGAGGCGTTGATGTAGGGCGTGATGCTCATGGCCAACACCGAGAAGGAGAAGAAGGCGCCGCCGGAAAACATGTTCAAGAGGCCGAAGAAGCCGCCGCCGGTGGTGAAGAACTTCTCCACCACCGCCTGGTTCACCCCCGGCACCGGGATATGGGAGCCGATGCGGAATACCAGGAACATGTAGGCGGTGAAGAGGATCCTTCTTCTCAGATCCCCCACCTTCATGGCGCTTTGCAGGGTGTTCAGCATCGCCGCCATGGGCTCAGATCACCTCCACTTTGCCCCCGGCCGCCTCGATCTTCTCCCGCGCGGCGCGGGAAAAGGCATGGGCGCGCACGGTGAGGGGCCGATCCAGCTCACCCCCGCCCAGGATCTTCACCCCGTCCCGCAAGGAGCGCAAGGTGCCGGTGGCCAGCAGGCTCTCGGGGCTGACCTCGCTGCCGGCCGGGAATTTCCCCAGACGCTCCAGGTTCACCGTGGCATACTCGGTGCGGAAGATGTTGGTGAAGCCCCGCTTGGGCAGTCGCCGCTGCAGCGGCATCTGGCCTCCCTCGAAACCCGGACGCAGGCTGGCTCCGGCGCGGGCCTTCTGGCCCTTGTGGCCCTTGCCCGCCGTCTTGCCCAGGCCCGAGCCCACTCCCCGGCCCACCCGCTTGCGCTCCCGACGCGCCCCCGCCGGCGCACCCAGGTCATGCACCTGCACGGCCGTCATCTCCTTCCGATTGCTCCACGCGCACCAGGTGGTCCACCTTGCGCAGCATGCCCCGCACCGTGGCGTCGTCGGGCCGCAGCACGCTCTGGCCGATGCGCCTGAGGCCCAAGGAACGCAGGGTGTCCCGCTGGCGCCGGGGGTACCCGATGCAACTTCTCACCCAGGTTATATGCAGCATTGACAACGGCCTTCGCCTTCGCTCCTTTCGGGAACCCGCCATCCCGTCATGCCGGTTCGACCTGGGTCACCCGCTCCGTCGCCTTGCCCCGCAGCGCGGCCACCTCCTCGGCGCTCTTGAGGCCCTTTAGCGCCGCAATGGCCGCGTGCACCACGTTGTGGGGCGACCGGGAGCCCAGGGACTTGGTCAACACGTCCCGCAGTCCCCCCAGCTCCATCACCGCCCGCACGGTTTCCCCGGCGATCACCCCGGTGCCGGGGGAGGCGGGCCGCACCAGCACCTGGCCGGCGCCGAAATGTCCCAGCATCGCGTGGGGCACCGTGGTCCCCACCCGGGGCACCCGGACCAGATGCTTCTTGGCGTCCTCGATCCCCTTCTTGATGGCGTCGGGGATCTCCGAGGCCTTGCCCAGCCCCGCTCCCACGCAGCTCTCGCCGTCTCCGACCACCACCAGCACGCTGAAGGAGAAGCGGCGTCCCCCCTTCACCACCTTGGCCACCCGGTTGATGGAGACCACCTTCTCCTTCAACTCCAGCTTGGCCGGATCGATCTTGCCCATCCTCCTCGTCACCCCCTTTAGAACTCGAGTCCGCCCTGACGCGCCCCCTCGGCCAGGGCCGCCACCCGGCCGTGGTAGAGGTAGCCTCCCCGGTCGAAGACCACGGCGCTGATGCCCAGCTCCCTGGCCCGCCGCGCCAAAAGATCCCCCACCGCCCGGGCCACGGCCACCTTGCCGCCCTCCGGCTGCTTCCCCCGCAGCTCCGGCTCCAGGCTGGAGGCCCCCACCAGGGTGCGGCCCTCGCCGTCCAGGATGAGCTGGGCGTAGATGTGCCGCGCGCTACGGAAAACGGACAGCCGCGGCCGCCCCGCCGTGCCGCAAAGCTTGCGGCGCACCCGCCGGTGCCGGCGGTCCCGGGCCTCCCGGCGATCTTCCTGCTTGAACATGTCTCGGCGTCCCCCTATTTCTTCCCCGTCTTGCCCACCTTGCGGCGGACGACCTCCCCCGCGTAGCGGATCCCCTTGCCCTTGTAGGGCTCGGGCGGACGAACCTCCCGGATCCTCGCCGCCAGCTGTCCCACCAGCTCCTTGTCGTTCCCCTTGACCTGCACGGTGGTGGGGTTGGGCACCTCGATGGCGATGCCCTCCGGCGGAGCGATCTCCACGGGATGGGAGTAGCCCACGGTGAGCACCAGCCGGTCGCCCTGCTTGGCCGCCCGGTAGCCCACGCCGGCCAGCTCCAGGTTTTTCTGGAAGCCCGCCGTCACCCCCTGGACCATGTTCTGGATCAGGCTGCGGGTGAGCCCGTGCAGGGACCGGTGCAGTTTTCCGTCCGTGGGGCGCAGGACCAGGATCTGATCGGGCCGTATCTCCACGCGCATCTCCGGATGCAGCTTGCGCTCCAAAAGCCCGCGGGGACCGCGGACGGTGAGCCGATGTTCCGCCAACTGCACCTCGACCCCCGGCGGCAGCGCCACCGGCTGTTTACCCACGCGCGACAAGCCCTCCACCTCCTCCTACCAGATGTAGCAGAGCACCTCGCCGCCCACGCCCAGGCGCCGGGCCTCCTTGTCCGTCACGATGCCGCGGGAGGTGGACAGCACCGCCACGCCCAATCCCCCCAACACGCGGGGGATCTGATCCTTGCGGGCGTACACCCGAAGACCCGGACGGCTGATCCGCTTCAGCCCGCCGATGACCTTGGCCTTGTCCGCCCCGTACTTCAGGTGCATCCGCAGGACCCCCTGCTTGCCATCGTCCACCCACTCGTAGTCCCGGACGAAGCCCTCCTCCTTGAGGATGGCCGCCATGGCGCGCTTCACCCGGGAGCCGGGGATCTCCACCTTCTCGTGGCCCGCCCCGCTGGCGTTTCTGATCCGGGTCAGCATATCCGCGATGGGATCCGTAGTCATGAGCTTCCCCTCCCCTCGTGCCTCACCAACTGGCCTTGCGCACGCCGGGGATCTCGCCCCGGTGGGCCCGCTCCCTAAAGCACAGCCGGCACATCCCGAACTGGCGCATGAAGCCGTGCGGCCGCCCGCAGATCCGGCACCGATTGTAGGCGCGAACCTTGAATTTGGGCGAACGCTGGGACTTTTCGATCAGAGCCTTCTTGGCCACGTTTCTCCCCCCTAATCCCGGAAGGGCATCCCGAGGAGCCGCAACAGCTCGTGGGCCTCCTCGTCGCTCTTGGCCGTGGTGACGATGCAGACGTCCATGCCGCGGACCTTGTCGATCTTGTCGTAGTCTATCTCCGGAAAGATCAGCTGCTCCTTGAGCCCCAGGGAGTAGTTCCCCCGACCGTCGAAGCCCCGCGTGGACAGTCCCCGAAAATCGCGCACCCGCGGCAGGGCCAGGTTGATCAGCCGGTCCAAAAAGTCGTACATGCGCTTGCCCCGGATGGTCACCCGGCAGCCGATGGGCATCCCCTTGCGCACCCGGAATGCGGCGATGGAGTGCTTGGCCCGGGTCACGGCCGGTCGCTGCCCGGTGATGAGCGCCAGGTCCTCCGCCGCCGCGTCCAGGGACTTGGGAGTCTGGGTGGCCTCCCCCACGCCCATGTTCACCACGACCTTGGCCACGCCGGGCACCTGCATCACGTTGCGGTACCCGAAGCGCTGCATCAGGGAGGAGACCACTTCCGTCCGGTATTTCTCCTGTAGCCTCGGCACCTTGCGAATTCCCCCCTAACGATCCACGATCTCGCCGCAGCGCCGGCAGACCCGGGCGCTGGATCCGTCTTCCAGCAGGAGCCGCTTGACTCTGGTGGGCCGGTCGCACTTGGGGCACACCAGCATCACGTTGGATCCCGGCAGCGGGGCCTCCTTGTCGATGATGCCGCCCTGCATGACCTTGGGCGTGACCCGCTGATGCTTCTTCATCACGTTGATGCCCTCCACCAGGACCTTGCCCTTTCCCGGGAACGAGCGCAGCACCTTCCCGCGCTTGCCCAGGTCCTTGCCGGTGAGCACCTGCACCGTATCGCCTTTCTTCAAATGCATCGGCGTCCCTCCTAAAGGACTTCCGGAGCCAGGGAGATGATCTTCATGAACTCGCGCTCCCTAAGCTCCCGGGCCACCGGCCCGAAGATGCGCGTCCCCCGCGGTTCCCGCTCGTCCCGCAGGATCACCGCCGCGTTGTCGTCGAAGCGGATGAAGGTGCCGTCCGACCGGGCCAGCCCCTTGTGGGAGCGCACCACCACGGCCCGCACCACGTCGCCCTTCTTCACCACCCCGCCCGGGGAGGCCACCTTCACCGCCGCCACGATGGTGTCGCCGATGTTGGCGTAGCGGCGGAAGGATCCCCCCAGGACGCGGATGCACATGAGCTCCTTGGCCCCGGTGTTGTCGGCCACCGTTAGGCGCGTCTGCGTCTGGATCACCGGGTCCCCCCCCTTCTAAACCTGCGGGCGCTCCAGGATCTTCACCACCCGCCAGCGCTTGTCCTTGGACAGCGGCCGGGTCTCCTCCATCCGCACCGTGTCGCCCACCCGGCAGGCATTCTCCGGGTCGTGGGCCTTGTACCGGGCGGTGCGGCGGATCCGGCGCCCGTACAGCGGATGCGTGGTTATGCGCTCCACCGCCACCACCACGGTTTTGTCCATCTTGTCGCTGACCACTCGACCCACCCGGGTCTTGCGCAAGCCTTGCGCCTCCATCGCCTCGCCCCCTCTCAGGCTTCCCTCGCCAACTCCCGCTCCCGAAGGACCGTCTTAACCCGCGCGATATGCCGCTTCACATCCCGGATCCGCATCGCGTTGTCCAGTTGGCCCATGGCCAGCTGGAAGCGCAGGTTGAAGAGTTCCGTCTTCAGGTTGGACAGCTTCTCCGACAGTTCCGGTTCGGAGAGGCTATGCACCTCCCTGGCTTTCATGGACCTCCTCACCCTCTCTCTTGACGAACTTGGTCTTCACCGGCAGTTTCTGGGCCGCCAGGCGCATGGCCTCGCGGGCCACCTCCTCGGCCACCCCGGCCAACTCGAACATCACCCGGCCCGGCTTCACCACCGCCACCCAGTACTCGGGCGAGCCCTTGCCGCTGCCCATCCGGGTCTCCGCCGGTTTGGTGGTGACCGGCTTGGAGGGGAAGATGGTGATCCACACCTTGCCGCCGCGGCGGATATGCCGGGTCAGGGCCACCCGGGCCGCCTCGATCTGTCGGTCCGTGATCCAGGCCGCCTCCAGGGACTGCAGTCCGTACTCCCCCAGGGACACCTGGTTGCCCCGGATGGCGGTACCCTTCCGCCGCCCCCGCTGCACCTTGCGGTGTTTGACCCGCTTGGGCTGAAGCATATCTCATTCCCCCCCGGCCAGCGGCGGCCGCTTGCCGCGCGGCGGCCGGCGGTTGTCCCGGCGTTCCCGCCGCGGCTGCTCCTCGGGCGGCGCCTGGCCGGGCACCACCTCGCCGCGATAGATCCACACCTTGACCCCGATCTGGCCGTAGGTGGTCTTGGCCTCGGTGAAGCCGTAGTCCACGTCGGCGCGCAGGGTGTGCAGCGGGACGCTGCCCTCCCAGTACCACTCGCGCCGGGACATCTCCGCCCCGCCCAGGCGCCCCGAGGTCATGACCTTGATCCCCTTGGCCCCCATGCGCATGCTGCGGCCTACGGCCTGGCGCATGGCCCGCTTGAAGGAGATGCGCTTCTCCAAGGAGGAGGCCACGGACTCGGCCACCAGCTGGGCGTTGAGTTCCGGAGAGCGCACCTCGACGATGTTCACCGACACGTGCTTGCCCGTGAGCGCCTCCAGGTTCCGGCGCAGGGCCTCCACCCCGCCGCCGCCCTTGCCGATGACCACCCCGGGCTTGGCCGTGTGCAGGGTCACCTTGACCCGGTTGGCCGCGCGCTCGATCTCCACCTGAGGCACCCCCGCCTGGCGCACTTGGGAGAGGACGTAGCCGCGCAGGCGAATGTCCTCGTGCAACAGGTCCGCAAAGTCGCGCTTTCTGGCGTACCACTTGGCGTCCCAGTCCCGGATGATCCCCAGGCGCAGCCCCTTGGGATGTATCTTCTGTCCCATGTCAGCTCCTCTCCCGCACCACTACGGTGACGTGGCTCGAGCGCTTCAGGATCGGGAAGGCCTGCCCCCGCTGGCGCGGATGGACCCGCTTCATGGTCGGCCCCGCGTCCACGAAGGCCCGGGCCACGTAGAGGGATCCCTCGTCCAGGTCCAGGTTGTGGACGGCGTTGGCCACCGCGGAGCGCAGGGTCTTCTCCACCACCCGGGCTCCCGCCTTGGGCACGAACTTCAGGATGGCCCGGGCCTCCTCCACCCGCTTGCCCCGGATCAGGTCCACCACCACCCGCACCTTGCGCGGGGCGATGCGCACGTAGCGCGCGTGCGCCGCCGCCTGCGTCTCTTCGTCCGCCATCGGATTCCCCCCCCTACTTCAGGGCCGTGGAGCGCTCGGTGTGCGCTCCGTGCCCCCGGAAGGTCCGGGTGGGCGCAAACTCCCCCAGCTTGTGCCCCACCATGTCCTCGTTGACGTACACCGGAACGTGCTTGCGACCATCATAAACCGCCAGGGTGTGCCCCACCATTTCGGGGACCACGGTGGAAGCCCTGGCCCAGGTCTTGAGCACCCGCTTCTCGCCCTTCTGGTTCATCAGCTCCACTTTGCGCAACAGGTTCTGGTCCACATAGGGACCCTTCTTGACCGAACGGCTCAAGAGCCTTCCCTCCTCACTTCCGCCGTTTGACGATGTACTTGTCGGAGTCCTTCTGCTTCTTGCGGGTCTTGTAGCCCAAGGTCGGCTTGCCCCAGGGCGTCACCGGCGACTTGCGTCCCACCGGCGCCTTGCCCTCGCCGCCGCCGTGGGGATGGTCCACGGGGTTCATGGCCACGCCGCGCACGGCGGGGCGCTTGCCCTGCCAGCGGGAGCGGCCCGCCTTGCCGTAGGAGATGTTCTCATGGTCCAGGTTACCCACCTGGCCCACCGTGGCCCGGCAGGTCTCGAGCACCCGGCGCTGCTCTCCGGAGGGCAGGCGCAACAGGGCGTAGCCGCCCTCCCGGGCCATGATCTGGGCCGCCGCCCCGGCGGAGCGGACGATCTGGCCGCCCTTGCCCGGTTTGAGCTCCAGGTTGTGCACCATGGTCCCGATGGGGATGTTCTTGAGGGGCAGGCAGTTGCCGGGGCGGATGTCCGCCGCGGGTCCGGAGGCGACCCGATCCCCCACCCCCAGGCCCACGGGGGCCAGGATGTAGCGCTTCTCGCCGTCGGCGTAGATCAAAAGGGCGATGCGGGCCGAGCGGTTGGGGTCGTACTCCACCGCGGCCACCCGGGCCGGCACACCCTCCTTCTCCCGCTTGAAATCGATGATCCGGTAGCTTTGCTTGTGGCCGCCGCCGCGGTGGCGCACCGTCTGGCGGCCCTGGTTGTTGCGTCCGCCCCGCTCCGACAGGGGGCCCACCAGGGATTTCTCCGGCGTGCTCCGGGTCAGCTCCTCGAAGGTGGAGACGGTCTTCTGGCGCACCCCCGGCGACGTCGGCTTGAACTTCTTCAGGGCCAAGACCTACACCCCCTCGAAGAACTGGATCTTCTCGCCCGGACGCAGGGTCACCACGGCCTTCTTCCAATCCGGCTGGTAGCCGGAAGTCTTGCCCTGGCGCCGGAACTTGCCGTGCATCCTGGCCGTGTTCACCGCGGCGACCTTCACCTTGAAGATCTCCTCCACTGCTTTCTTGATCTGCACCTTGTTGGCGCCGAGGGCCACCCGGAAGGTGTACCGGCCCTCGGCCATGAGCTGGTTGGTCTTCTCCGTGACTATCGGCCGGACCAGGATGTCCCGGCTGTCCATGGTCGTCTCCCCCTAACCCAGAAGTTCCCCCACCCGCAAGGCCGCCTCCCGGGTGAGGACGGTCTTGGGATGCGCCAAAACGTCGTACACGCACAGGTCGTCCGCCACCACGGTGCGCACCCCCGGCAGGTTCCGCGCGGACAGCGCCACGTTGCGATCGGCGGCGGGAAGGATCAAGAGCGGGCGGGACGCGCCGAGCTCGGCCAGCATCCCGGCCATCTCGCGGGTCTTGGGCTGGCTCATGACCAACTCGTCCAGCACCACCAGTTCCCCGTCGCGCAGCCGGGCCGACAGCGCGCAGCACAGCGCCGCCCGCCGGGCCTTCTTGGGCATATCCTGCCGGAATTCCCGGGGCACCGGTCCGAAGGCCACGCCTCCGGAGCGCCAAAGCGGCGAGCGGATGCTGCCCTGGCGGGCCCGCCCGGTCCCCTTCTGGCGCCAGGGCTTCCTGCCGCCGCCGGCCACCGCGGCGCGGTTCTTCACCGCCGAGGTGCCTTGGCGCTGGTTGGCCAGGAAGCGCACCAGCGCTTGGTGCAAGAGCGCCTCGTTCACCGGTCGGCCGTACACCGCCTCCGGCAACTCCAGTTCCTCCACCGTCTCGCCCCGGCGGTTCACCACCGATACCTTGGGCAATGCCGTCACCTCCCCTTCCCGGACTTGGCCTGACGCACCAGCACCAGGCTGCCCCGCGCTCCCGGCACCGCGCCGCGGATCAGGAGCAGGTTGCGCTCGGGATCCACCCGCACCACCGTCAGGTTGCGCACCGTGACCCGCGTGTTCCCCAGGTGGCCGGGCATGCGGCGCCCCTTGTGGACGTGGCCGCCGCCCCCGGAGCTGCGCGGCGCCAGCGACCCCGGACCCCGGTGGTACTTGGAGCCGTGGGTCATGGGTCCGCGCCCGAAGCCCCAGCGGCGCACGCCGCCCTGAAACCCCTTGCCCCGGGAGGTGCCGACGACATCCACCCGCTCCCCGGGCTCGAAGACGTCGGCCCGCAGCTGTTGCCCCTCCTGGTACTGTTCCGCCTCGGCCGGCAGCTCGCGCAGGTAAGCCTGCGGTTCCAGCCCGGCCCGGGCAAAGTGGCCCGCGCGGGGCCGGTTCACCTTGGCCGCCTCGAAGCCCAACTGCACGGCGGCGTAGCCGTCCCGGCCCGCCGTCTTCACCTGGACCACCCGGCAGGGGCCGGCCTGAATGGCCGTCACCGGGATCACCTTTCCCGTCTCGTCGAAGATCTGGCTCATGCCGATCTTCTTGCCTAGGATGCCTTTCACCCGCGTCGCCCTCCTACCTGGCCGTGGCCTAGAGCTTGATCTCGATGTCCACCCCGGCCGGCAGATCGAGACGCATCAGCGCGTCCACCGTCTTGGAGGAGGGCTCCAGGATGTCGATGAGGCGCTTGTGGGTGCGCATCTCGAACTGCTCCCGGATATCCTTCTCCCCGTTGGGGGCCACCAGCACCGTATAGATGCTCTTCTCCGTGGGCAGGGGGATGGGACCCGATACCCCCGCCCCGGTGCGCCGGGCCGTTTCCACGATCTTCTCCGCCGACTGGTCCAAGGCCCGATGATCGAAGGCCCGCAGCCGGATCCGGATCTTCTGGGAAGCCAAAGCCGATACCCCCTACTCCAGGATCTGGGTCACCACGCCGGCTCCCACCGTGCGGCCCCCCTCCCGGATGGCGAACCGCAGCCCTTCCTCCGTGGCGATGGGACTGATGAGGCTGATCTCCATCTGGACGTTGTCCCCCGGCATCACCATCTCCACACCCTCCGGCAGCTGCACCGTCCCGGTCACGTCCGTGGTCCGGAAGTAGAACTGGGGCCGATAGCCGTTGAAGAAAGGCGTGTGCCGCCCGCCCTCCTCCTTGGTCAGAACGTAGACCTCCGACTTGAACTTGGTGTGGGGCTTGATGCTCCCGGGCTTGGCCAGGACCTGCCCCCGCTCCACCTGGTCCTTGTCTATGCCCCGCAGCAGGGTCCCGATGTTGTCTCCCGCCTGGGCCTGGTCCAAAAGCTTGCGGAACATCTCCACCCCGGTGACCACCGTCTTCTTCGGCCGTTCGGAGAGCCCGACGATCTCCACTTCCTCCCCCACCTTGACCGTGCCGCGCTCCACCCGGCCCGTGGCCACCGTGCCCCGACCGGTGATGGAGAAGACGTCCTCCACCGCCATCAGGAACGGCTTGTCGACGTCCCGCTCGGGCAGCGGGATGTAGCTGTCCACCGCGTCCATGAGGTCCCAGATCTTGCCGCACCACTGGCAATCCCGCTTGCCGCAGCCGCACTCCAGGGCCTTCAGGGCCGAGCCCACCACGATGGGAGTGTCCTCCCCGGGGAACTCGTACTTGGACAGAAGCTCCCGGACCTCCATCTCCACCAGCTCGATGAGCTCGGGGTCCTCCACCATGTCCGACTTGTTCAGGAAGACCACGATCTTGGGCACGCCCACCTGGCGGGCCAAGAGCACGTGCTCCCGGGTCTGGGGCATGGGCCCGTCGGTGGCCGCCACCACCAGGATCGCCCCGTCCATCTGGGCCGCGCCGGTGATCATGTTCTTGATGTAGTCGGCGTGCCCGGGGCAGTCCACGTGGGCGTAGTGGCGGTGGTCCGTCTCGTACTCCACATGGGCCGTGGCGATGGTGATGCCCCGCTCCCGCTCCTCCGGCGCCTTGTCGATCTGATCGTAGGCCGTGAACTCGGCCTTGCCGTTGGCCGCCAGCACCTTGGTGATGGCCGCCGTCAAGGTGGTCTTGCCGTGGTCGATGTGACCGATGGTGCCTACGTTGATGTGGGGCTTGGTCCGCTCGTACTTCTTCTTCGCCATTTCTTCCTTCCTCCTTACTGGCCGCCGCGAGCCTTGATGACCGTCTCGGCCACGTTCTTGGGCACCTCGTCGTAATGGGAGAACTGCATGGTGTAGGTTCCCCTGCCCTGGGTGCGCGAGCGCAGATCCGTCGCGTAGCCGAACATCTCCGCCAGGGGCACCAGGCCGCGGATGACCTGGGCTCCGGAGCGGGACTCCATGCCCTCGATGCGGCCGCGACGGGAGTTGATATCCCCCAGGACGTCCCCCATGTACTCCTCGGGAACCACCACCTCCACCTTCATCACGGGCTCCAGGAGGACCATGCCCGCCTGGCGGGCGCCCTCCTTGAAGCCCAGGGATCCCGCGATTTTGAAGGCCATCTCGGAGGAGTCCACCTCGTGGTAGGAGCCGTCATACAAGGTGACGCGCATGTCCACCACCGGGTAGCCGGCCAACACCCCGTTCTCCATGGCCTCCCGAATGCCGGCCTCCACCGCCGGGATGTACTCCCGCGGGATGACTCCGCCCACGATATGGTTGACGAAATCGAAACCCTGCCCCCGCTCCAGGGGCTCCAGGGCCAGCACCACATGTCCGTACTGCCCGCGTCCTCCCGTCTGCCGGATGTACTTGCCCTCGGCCTTGGCCACCTTGCCGCGCAGGGTCTCCTTGTAGGCCACCTGGGGACGCCCCACGGCGGCCTCCACCTTGAACTCCCGCAGCATGCGGTCCACGATGATCTCCAGGTGCAACTCGCCCATGCCGGAGATGATGGTCTGCCCGGTGTCGGTGTCGGTGTGCATCCGGAAAGTGGGATCCTCCTCCGCCAGGCGCGTCAGGGCCACCCCCATCTTGTCCTGATCCGCCTTGGTCTTCGGCTCGATGGCCACGGAGATCACCGGCTCCGGAAACTGCATGGCCTCCAACAGCACCGGCGCGCTCTCGTCGGACAGGGTGTCGCCGGTAGCCGTGTCCTTGAGCCCCACGGCGGCCACGATGTCGCCGGGGAAGGCCTCGGCGATCTCCTCCCGGTGGTTGGCGTGCATCCGCAGGATGCGCCCGATGCGCTCCTTCTTCTGCTTGGTGGCGTTCAGGACGTAGGATCCGGCCGTCAGCTTACCGGAGTACACCCGGAAGAAGCACAGCTTGCCCACGAAGGGATCGGCCATGATCTTGAAGGCCAGCGCCGCGAAGGGCTCCCCCTCCTTGGCGTGGCGCTCCACCTCTGCCGCCCCGTCTCCGGGTACGGTGCCCTGCACCGCCGGCACGTCCAGAGGCGAGGGCAGGTAGTCCACCACGGCGTCCAGAAGCCGCTGCACGCCCTTGTTGCGGTAGGACGAGCCGCACAGCACCGGGGTCAGCCGGCCGGCGATGGCCCCCTTGCGCAGGGCGGCGCGGATCTCCTCCCGCGTGATGGGCGCTCCCTCCAGGTACTTGCCCATCAGCTCCTCATCCACGTCGGCCACGGCCTCCAAGAGCTGCTCCCGATATTTCGCCACCAGTTCCGCCATCTCGGCGGGGATCTGGTCTTCCTGGGCCTTGGTGCCCAGATCGTCCAGGTAGATGATCGCCCGCTCCTCGACCAGGTCCACCAGGCCGCGAAAATCATTCTCCGCCCCGATGGGCAGCTGCACGGCCACGGGGTTGGCCCGCAGGCGGCTCTTGAGCTGGTCCAACAGGCCGTAGAAGTCGGCCCCCACGATGTCCATCTTGTTCACGTAGGCGATGCGCGGCACGTGGTAGCGGTCGGCCTGACGCCACACCGTCTCCGACTGGGGCTCCACCCCGCCCTTGGCGCAGAAGATGGCCACCGCCCCGTCCAGGACGCGCAACGAGCGCTCCACCTCCACGGTGAAGTCCACGTGCCCGGGCGTGTCGATAATGTTGATCCAGGCGTCGCGCCAGTGGCAGGTGGTGGCGGCGGAGGTGATGGTGATACCCCGCTCCTGCTCCTGCACCATCCAGTCCATGGTGGCGGTGCCCTCGTGGACCTCCCCCATGCGGTGCAGCCGCCCCGTGTAGTAGAGGATGCGCTCCGTGGTGGTGGTCTTACCGGCATCGATATGGGCCATGATGCCGATGTTGCGGATATGTTCGGTGCTGTAGGGTCTGGACATGGTCGACTCTCCTTACCAGCGGTAGTGGCTGAAGGCCCGGTTGGCCTCCGCCATGCGGTGCATCTCTTCCTTGCGGCGCACGGTGGCCCCGGTGTTGCCGGCGGCGTCCAGAAGCTCCGCCGCCAGCCGGTGCTCCATCCCCCGCTCGTTGCGGCCCCGGGCAAAGCTCACCAGCCACCGGATGGCCAAGGACAGCCGCCGCTCCGGGCGCACCTCCATGGGCACCTGGTAGGTGGCGCCACCCACCCGACGGGGGCGCACCTCCAAAAGGGGCATGGTGTTCTTCACCGCCTGCTCCAGCATCTCCAGGGCGTTCTTGCCGGACTTCTCCTGGAGCTGGGTGAGCGCGTCGTAGACGATGTTCTGAGCCAGGTACCGCTTGCCGTCCAGCATCACCTTGTTGGTCAGGGCAGTCACCAGCTCACTCCCGTAGACGGGATCCGCCGACACGCTGCGCTTGGGAACCGGTCCTTTCCTGGGCAAACCCAACCCCCCTACTTGCTGCCGGCCCGTTTGGCGCCGTACTTGGATCTTCCCTGGTTCCGCTTGGCTACCCCGGCCGTGTCCAAGGTCCCGCGGATGATGTGGTAGCGCACCCCCGGCAGGTCCTTGACCCGGCCGCCCCGCACCAGCACCACCGAGTGCTCCTGCAGATTGTGGCCGATCCCCGGGATGTAGGCCGTAACCTCGATCCCGTTGGTCAGGCGCACCCGGGCCACCTTGCGCAACGCCGAGTTCGGCTTCTTGGGGGTGGTGGTGTACACCCGGGTGCACACCCCCCGCCGCTGCGGGTTCTCCCGCAGAGCCGGGGCCGCGGACTTCGCGCCCACCTTCTTGCGGCCGTGGCGCACCAGTTGGTTGATGGTTGGCATCTCGTCACTCCTCGATTAAGGCTGCGGCGGCGGCACCCACTTTGATCCCACAGGCCCGGCCCAGGTCCTCCATGGACTCCACGAACTCCACTTCCACTCCCCGCGCCCGACTGGCCTCCAGGAGCTTCTTGACCACCCGCTCCTCGGCGTCCCGGGCGATGAACACCTTGCGGGCCTGGTCCCGCTCCACGGCCTTTTGGCTCTGCTTAAGCCCCACCGTCTTGCGACGGGCCGACTGCAAGCCTTCGAAGGACAACAAAGCTCCCTCCCGTTCGAGGACGCACCAGAGCATTCTAGCACCCGGTCTCCTGCTTGTCAACCACCCGTTCGGCGGCGCCGTTTACCGAAACCTGGATGTTGCGGTAGCGCGACATGCCCGTACCGGCGGGGACCAGCTTCCCGATGATCACGTTCTCCTTGAGGCCCAGCAGCGGATCCACCTTGCCCTTGATGGCGGCCTCGGTGAGCACCCGCGTGGTCTCCTGGAAGGAAGCCGCGGACAGGAAGGAGTCCGTGGCCAGCGAGGCTTTGGTGATCCCCAAAAGGACCGGGTGGGCCACGGCGGGCTCGCCCCCCGCCGCCAGCACCCGGGCGTTCTCCGCCTCGAAGTCGAAGACGTCCGCCACGCCGCCGGGCAGAAGCTCCGTGACGCCGGGATCATCCACCTTGACCTTGCGCAGCATCTGGCGCACCATCACCTCGATATGCTTGTCGTTGATGTCCACCCCCTGCAGGCGGTAGACCCGCTGCACCTCGTAGAGCAGATACAGCTGCACCGAGCGCAAGCCCTTGATCCGCAACAGCTCGTGCGGGTTGATGGAGCCCTCGGTGAGCTCGTCGCCGGCCCGAACCTGGTCGCCCTCGCTCACCTTCAGGCGGGCGCCGTAAGGGATCGGGTAGGAGACGAAGTCGCCCTCGGCGGACGCGATCTCCACCTCCCGGCGTCCCTTGCGTTCCACCAGACGCACCGTGCCGTCCATCTCGGTGATGATGGCCTGCCCCTTGGGCTTTCTGGCCTCGAACAGCTCCTCCACCCGGGGCAGGCCTTGGGTGATGTCCTCCCCCGCCACCCCGCCGGTGTGGAAGGTGCGCATGGTCAGCTGGGTGCCCGGCTCGCCGATGGACTGGGCCGCGATGATGCCCACCGCCTCCCCCACCTCCACCATGGAGCCGATGGCCAGGTTGCGGCCGTAGCAGGCGGCGCACACCCCGAACCGCGACTTGCAGGTGAGCACCGACCGGATGCGCACCTCGCGGATCCCTCCGGCCACCACCGCCTCGGCGGCCTCCTCGTCGATCAGCTGCCCCGCCCTGGCCAGCAGCTCCCCCGTGGTCGGGTCCCGGACGTCCTCGAAGGCCACCCGCCCCACGATCCGGTCGCTCAAGGACTCGATGCTCTCGTGGCCGTCGGAGATCTCCGTCACGGCCACGCCGTAGGGGGTGCCGCAATCCTCCTCCCGAACGATGACGTCTTGGGCCACGTCCACCAGCCGCCGGGTCAGGTAGCCCGAGTCGGCGGTGCGCAGGGCCGTGTCCGCCAAGCCCTTGCGGGCGCCGTGGGTGGAGGTGAAGTACTCCAGCACCGTCAGGCCCTCCCGGAAATTGGCCTTGATGGGCAACTCGATGATCCGTCCGGAGGGATCGGCCATCAGGCCCCGCATCCCGGCCAGCTGAGAGATCTGCTGGATGTTGCCGCGGGCTCCCGAGATGGCCATCATGTACACCGGGTTGAAACGGTCCAGGGTGGCCATCAGGGCCTCCGTCACCTTGTCCTTGGCCTCGTTCCAGATCTCGATGACCTTCTGGTAGCGCTCCTCTTTGGAGATGAGGCCCCGCCGGTACTGGTTGTCGATCAGTTGCACCCGCTCCTCGGCCCGCTCCAGGATGCGCGCCTTGTCCGCGGGCACGGTCATGTCGGACACCGCGATGGTGGTGCCCGCCCGGGTGGCGTAGGAGAAGCCCAGCTGCTTGATGCCGTCCAGCACCCTGGCCGTGGCGGCGGTGCCGTGACGCCGGTAGCAGCGGGCCACGGTCTCCGAGAGGATCTTCTTGTCCACTCCCCGGTCGTAGTCCCGCAGGTCCTCGGGCAGGAACTCGTTGAAGATCAGCCGGCCCAGGGTGGTGGTGAGCCGGCGGCCTTGGTGGCGCACGGTGATCCGGGCGTGCAGGTCCAAGGCTCCGGCCTCGTGGGCCAGGATGGCCTCGTCCTGGCTGGCGAAGGCCTTCCCCTCCCCGACGGCCCCCTCCCGCAGCAGGGTCAGGTAATAGCAGCCGAGCACCATGTCCTGGGTGGGGGTGACCACCGGCCGACCATCCTTGGGGTTCAGGATGTTGTGCGCGGAGAGCATGAGGATCCGGGCCTCGGCCTGGGACTCGGCCGCCAGAGGCACGTGGACCGCCATCTGGTCCCCGTCGAAGTCGGCGTTGTAGGCGGTGCACACCAGGGGATGGATCTGGATGGCCCGGCCCTCCACCAGGACCGGCTCGAAGGCCTGGATCCCCAGGCGGTGCAAAGTGGGCGCCCGGTTCAACAAAACGGGGTGGTCCCGGATGACCTCCTCCAGCACGTCCCACACCTCGTTCTTCACCCGCTCCACCATCCGCTTGGCGGACTTGATGTTGTGGGCGAAGCCCTCCTGCACCAGCCGCTTCATCACGAAGGGCTTGAACAGCTCCAGGGCCATCTCCTTGGGCAGACCGCACTGGTTGAGGCGCAGGCGCGGCCCCACCACGATCACCGAGCGGCCGGAGTAGTCCACCCGCTTGCCGAGCAGGTTCTGGCGAAAGCGTCCCTGCTTGCCCTTCAGCATGTCGCTCAGGGACTTCAGGGGGCGGTTGCCCGGTCCGGTGACCGAGCGGCCCCGGCGCCCGTTGTCGATGAGGGCGTCCACGGCCTCCTGCAGCATGCGCTTCTCGTTGCGCACGATGATGTCCGGCGCCCCCAGATCCAACAGGCGCTTCAGGCGGTTGTTGCGGTTGATCACCCGCCGGTACAAGTCGTTCAGGTCGGAGGTGGCGAAGCGCCCGCCGTCCAGCTGCACCATGGGCCTAAGCTCCGGCGGGATCACCGGGATCACGTCCATGATCATCCACTCCGGACGGTTCCCGGACTTGCGGAAGGCCTCCACCACCTCCAGGCGGCGGATGGCCCGCACCTTGCGCTGTCCCGAGGTGCCCTTGGCCTCCGAGCGAAGCGTCTGGGACAACTCCTCCAGGTCGATCTCCTCCAGGAGGCGCTTGATGGCCTCGGCGCCCATGCCGGCCTTGAAGGCGTGCGCGTAGCGCTCCCGGTACTCCCGGTACTCGTTCTCGGTCAACAGCTGATCCTTCATCAGCGGCGTGGTGCCGGGGTCGATCACCACGTAGGCGGCGAAATACAGCACCTTCTCCAGGGCGCGGGGCGACATGTCCAGCATCAGGCCCATGCGACTGGGAATACCCTTGAAGTACCATATATGGGATACTGGGGCGGCCAGCTCGATGTGCCCCATGCGCTCCCGGCGCACCTTGCTGCGGGTTACCTCCACGCCGCAGCGGTCACAGACGATGCCCTTATAGCGCACGCGCTTGTACTTGCCGCAGTGGCACTCCCAGTCCTTTTGCGGGCCGAAGATCTTCTCGCAGAACAGGCCCTCCCGCTCCGGCTTGAGGGTGCGGTAGTTGATGGTCTCCGGCTTTTTCACCTCTCCCTTGGACCACTCCCGGATCAGCTCCGGCGAGGCGAGGCCGATGCGCATGGAGTCGAAATTGTTGACGTCCAACATCCTACTCCTCCTCCATATCCAAAGCGAGCGCGGAGGTGTCCTCGGCCACCAGTTCCGGGAACTCCTCTTCCTCCTCTTCCGCTGACGGCTCCAGCCGACGCGGCGCCGCCACCACGGGCTCCCCCTCGATGGCCAGCTCCAGGTCCTTGGCCGTCTCGGTCACGTCGTCTTCCAGCTCCTTGATCTCGATCTCCTGGTCGTTCTCCGCCAGGACCTTCACGTCCAGTCCCAGGCTCTGCAGCTCCTTGATCAGGACCTTGAAGGACTCCGGCACGCCCGGCTCCGGCACATTCTCCCCCTTGACGATGGCCTCGTAGGTGCGCACGCGGCCCACCACGTCGTCGGACTTCACCGTCAGGAGCTCCTGCAGGGTGTAGGCGGCACCGTAGGCCTCCAGGGCCCACACCTCCATCTCCCCGAAACGCTGCCCGCCGAACTGGGCCTTGCCCCCCAGGGGCTGCTGGGTCACCAGGGAGTAGGGGCCGGTGGAGCGGGCGTGGATCTTGTCGTCCACCAGGTGCGCCAGTTTCAGCATGTAGATGTAGCCCACGGTGATGGGATTGTCGAAGGGCTCCCCCGTGCGCCCGTCGTAGAGCACCGTCTTGCCGTCGAGCGGCAACCCGGACTCCACCAGCTTCTCCATGACGTCCTCCTCGGTGGCCCCGTCGAAAACGGGCGTGGCCATGGCCATCCCCAGCACCGTGGCGGCCCAACCCAGGTGCGTCTCCAGGACCTGCCCGATGTTCATCCGGGAAGGCACTCCCAGGGGGTTGAGCACGATCTGGACCGGGATGCCGTCGGGCAGAAAGGGCATGTCCTCCTCGGGGAGGATCTTGGCGATGACGCCCTTGTTGCCGTGGCGGCCGGCCATCTTGTCGCCCTCGGAGATCTTGCGCTTCTGGGCGATGTACACCCGCACCAGCTCGTTGAGGCCGGGGGCCAGCTCGTCGCCGTTCTCCCGGGTGAACACCTTGACGTCCACCACGATGCCGCTCTCGCCGTGGGGCACCCGCAGGGAGGTGTCCCGCACCTCTCGGGCCTTCTCCCCGAAGATGGCCCGCAGGAGGCGCTCCTCCGCGGTGAGCTCCGTCTCCCCCTTGGGAGTGACCTTGCCCACCAGGATGTCCCCGGGGCGCACCTCGGCGCCGATGCGGATGATCCCCCGCTCGTCCAGGTCCTTCAGGACCTCCTCGCCCACGTTGGGGATGTCCCGGGTGATCTCCTCCGGGCCCAGCTTGGTGTCCCGGGCGTCGCACTCGTATTCCTCGATATGGATGGAGGTGAAGACGTCCTCTTTGACCAGCTTCTCGGAGATGAGGATGGCGTCCTCGTAGTTGTACCCCTCCCAGGGCATGAAGGCCACCAGGACGTTGCGCCCCAAGGCCAGCTCTCCCAGGTCGGTGGAGGGGCCGTCGGCGATGACCTCCCCCGCCGCCACCCGCTGCCCCATCAGCACGATGGGGCGCTGATTCATGCAGGTTCCCTGGTTGGAGCGGGCGAACTTGGTCAGCCGGTGCTCATGCATGTTGCCGGTGTCGTCCCGGATCAGGATGCGCCGGGCGCTGACCCGGATGATGGTGCCGGCGGTCTTGGCCACCTCCACCACTCCCGAGTCGAAGGCGGCCTTGTACTCCATGCCCGTACCCACCAGGGGCGCCTCGGTGCGCAAAAGCGGCACCGCCTGACGCTGCATGTTGGAGCCCATGAGGGCCCGGTTGGCGTCGTCATTCTCCAAGAAGGGGATCAGGGCGGTGGCGATGGACACCACCTGCTTGGGTGAGACGTCCATGAAGTCCACCTCCGGCGCGGGAACCTCCAGGTTCTCGTGGCGGTAGCGGGCCAGCACCCGCGCCTCGGTGAAGTGGCCCTCCTCGTCCAGCTTGGCGTTGGCCTGGGCGATAACCGTCTCATCCTCTTCGTCCGCCGTCAGGTAGACGATCTCGTCGGTGACCACGCCCCGCTCCTTGTCCACCTTGCGGTAGGGGGTCTCGATGAAGCCGAACTCGTTGATCCGGGCGTAGGTGGACAAAGACCCGATGAGGCCGATGTTGGGACCCTCGGGGGTCTCGATGGGGCACATGCGCCCGTAGTGGGAATGGTGCACGTCCCGCACCTCGAAGCCGGCCCGCTCCCGCGACAAGCCGCCCGGCCCCAGGGCCGACAGGCGCCGCTTGTGGGTCAGCTCCGCCAGGGGATTGGTCTGATCCATGAACTGGGACAGCTGGCTGGACCCGAAGAACTCCTTCACCGCCGCCACCACCGGGCGGATGTTGATGAGGGCCTGGGGGGTGATCACGTCCACGTCCTGGATGGTCATGCGCTCCCGCACCACCCGCTCCATGCGGGCCAGCCCGATGCGGAACTGGTTCTGCAGAAGCTCCCCCACCGAGCGCAGCCGCCGATTCCCCAAGTGGTCGATGTCGTCGGTGGTGCCAAGACCCCGGTTCAGGGTGACCAGGTAATTCAGACAGGCCACCACGTCGTCGCGGGTGAGCACCTTCTCCTCCCGGACGCCGTTGGAGATCACCCGCACCGGCCGGCGCTCCCGGCCGCGCACCAACACCGCGGTGACCCCGGCCGTCTCGAAGCGCTTCGCCAGGGCGCGGTCGATCAGCGTGCCGGCTTCGGCCAGCAGCTCTCCCGTGCCGGGGCTCACCACCGGCTCCATCAACTCGGTGCCGACGATCCGCCGGGGGATGGCCAGCTTCTTGTTCAGCTTGTAGCGGCCGACGGGGGCCAGGTCGTAGCGCTTGGGTTCGAAGAACAGCGAATCCAACAGGGTGCGCGCGTTGTCCACCGTCGGCGGCTCCCCGGGGCGCAGCCGCTTGTAGATCTCCACAAGGGCTTCCCCCTGGGTGTTGGTGCTGTCCTTCTCCAGGGTGGCCAGGACCATCTCGTCTTCCCCCAGGCAGTCGGTGATCTGGGAGTTCTCGGCGTAGCCCAGGGCCCGCAGCAGC
Source organism: Bacillota bacterium (assembly GCA_021810565.1). GTDB lineage: Bacteria > Bacillota > Sulfobacillia > JAJZIM01 > JAJZIM01 > JAJZIM01. The sequence continues at coordinate 53,505 of JAJZIM010000008.1, forward strand.
ACGGTGACCGGCACCTTCCGGGTGCGGTCCACCCGCACGTAGAGGACGTCTGCCGCGTCGTTCTCAAACTCCAGCCAGGCGCCCCGGTTGGGGATCACGGTGGCGGAGAATAGCAGCTTGCCGCTGGGATCCAACTGCTCGGAGTAGTAGACCCCGGGGGAGCGCACCAACTGGGAGACGATGACCCGCTCCGCCCCGTTGATGATGAAGGTCCCCTGCTCGGTCATCAGCGGGAAGTCCCCCATGAAGACCTCCTGCTCCTTGACCTCCCCCGTCTCCTTGTTGATCAAGCGCACCCGCACCTTGAGGGGCGCGGCGTAGGTCACGTCCCGCTCCTTGCACTCCTCCACCGAGTACTTGGGCTCCCCCAATTGGTAGTCCACGAACTCCAGCACCAGGTTGCCCGTGAAATCCTGGATGGGCGATATATCCCGGAACATCTCCCGCAGACCCTTGTGCAGAAACCACTGGTAGGAGGTTTCCTGGATCTCGATGAGGTTGGGGATATCCAACACTTCCCTGATTCTGGAGAAAATCAGCCGCTCCCGCTTGCCGATCCTTACGGGGTGCGCCATGAAAACAAAACCCTCCTTCGCGAACCCGGTGCCACGCGAGAAGTTGCAGGGTCAAAAAAGGGAAAACGGCTCCCCCTCCTGGGTGCTCACCACCCCCCGAAAAGCAGACGGCGGGACAAAGAAACCAGGAGGCGACCAAAGCGTTCGGGCGCCTCCGCGTTTCTCAACCCGTGCCGAACAGGGCGGCCAGGGGCAGCCCCGTCAGTGTTCCCAGTATCCCCAATGCAAGTGTTTATAATACCACCGGACAGGGGGGGTGTCAAGATCGGCCGCCGCTTTTTTTCGGCCCACGGCGAGGGGGGTGGGTAGGTCCCGCCCCCCTGACCTTCCGCGCTACTTTATCTCCGCGACGCCTCCCGCCTCGACCAGCTTGGCCTTGATCTCCTCGGCCTCCGGCTTGCCGACCTTCTCCTTGATCGGCTTGGGCGCGCCGTCCACCAGGTCCTTAGCCTCCTTCAGACCCAGTCCCGTGATCTCGCGCACCACCTTGATCACCTGGATCTTCTTGTCGCCGGCCGAGGACAGGATGACGTCGAACTCCGTCTGCTCCTCCTCCACCGGGGCCGCCGCCGCCGGGGCGGGAGCCGCCGCGTAGGCCGCCACCGGGGCCGCCGACACCCCGAACTCCTCCTCGAAGGCCTTTACCAACTGGGACAACTCGAGCACGGTCATACCCTTGACGATCCCCAGTACTTCCTCGGTCCGGTTCGCTTGCTTGGTCGCCATCTTCTTGCGCCCGGCCCGGGAACCCCGCTCCCCGGACCGGACTTCACACCTCCTGCTCGTAATTTCGTCGGCAACATCCCTCGGGGCTGACCACGATCTCTCGGCGCTACCCGGCCGCCTCCCGGGCGTCGCGCACCGCCGCCAGAACGAAGACCGCCTGGCGCAGGGGCGCTTGCAGCACCGAGGCGAAGTTGGCGATGGGGGCGTTCAGGGCGCCGGCCACCCGGGCCAACAGTACCGGCCGCTCCGGCAGTCCGGCCAGTTCCCGCACCGCGTCGGGGCCCACCACCCGTCCCTCCAGGATCCCCGCCTTGACCTCCAACTCCCGATGCTCCCGGATGAACTCCACCAGCAGCTTGGCCGGCAGCACCGCATCCTGGGCGCTGAAGGCCAAGGCCGTGGGACCCTCCAGAAACTCCTCCAGGCCCTCCACTCCCACCTGGCGGGCCGCCAGGCGGATGAGGGTGTTCTTCACCACCCGGTACTCCACACCGCTCTCCCGCAGCTTGCGCCGCAGTGCGGTGGTCGCTCCCACGCTGAGCCCGGCGAAGCGGGTGAGCACCACCCCCTGGGCGGCGGCCAGCTTCGCGGCCACCTCGGCCACCGTTCGTTCCTTCTCCGGCGTCGGCAATAGCGCACCTCCTGTTCCAAAATCAAAAGGTCCTGCCCGCGAGGCAAGACCTGAGCGGTCCGGCCTCGGTGGGATATTGAGCGTCCGCGACGCACCCACTGTCTCAAGCCCGACGTGCGATGAAACCCGGCCGGGGCCGCTAGTCGCGCACCTTCGCCCCGCTGGCCCGCAGCGGGTCGACCTTCACCCCGGGTCCCATGGTGGTGGACAGGCTCACGCCCCGGACATACTGCCCCTTGGCCGCCGCCGGCTTGGCCTTCAAGAGGGCGTCCATCAGGGTAGCGAAGTTGTTGAGCAGATCCTCCTCCGAGAATGAGGCCTTGCCGATGGGGGCGTGGACGATCCCCGCCTTCTCCGTCCGGTACTCGATCTTGCCGGCCTTGATCTCCCGCACGGCACGCTCCACCTCGAAGGTGACGGTGCCCGTCTTGGGGTTGGGCATGAGGCCGCGCGGCCCCAGAATGCGTCCCAGCTTGCCCACCGCGGCCATCATGTCCGGGGTGGCCACCGCCACGTCGAAGTCGGTCCAGCCGCCCTCGACCTTGGCCGCCAGGTCCTCAGCCCCCACGAACTCGGCCCCCGCCTGCTCCGCCTCCTTGGCCTTCTCCCCCTTGGCGAACACGGCCACCCGCACCTTTTTGCCGGTGCCGGCGGGCAGGGAAACCGCTCCCCGCACCATCTGGTCGGCATGCTTGGGGTCCACCCCCAGCCGCACGGCCGCCTCCACCGTCTGGTCGAACCGTCCCCCGGCCGTCTGCTTGACCAGGGCCACGGCCTCCTCCGGCAGGTAGGCCCGCCGCAGATCCACCAGCTTGGCCGCGTCCTGATACCGCTTACCCCGCTTGGCCATCCTCGCTTTACCTCCGTTCAGTCGCCGACCTCGATGCCCATGCTGCGGGCGGTGCCTTCCACCATGCGCATGGCCGCCTCGAGATCGGTGGTGTTGAGGTCCGGCAGCTTGAGCTGGGCGATCTCCTGCACCTTGTTCCGGGCCACCCGGCCCACCTTCTCCTTGTTGGGGACCCCCGAGGCCTTCTCCAGGCCGGCCGCCTTGAGCAAAAGCACCGACGCCGGCGGGGTCTTGGTCACGAAGGTGAAGGAACGGTCCTCGAAGACGGTGATCTCCACCGGCACGATCATGCCCGCCTGGGCCGCCGTCCGCTCGTTGTAGTCTTTGCAGAAGGCCATGATGTTCACCCCGTGGGGCCCCAGGGCCGAACCCACCGGCGGCGCCGGCGTGGCCTTGCCCGCCGGTATCTGCAGTTTGACCACCGCCGCTACTTTTTTGGCCAACTTGCGATCCCTCCGCTCGCTATATTTCCTCGATCTGCGCCACGTCCACTTCCAGCGGCGTGTCCCGACCGAACATGGACACCATCAGCTTCAGCTTGCCCTTCTCGGCGTTGATCTCCTCCACCGTGCCCACGAAGCCGGAAAAGGGGCCGGAGATCACCTTCACCGACTGGCCCTCGCGCACGTTGATCTTGATCCTGGCCTCCTCCATGCCCATCTGCCGCATGATCACAGCCACCTCCTGGGGCGGCAACGGCGTGGGCTTGGAGCCGGAGCCGACGAACCCGGTGACCCCGGGGGTGTTGCGCACCACGTACCAGGAGTCGTCGTCCATGATCATCTCCACCAGTACATAGCCCGGAAAGATCTTCTTCTTGGTCAGGTGCCGCTTGCCGTCGCGGATCTCGATCTCGTCCTCCATGGGGACCAACACCCGGAAGATCTTGTCCTCCATGTTCATGGACTCGACGCGCTTCTCCAGATTCTTCTTGACCTTGTTCTCGTAGCCGGAATAGGTGTGGATGACATACCAGTACTTGTTGTTCATGAGCCGACGGCGCGGGGCCGCGCCTTCCCCCCCCAGCCCCTCATTTGGTCAGGTAGGTGATGAGCTCGCCGAAGGCCACGTCCGCGATCCAGATCGTCACCCCCACCACCAGCACGGACAAAAGCACCACCCCGGTGAAGACGGCGGTCTGGCGCCAGCCCAGCCAGATCACCTTCTTCATCTCCGCACGCACTTCCTTGAAGAAGCCCGCCGTCCGTTGCGGCAGGGGTACCCGTTGCTGCATGCACCGTCACTGCCTTTTCCCAAAAAAAAATAGCTGCATCTTCCCGGAGGTTTGGCAGGGCCGGAGGGATTCGAACCCCCAACCCGCGGATTTGGAGTCCGCCGCTCTACCAGTTAGAGCTACGGCCCTGCGTCTTTCCCCGCCTACCGCGTCTCGCGGTGCAGCGTGTGGGTCCGGCAGGAGGGACAATACTTGCGAAGCTCCAGCCGATTCGGGTCGTTCTTCTTGTTCTTGAAGCTGGCGTAGTTGCGATGCTTGCAATCGGTGCAAGCCAGGGTGATCATGGTGCGCATGTGTCCTCCCCCCTCCCGAGCCGCTATAACAATTTAGCACTTGCCGCAGGGGCTGTCAACTGTTTCGCCGATGAAAAGCATGGCGCGCCTAGCAGGATTCGAACCTGCGCACCCGGCTCCGGAGGCCGGTGCTCTGATCCACTGAGCTATAGGCGCGCTGGCGGAGCTGATTCTAACACAGCTTCCCCTTCGGCGCAAGAGCCGCCCCACAGCCGCTCCAAGGCCGCCAGCACCTGCGGGTCCCACAGGGTGCCGGCACCCCGTCGCAGCACGGCCATGGCCTCCTCCCGGCTGAAGGCCGGCCGGTAGGGCCGCTCCTCCTGCAGGGCATGGAAGGCGTCCACCACCCCGACGATGCGGGCGCCCAGCGGGATATCCTCCCCGCGGCGCCCCTCGGGATAGCCCGAGCCGTCGTAGTGCTCGTGGTGGTGGCGCACGATGGGCACCACCCGCTCCATGCCCTCCATGCGCGCCACGATCCCGGCCCCGATCACGGGGTGGCGGCGCATGACCTCCCACTCCGCCTCGTCCAGAAGGCCTTGCTTGTTCAGCACCGCGCCGGGAATGCCGATCTTTCCCACGTCGTGCAGGATACCGCCCCAGCGCACCGCCTCCGCCTCTTCCGGTGCCAGCCCCAGCTGCTCGGCCAGGCGCGCCGCATCCGCGGCCATGCCGTCGCTGTGCCCGCCGGTGATGTGGTCCTTGGCCTCCACCGCGTTGGCCAGGGCCATCACCGCGCTCTCCCGCAGCCGGTTGAGCCGCCGCCAGTCCGAGCGCAACTCCTCCAGCATCCGTCCGAAGTCGGCGCTGAGGCTCTCCACCTCGTCCCGGGTGGCCAGCACGGGCACCTGAAGGTCCAAGCGTCCCGCGGCGACCTCCCGGGCGGCCCGCGCCAGCCGGCGCATGGGCACGGCGGTGGTCCAATGGACCATGGCCGCCTGCAGCAGCACCAGGAACAAAAGCACCCCGCCGCCGGCCAAGAGTCCCCACCGAAACTCGGCAGTCTCCCGCTCCAGGGCGGTCAGGGCGGCCTCGTTGCGCATGCGGATCAGGGAGGACAGGGCGTGCACCTGGTTTTGGAGGAAGCGGTAGCGCGCGAGCTCGGTGCCGTTGAGCAGGGCGTAGGCCTGGCGCACCTTCCCCCGGCTCAACAGGGCGAAGACCTGATCCTCCTGGGCGGCAAAGGCTGCGGCGTCCCGCCGCAAGAGGGCGTAGGCGCGATGATCGGAGGGCAGCACGTGGTAACCCAGCTCCTCCAGCGACGCCGAGAGCTCCCGCCGGGGCACCGCCGCATCGGCGGCCTCGGCCGCGGGACCGGACGCCCCCAGGGAGGCCGCCCGGAACTGGTCCACCCGCAACTCGGCCAAGTCGCCGCGGATTTGCCCCAGGTAGTACATGGCCATGACCTGGTTGTAGCCGGCGCGCAGGTCGGTCATGGCCGCGTCCTGGGCGCGCACCGCCAGGAAGCCCAGCCCCACGAGCACCACCGTCAGGATGCTCACCGCCACCAGGTTCTTTGTGCTGAGGCTAAGACGCCACCGCGCCATGCCGTACCCCCGTTCCCGACCGTTACCACGCCTTTGTCACATTCGCCCTTGAAAGGCGCGGGACCTGCCGCAGGGCCGGCGAACGGCTAGCGCCGCTCCAGGAGCAGGAAGGCCCCCAACAGCACGAAGGCGGCCCCCGCCGCCACGCGAAGGAGGGATCCGGGCAGCCGCGCGGCCAGGAAGGCTCCCAGGGCCACCCCCAGCAGGGAGGAGGACACCAGGGCCAGCGCGGCCCCGGCGAACACCGCCGCGGGAGCCCGGTAGCGGGCCGCCAGGAGCAGCGTGGTCAGTTGGGTCTTGTCTCCCAGCTCCGCCAGGAACACCAGACCGAAGGCGGTGCCCAAAGCCCGCCATTCCACCCCATCACCCCCGCCACCCGTATATGTCGGCCCCGCCGGCGGATATGCTCAGGGCTTGCCCGCGGCGGTCGTGGGAGCCGGGGTGGTCTTGGTCGTGGTCTTGGTCGCCGCCGGCTTGGGCTTCGTCAGGTGGAAATAGTAGCGGTAGATGGCCTTGGCCACCGGCGCCACCTGCACCCCGTAGTACCCGCCCTCCACGTTCACTTCGACGGCGATTTGGGGGTTGTTGGCGGGGGCGTAGGACAGGTAGAAGGCGTTGTTGGGACCGTTGGTCTGGGCGGTGCCGGTCTTGCCCGCCACCGGGATGGGGAAGCCGGCAAAGACCCCGCCGGCGGTGCCCCCGATGTTGGTTAGGGAGGAGTCCATGGGACCGGGGTGGGTCTCCAGCTCCATGCCCCGGTGGATGGCCGCCCAGTCGGCCGCCGGCAGGGACACCCGGCCCGCCACCTGGGGATGGAACTGGCGCACCACCTGGCCGCCGGGGGCGATGATCTTTTGCACGATGTAGGGACGGTAGCGCACGCCGCTGTCGGCGATGGATGCCGCGTAGTCGGCCAGTTGCAGCACGGTGGCCTGGTCGAAGCCCTGGCCGATGGCCATGTTGTAGTTGTAGCCGGGGTACCAGGGATGGCCGAAGATCTGTTCCACCCAGGCGGCGCTGGGCACGAAGCCGGCGGTCTCCCCCGGCAGGTCGATGCCCGTGGGGTGGCCCAAACCCATGGCCCAAGCCCAGCGGGCCATGGCGTCGACCCCCGTGCGGTGACCCACGGCGTAGAAGAAGGTGTCGCAGGATTGGGCGATGGCCTTGGCCAGGTTGTTGGGCCCGGTGCTATAGGGCAGCCAGTTGTGGGGGTAGGGCGGACGCCAGTAGGTGGGCAGGCCCATGATGATGGTGCTGGGGGTGATGGCCCCCGAGGCCAGACCGGCCACCGCCGTGGCCAGCTTCCAGTTGGAGCCGGGGGCGTAGGCGTCGGAGATGGCCCGGTTCACCATGCGGGAGGGGTGGCTCACGATGATCTTGCCGATCTCCCGGTTCACCTGGGGGGTGCGCCGCTGGACGAAGAGGTTGGGGTTGTAGCTGGGCAGGTCCACCATGGCCAGCACCTGGCCGGTGTGCACGTCCAGCACCACCACCGACCCGGCGGTGGCCGGTCCCTTGGCCCCGAAGGTTCCCCGGATGTAGCTCATCTGCTTGGCCAGGGCCTGGTAGGCCACCTCCTGCAGACCCTGGCTGATGGTGAGCTGCAGGGTGTCCCCGGGCACCGGCGGCTTGCGGCCCAAGAGCTTGATGGGGTGACCAAGCCGGTTGACCTCCACCTCTTGACCGCCGGGCTTGCCCCGCAGGTAGGACTGGTACTGGAGTTCCAGGCCGGTCTGACCCACGATGCTGGTCTGCCGGTAGTGCTGTCCCTTCCATGCCGCCAGTTGCTGCGGGCTGATGTCTCCCACGTAGCCGAATACCTGCGCCCCCACGTCCCCCATGAGGTAGTCGCGCACCGGCTGCGGCTCCAGGAGGATGCCCGGCAGGGAGTTCTTGTGCTCCTCCAGGGCGGTGTATTCTCGGGCGGACAGGTCCAGGTGCAGCGGCACGGGGCCGTTGATCCCCCAGTGGCTGCGGGACAGTCTGCTCCACAATTTGGTGGTGCTCTGCCCGAAGATGGTGGCCAGCTCGGAGACCTCCGCCTGGGAGGGCTTCTTGCCCATGTTGAAATAGAAGGCGCCGGTCGCGATGCGGCTCGTCACCAGCACCTTGCCGGTATGGGAAACTATCTGACCCCGCGGGGCGGCGATGGGCAGCACCTCGATGGGGGTCTCCTCCGCCAGCCGTTTGTAGTGGGCGCCCTGCAGGATCTGCATGAAGGCCAGGCGGCCCAACAGCAGCACCAACACCAAGGCGATGGCCGCCCCCAGAAAGACGGCCCGACGGCTGAACAGCTCCTTCGTGACCAAAGGCCAACACCTCGCCCGCCATTATAGCACGTCGGGGCGGCCCCTCTTTGCGCCGGCTCAGGTCTGCGGATCCGAAAAACTTCAGCGGTTGATCAGCACGGGAACCTTGGCCAACTGACTGACCCGGCTGCTGACGCTGCCGATGAGCAGGTTGTAGGCCTGGCCGTGGCCGCGGCTGCCGACCACGATCAGGTCGCAGCCCTCCTCCTCGGCCGTCTGACAGATGGTGGCCGCCACCGAGCCTTCCGCCAGCTTCCCCTGGGCCGCCACCCCTTCCCCGGCGGCCACGGCCACCGCCTCCTCCAGGATCTTGCGGTAGGCGTCCCGCACCTCCCGCAGCACCTCGTCGGTGACCACCGGCATGGACAGGGCGGTTCCCGCGAACAGGTTCTGGGGCACCACGGTCAGCACCAAGAGCTGGGAACCGCAAAGCTGGGCCAGGCGCGCGGCCTGTCCCACCGCCCGCGCGGCGCACTCGGAACCGTCCGAGGCCGCCAGGATCCGCTTGTACATCAGTCGTCCTCCACCCGTCGGGCGTCCACCCAGTCCTCGATGGCCTCCTCGCTGTAGCCGAAAAGCTTGCCCTCCACCCAATGGTAGAAGACCTGCCGATCCCCGGGCGCCACGTCCAGTACCTCGAGCTGCTCCTGGAGCCGCCGCCACACCCGCAGCACCGTCTCCTGATGGGCGTGGCGCACGAAATAGCAGGCCACACCCGCCGGGGCGGGGAACTCCAGGTAGCGGATCCCCAGGTTCAGGGCCAGGTTCAAGAGATCGTTGCGCAGGGCGTTCAGCTGGGCGTCATCGACCGCGAAGTTGCCCAGGTGGGCCACCGGCTTGATTCCTAAAGACACGCACTCCGCGTAGATCTGAGCCCGTCCCAGGTCCAGCTCCTTATGACCCACGCCGCCCCACCTCCCCGCTTTCCCGTCGGCACTGGGCGCAGATCCCGTAGAACTTCAGCTGGTGGTCCAGCACCCGAAAGCCGGTGGTGCCCTCGATGGACGCCTCCAGGCTGTCCAGGAGGTCGTCGGCAAAGCCGGACACCTGGCCGCACTTGACGCAGATCAGGTGATGGTGGTGGTGCTGGTGGAGGTCCCCCTCCGACACCTCGTAGCGGGTGCACCCGTCCCCGAAATTGATCTTGTGCAGCACGTCCAGCCCCGAGAGCAGCTCCAGGGTGCGGTAGACCGTGGCCAAGCCGATCTCGGGATACTGGGTCTTCACCAGGCGGTACACGTCCTCCGCCGACAGGTGCTGCCCCGCGTGGTCCAAGAAGGCACGCAGAATGATCTGGCGCTGCGGGGTCAGCTTGTAGTCCTGCCCCTGCAACCGATCGTAGATCTCCTGGAGCATGCCGCTGACCACATCCTCGCCCCCCGGTTATCGCGGTTCTCAACCTCGATTATACGTTTGCCCGGCGGCCCCTGTCAACGCGGTCAGACCAGCAGGGCCAGGAGGGCCTTCTGGGCGTGCAGCCGGTTTTCCGCCTGGTCGAAGACGGCGGACGCGGGACCGTCGATGACCTCGGCCGCCACCTCCTCGCCCCGGTGGGCGGGCAGGCAGTGCAGAAAGACGGCGTCGGGCTTGGCCCGGCTCATCAGGGCGGCGTCCACCTGGTAGGGGCGAAAGGCCGCCCGGCGCCCCTCCCGCTCGCTCTCCTGGCCCATGCTGGTCCACACGTCGGTGTACACGGCGTCGGCCCCCGCCACCGCCGCCGCCGGGTCGGTGCCCACCTCCAGGCGCGCCCCGGTCTCCCGGGCGTCCTCCCGGGCCGCGCGCAACACCTCCGGGTCGGGGGCGAAACCCGGAGGATGGGCCACCCGCACGTCCACCCCCGTCTTGGCTCCGGCGAACAAGAGGGAGTGGGCCACGTTGTTGCCGTCCCCCACGTAGGAAAGCCGCAGCCCCGCCAGCTCTCCCTTGCGCTCCCGCAGGGTCAGCAGGTCCGCCAAGGCCTGGCAGGGGTGCAGCCGGTCGGTCAGGCCGTTAATCACCGGCACCGTCGCGTGGCGGGCCAGCTCCTCCGCCTCGGCGTGGGCGAAGGTGCGGATCATGACCGCCGCCACGTAGCGGGACAGCACCCGCGCCGTATCGGCGACGGTCTCTCCCCGGCCCAGCTGCAGGTCGGCCGCGTTCAGATACAGGGGCTGTCCCCCCAACTGGCCCACCGCCACCTCGAAGGAGATCCGGGTGCGGGTGGAGGGCTTCTGGAACACCAGGGCCACCGCCTTGCCCCTAAGCGGATGACAATCGGCCCCCTGATCCCCTTTGAGCTGGGCGGCCAAGTCCAAAAGGAGCGCGACCTCGGCCGGGGTGAAGTCGTGCAGGCTCAGAAAATCGCGGCCCCGCAGGGCGTCGGAAAGCCCGGTCAAGGGATCACTCCTTTCGCGCCTTCGCGGCGGCCGCCCCCCCTGAGCCCGACGGGTGGGATCGGGAACCCAGTTGCCTCCAGGGGACCGCCGTTAGGAGATCTTCTTGTTTGCCTCCACTTTCTCAACTCTTCTAAAGGCGGCCATACCGCCCCGGTCAAGCAGACTGGGTTCATGCCATTCCATTTGAAAGCCACCGGCAGTTAGATATTCTTGAATCTTATTCCAGCCATTGCCGGGAACCGGATGATACTCCAACACGATGCTCCGGATTTTTTCAAGGGTCGAAGGAGAGGCATTGAACAAGATCTCATATTCCGCGCCCTCACAGTCGAGTTTAAGCACATCGACCTCGCTGTCCAGCTTGTCCACGAGACGATCAAAGGCCAACCCCTGCACCGTACAGGTCTTTCCTCCATCCAAGGGTATCAGCACGGAGTTTTTGGCGGACCCATCTTTCCCCTCGAAAAGTGCGGTCTCCCTGTCTTCGGCCAGAACCGCCGCTTCAATTAGCTGGACTCTTTCTTGTACGCCGTTTCTTTCAATGTTTTTCCGCAGATACTGGAAGGTTTTCGGCGAGGGTTCACAGCATATGCAGCGGCATGTTGGAAATTTCTCCAACATCGCCAGGCTAAAAGCCCCCACATGCGCACCGACATCAAGGATGGTCAGCGGGTGGTTAGGTATAGTTTGCTGGCTGAATTCTTTTAAGTGATAGCTATCATACACAAATATTTCGAACACCGGGGCCATTGCGCCAATTCTATTGGGGCATGAAACATAACTTCCCTGGGCTGTAACAATATTGAGATCCCCAGGGCTTGCTTTCAATTTCCTCAAGGCTACGGCCATAAGTACCGACAGCCAATTATTGAAACCTTTTTTCACCGCGCCAACCCGGTGTATCCGCCTTCTCCAGGTGAAAAGTACCTTTCCCCGACGGGAGTTCTTAGCCATTCCCATCATGCCTCCGTAACTACGCAAGAGTGCCAGCCAAACGATAAAGCGATAAGGGTCTGCCTAAGTTCCGGACAAGGAGCGAGTCCCAAGACCAATGACAACCATTCGGCCTAAGAAGCCCAGCGTCGCTCTTCGGGTTCCGGTAATTCCTACCGCTTAATGCCCCGCTATAAGAAAACTAGGCTGGCAGCCACTCCTAGTGCAATTGTGCTAAGCTATTTTTCTAGGATCCTCAACTCTTCTTCGTTCACCCAATCTTGCGACTAAAGCTGAGGCAACCGCAGATAACCCGCCCACCATTTCCGCCGCAACGCCGACTGCAAAGGTGCCGCCGACGGGGGGTCACGTCCCGATGGCGTCCGCGCATTGATCAGCGCCCTGGCGCCAATCACCCTCGCGACCAACGGCCGCGGGAGCATGAAGCACCATTGGGGAGGATGGGACTGCCAGCCGACAGACGGCTTGCTTTCCCAAAATTCGCGTGGCTCTTCGCAGGAGGGTTGTCCCTCTCGTGAGCAATCGTAACTCATACCGGCGCCGGTTACAAGTACTCTCGGGATTTTCTTGTCGATGGAACGCTCGGGTGGTCGAAGCTTCGTCCCGCGGGGGGCGTCCCTTGGCCGCTCAGGGCGCCCGGCTTCAGGCGTGCACCGTGCCCCGGAAGGGCAGGGGCGCGCCGCACGCGGCGCACCGGCCGCCGCGGCAGGCCAGGTTGGTCACCGCGTAGCCGCTACGGGACAAAAGGGGGGTGTCGCACGCCGGGCAGCGGGTGACCTCTTCCCCGACCACGTTGCCCAGGTACACGTAGCGCAGGTGCCGACGGGCCACCTCCCGGGCCGCCTCCAGGGTCGAGCGCGGCGTGGGGGGCAGGGTGAGCTTGTGCTGGGGGAAGTAGCGCGACAGGTGCAGCGGCAGGTCGGGGCTGAGCCCGGCCAGAAAGCGCGCCACCTGCTCCACCTCCTGCGGCGAGTCGTTCAGGCCGGTGACCAAAAGGGTGGTGGCCTCCAGGTGGGCGCCGAAGCGTTGAACGGTGCGCACCGTCTCCAGCACCGGATCCCGTTTCCCCTGGCACAGCTTACGGTAGTAGTCGGGGGAGAAGCCCTTCACGTCGATGTTCCAGGCGTCGATGAGGGGCAACAGCTCCGCCAGGGGCGCCGGGTTGACGTAGCCGTTGGTCACCATGACGTTGGCCAGTCCCTCCCCGCGGGCCTGCGCGGCGGTATCCCGCACGTACTCGAAGGCCATGAGCGGCTCGGCGTAGGTGTAGGCGATGCCGACGCAGTCGGGAGCGCTTTCCCGGGCCCGGCGGGCCGCCGCCACCAAGGCCTGGGGGGACACCTCCCGGGTGGGCGGGGCGCCGTGGGCGAGATCCCAATTCTGACAGAAGGCGCAGCCCAGGTTGCAGCCGGGCAGGCCTATCGAGAGCAGGGAGGAGCCGGGATGGAAGTGAAACAGGGGCTTCTTCTCGGTGGGATCCAGGTGCAAGGCCCCCGCCCGGCCGTAGTTGTCCACCCACAGCCTGCCGCCCCGGTTCACCCGCACGCCGCAGTAGCCGCGCTGGCCCTCCTTCAGGCGGCAGTAGCGGGGACAAAGCTCGCAGCGCACCCGCTCCCCCGCCCGCTCCCAATAGGCGGCCTCCCGCTCCATGGCCCGGCTACCGGACCGCCCCGCAGCAGCGCTTGTACTTCTTGCCGCTGCCGCAGGGGCACGGGTCGTTGCGTCCCGCCGCCGGCCGCGCGGCGGTAGAGGGGGGCGCCGCCTGGAAATAGCGGGCTTTGATGTTCCGGGCCGCCTCCTGCATCCGGGCCTGGCGTTTCCGGAGCAGGCGGCGCAACGGCTGCCGGCGGCGAAGCTGCTCCATCACCCGATCGGCCGACAACTGGGGTGCGGGCGCTTGCGCCACCTGGTAATCCCTCATCTCCGGCCGGGTGGACACATGCAGCACTGCCTTTCCCCCACCGGCGCCAAGCTCATAGAAGGTCAGGGATATCGGGCAGCCGCCGCACGACATGCAGTACTGGTCGACGATGAAATACTCCTTGCCGTCCAACTGCACGCGCATCTCCATATCCCCGGGAGTTGAACCAAAGATGTTATAATATGGCACCTTAATGCCTTGCCTTATATCTTCTAGAATTTTTTGGTCGATATTTTCTAGGTAGTTCCGATCGCCATCCTTCTTGGCCTGCCGCACGTTGTCCCGCAATATCTTCTTCATTTCGTCCGGCAGATGCGTGACGAAACTATCGATGATTTCCTTATAACTCTGAGGTTCTCCGTAATTTTCTATATCTGATGCCTGCCAAGCCTCGGTATTTAGCCGAAAACTGAATAATGGTTTCTTCCTCCCTGTGTCTTTGGCCGCATATGCAGTAAACGACACCTCTTGGCATGGACAGTTAGGATTCGTGCAATATAGGTCATCGAACACCAAGGCATCCGGGTAGCTTTTAGACCGGGAAAAGATGTGCCCGCGGCCTTTCCGAGCCGTCATATCCATGGATGGCACCTGCTTTTCCAACCGTTCCGCCTCCTTGAAGGCACTGTCGCGCTTCCCTTAGGATCCATCCTGCCCGGCCAGCAGGGCCGCGAGTTCCCTCGCATTCGTCACGGCGAACCCCGCCGCGTCGTTGTTGAAGTATACGTACACGGTGCGCCCAGCCCCGCGCCAGGCGCGGATCTTGGCCGCCCAATGAGCCAGCTCCGCGTCGGTGTAGCAGGAGCCGAACATCTCCCGGGAGCCGTGCAGGCGCACATACACGAAGTCCGCGGTCACCTCCTCCGCCTTGGGATAGCGGGGCGAGTCGGCCACTACCCAGGCCGCGCCCCGGGCCCGCAGGAGGTCGTACACCTCCGGGCGGCACCACCCGGCATGGCGAAACTCCAAGGCCAGCGGGTGTGCGCCCGCCGCGGCCAAGAAGGCCTCCAGGGCGGCCAAGTTGCCCGAGTCGGCGGCGAAGCCCGGCGGAAACTGCAGCAACAAGGGCCCCAGCTTCTCCTGTAGACGGGCGGCGCCCTCGAGAAAGTTCGCCCACAGCCCCTCCACTCCCCGTAGCCGGCGCAGGTGGGTGATAGCGCGCGATGCCTTTACCGCAAACACGAAGCCCTCCGGCGTCTGGTCATGCCAGGCGGCGTAGGTGGCGGGCCGGGGCAGGTGGTAGAAAGAGTAGTTCACCTCGACGGTGGGAAAGTGCGCCGCGTAGTGGCGCAGCCGGTCGGCGGGACGCACATCCGCGTAGAAGACGTCCCGCCAGTGCCCGTAGGCCCAACCGGAGGTGCCGAGGTAGAGGCCGGGGGCGCCCACGGCCCTACCCTACCGGGATCTGCCCAGCTCGATCAGGCCGCGCAGACAATCGGCGCACAGGCTGCGGCCGGCGAACTCCTTCGTCGCCGGGGCACTGCAGATGACGCACCGGGGGACCTCCTTCTCCAGAACGATGGCCTCCCCGTCCACCCCGATGGCCAGCGGCTGGTGGTCCTCGAAGCCCAGATCCCGACGGATGCTGCGGGGGATCACGAAGCGGCCCAGATGGTCCGTCCGCCGCACGTAGCCCGTCGCCGTCAAAGCCAACACCCCCTCTGTATAGTCGCGACCCGCCTCAGGGCCGTCCCAGCCCTGCCAAGCCGTGCAGGCAGTCGGCGCACAGACCTTTGCCGGCGAACTCCTCCGTCGCCGGTGCGCCGCAGATGACGCACCGGGCGACCTCCTTCTCCAAGACGATGCTGTCGCCGTCCACCGCCACCGCCAAGGGCTGGTGGCTCGCGAAGCCCAAGGCTCGGCGGATGCCCTGGGGAATCACGAAGCGCCCCATGTGGTCCGTCCGGCGCACGAAGCCAGTCACCTTCAAAAGGCCCCACCTCCCCCCGGCCGCTCATCCTCCAAGTGGCGCTCCGCCGCAAACCGCCACACCTGGATCCCCTCCTCGCCCGGGTCCAAACCGGCCTTCTGGCAGACCAGGGCCATTTGGCGCTCCACGGTGTCCACCCCCGCCAGATCCGGCAGGAGCAACGCCGAACGGTCTCCCTTGCGCACCACCACCCCGTAGCGCCGGGGATCAAGCTCCCGCCGCGGCTCGGCCACCGGCTCCAACGGCCCCAGCACGTCGACCGAGAGGGTCAGGCCGGGCAGTTCCGCGGCACCCACCGGCGGGAAGCGCGGGTCGGCCACGCCGGCCCGGACGGCGTTGCGGATGACCTCCTCCGCCAGGTTGTCTTGGGTGGGGGCGTAGGTGCCGATGCACCCCCGCAGGTGCTCCCCCGCGTGCAGGGTCACGAAGGCCCCCGCCCGGACAGACAGCTCCGCAGGCAGCGGTTGCGGCGTCGACAGCAGCCGCCCGGTGCGCAGGTAGTGCTCCAGGCTCTGCCTGGCCAGGCGCGTGTGCACGCTCAGCTTGTCCACCCCCCAAGCAGCCGCCTTCGTCCGAGAAGTTCGCCCCCCGGGCCGGATTCTCCTGCCGCCCTCAGCCGGGGGCGGCGCCCTCGGCGAAGTAGCGCGCGAGCCCCAGGAAGACACCCCAGGCCAGTTTGTTCTGATAGGCGGGGTCCAAGAGATCTCTGGCCTCTGCGGGGTGGGACAGAAAGCCGATCTCCACCGTGACGGCCGGCATGCGCGCCTTTTTCAGCAGGAAGATGTCCGCTCCCGTCACCACCTGGCGGCGGGAGCCGGTCACCTCGCGGAACGCCTGCTGGATCAACTCGGCCAACCGCCGGCTCTGCGGCAGGGCGGCCCGATTCACGAACACCTGGGCGCCCTGCTGACCGGGGTGGGAGAAGTAGTTGGCGTGGATGCTCACCAGCACGTCGGCCCCGGCGGCGTTGGCCAACTGCGCCCGGTGGGCCAGGTCACGCCGCTGGCGGAAGGGCTTGCCGCTGGGGGCTTCCCGCCCGGTCCGGGTCATGATCACCCGGGCACCGGCGCGCGCCAGGAGCTGGCGCAGGTCCTGGGCCACGGCCAGCACCACCTCCCGCTCCACCACCCCGTGCCCCGCGGCTCCCGGGTCGATGCCCCCGTGGCCCGCATCCACCACGATGGTCCGACCGGCCAGGGCATCAGCGGCAAATTGCAGGCGCAGGTCCTGCACCCCGGCCTCCACCCCGAAGGCCAAGAGCACCAGCATCCCGGCAATGAAGACGACCATGAACGGGCTGCAATGAAAGGCATGCAGGACCACGGTGGCTCGGCGCATCCGCATACCTCCCGCCGGCTTCCTCGCAGAAAGCTTATGCCGGCGGGGGCAAACCAGAACCGGCGCCTCGGCCGAGCCGCGAGGGAAGCGGAGCGGGTCTTCCCAGAGGCCAGGCGAAAAGAGCGGTTGCGGGCAGCGGCGTGGCGGCGCACCTCGGTTCCACCGGTTCGGCTCGTCGCCGCTTCGACCAGATTCCGCCCGGTCAAAGGGATCGATCCGTCGGACTTCCCGCCGCTTTCGCCATTGCAAGGCCCACGACCACGCCGCCCTCGCAAAGAAGGCGGCGTCGTGTCCTCGCCAACCTATGATAGATCGGAGACAGCCTCAGGTCCCACCCGTTCCTCGTACTCCCGCCGGGCCTGCTCCACCTCGTGGAAGTGTTCCTGCCCCCAGTGGCCCACGGCCTGCAGCGCCTTCACCATGGTGCCGCCCAGGAACGTCAGCCTGTATTCGACCTTGGGCGGCACCACGGGATACACCTTGCGCTCCACGAAACCGTTATATTCCAGGCGGCGCAGGGTGTGGGTGAGCATCTTTTGGGAAATGCCGCCTATCAGGTGCTGCAGCTCGTTGTACCGGACGGGTCTTCCCGACATCCCCGCCAGAATGTAGACGATGATCACCGTCCACTTGTCGGCGACGAGTTCCAACACCTGCTGCGAGCCGCAGCTGGCGCACAGGATCTCCGGCTCCTTTTGTTCGCGTACCATGAAGTAAGTATACCCCCTTTCCGTGTGTACTTGCAATATGGATTGCATGATTCCATACTGGGGTCAGGGAAGGGGGTGAGCTAGATGACCGCAGACCGTACCCTGGACGCGTCGGGACTGTGCTGCCCCGTGCCGGTGTTGAAGACCAAGGCGGCCATGGAGACCTTGGCGGTCAGCCAAGTGCTGGAGGTGATCGCCACCGACGCCGGAGCCCGCGCGGACCTCGCGGCTTGGTGCAGGCGCACGGGCCAGACCCTGGTGCAAACGGACGAAACACCCGACGGGAAGCTGCAGTTCTTCATCCGGAAGACGAAGTGAGACCGACCGTAGCCAAGGATCGGTAACCCTTCGGGCCGGCGGCCATGGACCGCCGGCCATTGCCGCCTCCGCCGCCTTTTCTCCATCTCTTGCCTAGCGTTCTTCCAACGGCGGCAGGACCTCGGTCCGCGCGGAGCCGAAGAGGGCCGCGGCAGCCTGGGCCTGGCGCAAATCGGCGGTGCAAAAGCGCAGCATGCCGCCGTGGCGACGAACCTGGCGTTCCACCACCATTGCGGTGCCCAGGTGGATGGCATCCATGGTGCGCAACAGGAAACGGCGGCAGATGGCCAGGGCCTCCTGCCGCACGGCGGCCGTCAGGCCCACCTGACTGGTGCCGTCCAAAATCCTCCCTCCGATCCCGAAAAGACGCTCCCGCTCCTCCTCCGGCATCATGCCCCGATGAAAACGCGCAAATATGGCTGCCGGCACCTCCACGGCAGCCACCGTCGAGACCACGGGCACTCCGGCCATTGCCCGCTCCACCGGCGCCAGGTCGCCTTCCCCGGTGCATAGCCGGATGATGGCGCTGGAGTCCAGGCAGGTGACGGTCAACCGTGGTGTCAACAGTTGCCATGCCTCAGGCCGGCAAGGCCTGAAACCGCGACAACTGTCGTTCGTGCCGCCCCTGCGCGGGGACCGTTTCCGGGCCGATCCTCCGGTGCGCCAGTTCGGATCGGCAACCCGCAGGGAGTCGCGTTGTGCCTCTGGGGGCATGCCCCTGC
>JAJZIM010000009.1 GCA_021810565.1 Bacillota bacterium
GCCGGTCCAGGACGAACACCATTCGGAACGCCTCCTCCGCGCGAAAATGCCCTTACGGGCCTGGTGCCGGCTTTCCCCCCGCCTGCGGAGGAAAGCGCTCTCCTCGACCAGGTTGGAGCCCGGCCGCGCTCATGGCCGCGATCCGTTCCGCCCTACCCCTGGGCTTCCGTGAACCGCGGCTTTTGTGGTCCGGGGCTGGAGAGGCACCCCGGAGCGGGTCCTGGAACCTGGCTCCAACGTAGCGCGGTCATCGGCCGGCATGCCTCCCGCGCTGGGTCTGGTCAGCCGGGCATTCGGGACCTTGGTCCCTCATGCCCACGGCTTTAGCCGTGGGTGGCTGACTGAAAGCCTGCCGCTTGTCTTCGGCCAGGCCTCGGAAATCCAGCGGCAGGTCCTCCTCAGGCGGAACGTCCAGGAAGAAGTAGCCCACGGGGCATTCGTACACCGCGGCCAGGGTGTCCAGCGCGTCTATCCCCGGCTCCGTCTCGCCCCGCTCCCACCGCTCCACCTCCGGTGCCGATACGGCGGCATAGCCTTGGTCCGCTGCTCCCCGGACCAAGCGCACAGCTTCTTCCGGGCTAAGCCGCAACCGCTGCCTTGCCCAACGCAGGATCAGCGGATTGACCCAACGCTCCATGCCCATTCTCCCTTCTCCGCCGGCCCGAGTCGCCCTGATCCGGTACCTATACATTCTTCTCCAAATGGCCATTTTCCTCCCCGGCACCCGCCATCCCGTCCCTCCGGGTTCTCGAAAAGCAGGTCTTTCTTCCCCGCCCATAGAAGAGACATGGTTAATCGGAGGGGGAGATGCCGGATGAACCAACGGACGCGGCCCTTCTGGATCGTGGCCTTCATCGTCTGGATCACCATGGTGGGAGCCAACGTGCCCTCGCCCCTGTATGCCGTCTATGCCCAGCGTTGGCACTTCGGTCCCGCGCTGCTCTCCGGCATCTTCGCCATCTACGTCCTCTTCCTGGTGCCCTCCCTCCTGGTGTGGGGCCAGTGGTCCGACCTGCGGGGGCGCCGGTTCGCCATCGCCGTCGGCCTGGCGTGGGGTGGCGTCGGCTGCGTCCTCTTCCTGCTGGCCCACAGCCCCCTGACCCTGCTTGCCGCCCGAGCCGCCCAAGGCCTGGCCGTGGGCACCCTCTCCGGCACCGCCACCGCCATGCTGACCGAGCTGGCCCCGGCGCGGCGCCTGGGGGCTCTGGCCGCCGGGCTCACCACCGCCGGCGGCACCGCCATGGGGCCGCTGTTGGCGGGAGTCCTGGCCCAGTACGCCCCGCTACCCCTGCGGCTGTCCTACGGCGTGGAGTTGGCCGCCTTGGCGGTGGCGGCCATGGGCCTCGCCCTCGTGCCGGAGACCCGGGCCCGCCAGAGCGGCCCCTTCCGCTGGCGAGCGCCGCAGGTGCCCCGCTGGATGCGGGCCATCTTCTGGCGCTCCGGCTGGTCTGCCCTGGTGGGCTGGTCCATCACCGCCCTCTTCATGGCCCTGGTCCCCAGCTACGTCGGCAACCTCTTGCACGTGGCCAACCTGGCCGTGGCGGGCGGGGTGGTGTTCCTCATGCTGGGCAGCGCCTCGGTCGCCCAACTGTCCCTGAAGGGCATCGCGCCGCGTCCCTCCATGCGCTGGGGCCTGGTGCTGCTCATCATCGGCCTGGGCCTTTTGCTGGCGGCGGTGCCGGCCCGCTCCCTCGCCCTGGCCCTGGCCAGCACCCTCGTGGCCGGTTGGGGGCAGGGCATGACCTTCCTGGGCAGCATGTCCGAGGTGACCCAATCCACCCCCGCCCCCGTCCGGGGCGGCGTGGTGTCCGGCTTCTACGTGGTGATCTACGCCGGGGTCGGCCTGTCCGTGCTGGGCGTGGGCGCCTTGGCCCAGCATGTCGGCCTGTACGACGCCATCTTCCTATTCACCGCCCTGATGACCCTTTCCGCCCTGGGCCTCCTGCTTTGGCTGCGCCGGGAGCTGTCGGTCCCCGAGGGGGCACCGGGCGGGACCGGCTAAAGGTTCCTCCCCCTATGCCGGCTCCCAGTCCTCGTCCCAGTCCTCCTCGTCCTCGTCATTCCACCGGCGGAATCGGTAGGACCGCCGGGCGCGGTAGCATTCCTGGCAGATGCCGTAGGGGCTGGTGGGCGGCATGGGGGTACCGCACTCCCGGCAGCGGCCAAAGGCCATGCCCCGTTGCCGCAACGCCTCGTGGATACCTGCGGCGATGGCGTCGCGCCGACCACGGATAGCCTCCAGGTCCGGCAGCCGGCGGTACAGATCACGGCGCGCCAAGTACAGGCACAGCTCGTGCTCGTGCAAGGACCGCTCCGCCGCCAGAAGGTCGGCGTCGCTCCCGATGTCCTGGACGAAGGGCACGGGCGCCTTGAGCACGCTCTTGTAGCGCACGGCCTCCATCCAGTATCCCAGGGTGTGCTCCGACACGGGGGCGGTGATCAGCCGAAAGGCGCGGCGCACTTCCGCCCGCTCCACGGCGGCGGGCAGACGGTCGGCCAGACGCAGGAGGTTCTCCAGCTGCCCCGCCCCTATGCCCTCGGGCAGTTGCTCGGGCACCGTGGCCCGCCACGCCCGCAGCCGGGCGCCCAGGCGCCAGGGCGACCATGGTTCGAGGTCGGACAGCCTCGGCTGCCACATGCAGCGGTCCACCACGGCAGGCTCCTCGGCCGCGATGCGCCGGATGGCGCGGTAGACCCCGTTGCCCAAGGCGCCGAAGGTGCCCCCCGCCGCCAGTCCGTAACGGCCCGCGCGGCCGGCGATCTGGCGCACCTCTCCCGGCGTGAGGGGTCGCTTGCGCGTCCCGTCGAACTTCTCCGCCTCCGCGAAGTACACGTGCTCCAGCGGCAGGTTGAGCCCCATGCCGATGGCGTCGGTGGCCGCCACGTAGGCGGCCTCCCCCGAGCGCACCGCCTCCGTCTGGGCCCGGCGCACGTCCGGCGGCAGTGCCCCGTAGATCACCGCGCAGGCGGCGCCGGGATGCGCCGCCTCGATGGCCGCCTTCCACCGCAGCACACCGGTGCGGGAAAAGGCCACCACCGCGGACCCGGGCGGCAGCCGCTTCGGGGATACGGGGCCGTCCTCCAGGACCAGGGGGACCAGGCGTTCGTGCCGGACGACCTCCACGGCGTCTCCCCAGGCCGTGAGCAACTCCCGCAGGAAATCGGCCGCCTCCGGGGCGCAGCAGACCTCCAGGGCCACCGTGTCGGTGAGGGCCAGTGCCCGCGTCCAGGCCCAGCCACGCTCGGGATCGCCCACCAGCTGCGCCTCGTCCACCACCACCACGTCGTAGGCGGCCTGCGGCAGCATCTCGATGGTCGCCGCCACGACGCGGGCACCGCTCCCGGCGAATGACTCCTCCCCCGTGAGCAGGCTGGTGGGAACTCCGGCCGCGTTGAGCCGCTCGTAGGCCTCCCAGGCCAGCAGGCGTAACGGCGCCAGATACGCTCCGGCCTCGGCCAGTACCAGGCCGGCCAGGGCGGCGTGGGTCTTGCCGGAGTTGGTAGGACCCACATGCAAGGTCACCCGGCGACAGCGCGGCGGTCGGAGGCGCACCGGCCCCGGGGCGGCCCGGGGTGACACCAGGAGTCGGGGGCTGTCCGGCTGCAGTTCCGCCGCTCGGTACAGACGTGGATACCGGTGGTAGAAGCGGTACCCGCTGTATACCTGCTGCACGGCCACGGGCAGGGCGCCCGGGGGCGCCCGATGCAGCCCCGCCTCCCCCAGGGTGTAAAGCCCGTGGGTTTCCGGCCCGGCGTCCTCAGCGAAGATCGGCAGCTCCCCGGGCCGTGCGTAGAAGCCCCGCCGCGGCGGTTCGCCTTCCAGGCCCAGCTCCCGCCAAGCCTGCCGCACGAGCTGGGGGGTGGTCCCTCTCCGGCTCAGGAAACGCACCCAAGCGGCCTCCTCGGCCAGCTCCCTGCCCTTGGCCGCCGCCTGGGCCGATCCCCACCGCCGGCCCCGGCCCTCGGCCTGGGTCCATTGCTCCAGGCCAGCCCGCCCGGCCCACTCAAACACCAGGTCCCGCTCTCGGGTGCTGACCGCCTGGGCGGCCGCGAAAAGCTGCGTCTGGGGCACCCCGTCCCCCGCCAGCCAGTCGGGCAGGTACGCGGACAGACGCTCCTCCAGCGTCTCCACCCACCGCCGGCGCGCCGCCTCCCGCCCGGCGAGGGCCGCGGGAGTCACCAGGGCGGCACCCTCCTGGTCCTGGGCAGCGTACCCCGCCCTGACCAGCGCCTGGCGCAGCTCGGCCACCACGCTGGCGCGGGGGGTGTCGTCGCCCGGAGCGGGGGGCACGGCGCGCAGCACTTCCTCCAAGGAGATCTCCCCCTCGGAATTGACCGCCCCCGGGAGGCCCTCCCCGAAGCGCCGGACCAACTCCTCCACACGAGTGCGCAGCCGCTCCCGCCGCGCTTCCCCGCGGCGCAGCCGTTCCCGGTGTTTTGCCTCGCGGCGCTGGCGTTGGCCCCGCTTTTGCTCACCGTGCCCGGACCCAGCGTCTGGCGACCGCCACCCACCGCTTGCCAGGTGGGCGACGGCCGGCTGCTCGGCGCACCAACGGTCCCACGCGCTTTGGCAGATGGCCGGGTCCCATTCCGCGGGATGCCCCGGCAACTGCGCCAACAGCGCCGCCGGGTCGGGCACCTCCTCCGAAGGGCCGCACCGCAAAAGCTCGAGCAGCGCGTCCGCCAAGCGTCGCTTCTGGGCGGTCATGGCAGCACCTCGCTTCCTCGCAGGCGGCCTGCGCTGGGGCGGACCCTCCCGGATCCCGCGCCCGCCCGCCTTATGCTGCCATCCTAGCGCCTGCCCCCTCCAAGATCAAGCAAAATCTGCCGTCGATCGGCGTCGGATCCCGCCCCTACCCCTCAGGGAGCCGCTTTGCCATCCTCCGGCCGCCGGGCGTCCGCCTCCCGGGCCGGGGGCATCCCCGCCTCGGCCAGCATGGCCAGCTGCCAGGCCGCCACGTCGGGCAGCCGCCGCAGGGCCCGGGCCAGCTCCCTGCCCCGCACCAGGCCCACCGGCGCGAAGGAGCGCGTCGGCGTGTCGGGAAGCGCCTTCCTACAGGTCAGCCGGCAGGCATAGGCCGCCACGGGGCGCAGCTCCGCCCGGGAGGAGGTGACCCCCTGGAGGACTAGCTCGGCACCCTCGGCCGCATCGCCCAGGGCGTGGCGCAGGAGTCGCCTGGCCGCCGCCTGAAAGGGATCGGGCCCCTCCTCCAGATCCCGGGCCAGCACCGGACCCGCCGCCGAGCTCTGCCACCAAGCCCCGGTCTCGTCCCGCACGCGGCCCAAAACGGCCCGGGGCGGCTCCCCCGGCAACACGGCCAGCACGCTCACCGCGGCCACGTTGGCCAGCCTCCGGTTGGCCAAGAGCTCCCGCACGTTGCGGGGGCGCACCCCCCCCACCCTTCCCGCCGCCGCCACCCGGGAAAGGGCGCCGTGCACCACCAGCCAGCCCCGCAGCGCCCTCCCCAGGGCACCGGGACTCCAGATGGCCCGGGCGGCGCCGGAGAAGGCCGCCACGTTGGTGGCCAGGTGAGCCGTGAGCCCCACGGCGGACACCTCCACCCGCGGCTCCAGCCGGTCCAGGCGCACGCAGCGCATCCCGCGTGGCAGGCCCTTGCCCGACAGCCCCGCCACGAAGGAGGCCAGGGCCACCAACTCGTGCCCCTCCACCGGGGACACGAAGAGGGATGGCTGGTTCACCTTGGCCGGGGCCAGCGACCCTCCCGCGGGATGCACCGGCGGCAGCACCCGGCGCCGGGGATCCAGCCGCCGCCAAAACACCAGGGGCGGGCCGGAGAAGCGCGCCGCGGTCCAGACGGCCGCCAAGACGAAGATGACCCCAAGGGTGACCAGATTCCCCAGGGCGTTCTCCAGCACCGCCTTCCAGAACCCGGTCAAGGCCAGCCCTCCCCACCCAAGCGGGCCGCGCCGCTTGGCCCGGCCCTCCCTCAGCTCACGGACGTCGGTCGTCGGGCCCCAAGCCGTACTCGCTCCAGCGTCTGGTGACCTGCTCCACCACCTCGGGGCTCATCCGGATCTCCTCCGGCCAGGAGCGGGGATGCCCCTCGGACGCCAGCTTCCGCGTGGCGTCCACCCCCACCTTGGAGCCGAAGTAGGGATGGGGGGAGGCGTGCTCCAGGGCGTCCACCGGGCCGTGGGCGAATTCCAGGTCGCGCTCAGGGTCGATGTTGGCCAGGGCCTTCCACAACACCTGGTTGGCGTCGTGCACCTCCACGTCCTCGTCCAGCACCACGATGACCTTGGCCAGCATCATCAGGCCCAGCCCCCACAGGGCGTGCATCACCTTGCGGGCCTGGCCCGGGTAGCGCTTCCTGATGGACACCAGCACCAGGTTGTGGAAGGCGCCGGCGGCGGGCATGTGCATGTCCACCACCTCCGGCAGCTGCATGCGCACCAGCGGCAGGAACAGCCGCTCGGTGGCCAGGCCCAAAAAGGCGTCCTCCATGGGCGGCGGCCCCACCACCGTGGCCGGATACCACGGCTCGCGCCGCCGAGTGACGCAGGTGACGTGGAACACCGGAAACTCCTCCGCCGGGGAGTAGAAGCCGGTGTGGTCCCCGAAGGGTCCCTCCACCCGGCGCTCCGCCGCGTCCACCCAGCCCTCCAGCACGAAGTCGGCGTGGGCGGGCACCTCCAGGTCCACCGTGCGGCAGCGCACCAGCTCCACCGGGGCGCGGCGCACGAATCCCGCGAACACGTATTCGTCCATCCAGGCCGGCAGGGGCGCCGTCGCGGCATAGATGGTAGCCGGATCGCCCCCCAGGGCCACCGCCGCCTCCAGCTTGCCCCCGCTTCGCCGCAGGTGCTCCGCCGCGTCCTTGTGCATATGCCAGTGCATGCCCGTGGTGCGCCGGTTGTAGACCTGCAGCCGGTACATCCCCAGGTTGCGCCGGCCGGTTAGGGGATCCCGGGTGGCCACCAGGGGCAGGGTGACGAAGCGGCCCGCGTCGGCGGGCCAGCATTTCAGCACCGGCAGGGCGGTGAGGTCCGGATCCTCCTCCACCACCTCCTGAACCGGGGCGCTCTTCACGACCTTGGGGAAGAAGGAGGCCAGCTGCGCCAACTTGGGCAGGGCCTTGAGCTTGTCCAAGAGGCCCGCCGGCGGCTCCGGCGGCTGGGCCATCCGGGCCAACTCCTCCCCCAGACCCGTCAGATCCTGGGTCCCCAGGGCCAGCTCGATGCGCTCGGGGGAGCCGAAGGCGTTGATCAGCACCGGGTAGGCCGAGCCGCGCACCCGCTCGAAGAGCAGCGCCGGCCCCTGCCGCTTCATCACCCGGTCGGCAATCTCGGTGATCTCCAGCTCGGGGTCCACCTCGACCCCGATGCGGCGCAAGAGGCCCCGCCGCTCCAGCTCGGCGGCGAACTCGTGCAGGTCCCGGAAGGCCATCAGGCGGTGGCCTCGCGGGACTCCACGCTGACGGTGGCGCCGGGACGCACCGTCCCGCCCTCCAGCACCCGGACAAAGATGCCCTCCCGGGGCATGACGCAGTCCCCCGCCTGGTAGTAGATGGCGCAGCGGTCGTGGCAGACCTTGCCGATCTGGGTGACCTCCAGCAGGGCCTCCCCCACCCGCAGCCGGGTGCCCACGGGCAGGGTGAAAAGCTCGATCCCCTCGGTGGTGAGGTTCTCGGCGAAATCCCCGGGTCCCACGTCCAGGCCCGCCTCGCGCATCTTCTCGATGCTCTCCTGGGCCAAAAGGCTCACCTGCCGGTGCCAGGATCCCGCGTGGGCGTCCCCCTCCAGGCCGTGGCCCCCCCGCAGCACTCCCTGCGCCACCGGCTTTTTCCGCTCCCCCTTGCGCTCGCTGACACAGACCGCAACCACCGTGGCCAAACTTTCCGCCTCCTTCGGCCCCAGCTTAGCACAACCGCTGCTGGCTGTCACCGGGGCGGCCCCGCCCGCCGGCCGCCGAAATCCGGTCAGATCCCGGCAGGTTTTCCGCCCGCAGATTGCGAAATATATCCCCTCAGGAAGGGAGCGTGGACGCCTTGCAGGTGTACCTGAACGGCGAGTATCCGGAGCTGACCGAGGCCTGCGTCTCCGTGGAGGATCGCGGCTTCCTGTTCGCCGACGGTATCTACGAAGTGGTGCGCTGCTACGCCGGCCGCTTCTTCGAGCTGGACCGCCACCTGGCCCGCCTGGAGCGCAGCGCCCGGGAGATCCGCCTGGGCCTTCCCCTGAGCCGGGACGAGCTGCGGCTGGTGGCGCAGGAGCTCCTGCGGCGCACCGGTCTGCTCGACTGCTCCTTGTACCTCCAGGCGACCCGGGGCGTGGCGCCCCGCAACCACGCCTTCCCGGTGGGGGTCACCCCCACCTTGTTCGCCATGCTCCAGCCCGCCCCGTCCCCCGACCCCGCCCTGGCGGAGCGGGGGGGAGCGGCCGTCACCGTCCCGGACGAACGGTGGGGTAGGTGCGACATCAAGGCGGTGGGCCTTTTGCCCAACATCCTGGCCAAACAGAAGGCGGTGGAGGCCGGCGCCCAGGAGGCGATCTTCATCCGGGACGGTCTGGTGACCGAGGGCAGCGCCAGCAACGTGTTCGCCGTGCTGGACGGCGTGCTTTGGACCCACCCCCAGGACCGGCGCATTCTCGGCGGCATCACCCGGGAGGTCACCTTGGAGCTGGCCCGGGAGCAGGGCGTCCCGGTGCGGGAGGAGGCCATCACCCAGAACATGCTGTGGCAGGCCCAGGAGCTTTTCTGCACCGGCACCGTGGCCGAGTTTCTACCCGTGGTGCGCCTGGACGGTCAGCCGGTGGGGGACGGCCGGCCGGGACCCGTCTGCCGCCGCCTGGCGGCGGCCTTCGCCGCGCGCCACGGCTGATTGCCACATCTTGGCTTGACAGATGCGGGGTAAGTGTCTATGCTGAAAGCAAAATATTATTGTTCGGAGATTGTGACAAAGAGGAGGGAGTTCATATCCAGCCGGAAAGCCTGCCTCCCAGCGAGCAGGAGCTGTTGGAGTTGCACGCCAAGTTCTTCCGGGGACTGGCGAATCCCCTGCGGCTGCAGATCATCGAGCTATTGCTCGACGGCGAGAAGAACGTCAGCGAGTTGGTGCGCCTCACCGGGGTGACCCAGGGGCAGGTGTCCAACGCGCTGGCCTGCCTGCGCTGGTGCGGCTACGTGGCCAGCCGCCAGGAAGGACGCTACACCTTCTATCGCATCGCCCACCATCGGGTCCGCGACCTGGTCCTGGCGGCCCGGGAGATGGTGGCCCTGAACGCCGCCCACATCTACAGCTGCTGCCGGATGTGAAGCTGAGCGTGCGAAGGGGGGGATCACCGGGGACAATAGGGGTGGCGCGAAGCCGTTCGCTTCGCCAGACAGAAATCATAAGGGAGGTATGGGGAATTGGCTAGAGGTTTCGCCCGGGTGCTGGCCGTTTTGGCCGGCCTGGGGCTGATCCTGGGTGTGGCCGCCTGCGGTCCTCCGCCCACGGCGGCGCCCGCCAAGCCGTCGGTCAAGCCCGTCGGCTACGTCTTCGTCATGAACACCGCGTCCAAGACCATCTCGGTCATCGACCCGATGACCAACAAGGTGGTCAAGACCATCGACGCCAAGGGCATGGTGCTCGCGCCCTACCCGTCGAACCAGTACGCCACCGGCACCGGCTACGTCCTGTCGGGGTGGAAGAGCAAGCTGTCCATCCTGAAGGTGTCCGGTGAGAACGTGAGCCTGGTGAAGAACCTGACCCTGCCGGCCAGCGTGACGCCCAATCCCAAGAAACCCGGCACCATGATGCCGCAGCTGGGCGTCTGGCAGGACATCACCTCCAACGGCAAGCTGGGCGTGGTGGCCGTGCGCGAGGCCGAGAAGATCCTGTACATCGACATGAACCCCAAGAGCAGCAAGTTCGGCAGCATCATCTACACCCTAAACACGGCCAATCTGGGGCCAAACGGCGTCGGCGTCGGCCCCTGAGACATGAGCACGAGTCCCGGAGGGACTCACGCTTTTGTGCCGTGCCTGTTCTCCAGCCAGCTGATGGTGCTGAACCTCAAGACCCACAAACCGGTGCTTACCCCCTCGCCCCAGGCCAAGCCGACCATGGGCACCGTCTCTTGGAACGGCAAGTACTGGGTGGTCGAGGACACCGCGGGCGGCAAGAACCTGGTCAGCGTCTACTCCCTGGCCAAGAAGACCCATCCGGCGCTCCTGGCGGACTTCGCCGCCGGGATCGGCCCGACCACCGACGAGATCACCCCGAACAGCAAGTACGCCTTCGAGATCTCCTCGGGCAACGCCAAGAAGAAGGTCGACGGCTCGGTGGAGGTCATCGCCCTGGGCGCCAAGCCCAAGATCATCAAGACCATCAAGCTGCCCGGTTTCGGCGACACGGTGGGGGCCTTCTCCCCTGACGGGAGCACCTTCTACGTCAACCTCCCCTCGGCCGGCGCCGTGGCCGCCATCGACGTCAAGACCATGTCCCTGATCACCACCATCAAGGTGGGCAAGGGTCCCGCGGGGCTCTTCGCCAGCACCTACCAGTGGGTCAAGCACTGAGATCACGCCAATGAATAGGGGGCCGCTGTTCAGGCGGCCCCCTTCCCTTTCCCATCGCCGAATCGGCATGTCAAAATCCGGAGGTGTGCGCATGCGCAAGTTCCTGCCCCTGTTGGCCGGCCTCGCCCTCTTCCTGGCCGCCTGCGGCGCGCCCCGCAACGCGGCCATGCCCTCCCCCGCCGCGGCGGTCTATGTGTTCAACGCCGGCAACGACTCGGTGTCGGTGGTCAACCCGGCCGCCGGGGCGGTGGCCAAGACCGTCGTCATCGGCACCACCAGCCGCTACCCCTCGGCCACCTGGGGCGCCTCCTCCGGCTACGTGCTCCTGCCCCACGCCGGCAACCTGGCGGTGCTGCGCCTGTCCGGACTGCAAGTTACCGATAACCTGCCCCTGCCGGACCCCCACGGGGTGAACTCCACGGAGACTCCGGACGGCCGCACCGCCATCCTGGCCCTGCCCGACGAGGAGCAACTGCTCTACCTCAACCTGGACCACCGCCGCGGCTACGTCGGCCAGGAGCTGGGCTCCCAGGCCACCGGCAAGATGGGGCCCGCCGGGATCAGTACCGACCCGCGCGGCGGCTACGTCCTGGTCCCCGGCAACTTCAACGGGAAGAACTGCGTGATCGACCTGGCCAAGCTGACGCAAAGCGCCACCATCTGCACCGTGGGCTCCCCGGTGCCCCATCCCACCTTGGGCAGCGTGTCCCCCGACGGTCGCTGGTGGGCCGTGGCCAACGCCGGCAGCCCCGGCAGCATCACCCTGTACGACGTGGCGAAGCCCCGTCACGTGGTGCAGGTGGGCCTGGTGAGCCCCATCCAGGGTCTGGGCGCCGGCCCCTACTTCCCCATCTTCACGCCCCACAGCCGCTACCTCTTGGCCCTGCAGCAGGGATCGGACAGCATCGCGGTCATCGATCCGGCCACCCTCCAGGTGGTGCGCACCATCCATCTGCCGGGCGCCGACCCCGTCTACGCCGCCTACTCCCCCGGAGGCCGCCACCTGTACGTGGCCATGGCCAAGAGCAACGCCGTGGCGGTGCTGGAGGTGCCCCAGCTGCAGGTGCGCGGGCTGATCGGGGTGGGTCCGGACCCCGTGTCCGTGGTGGCCGGCAGCTACCGCTTCCTGCCTCCCGCCGGCTAGCTCCCCGCCGCCGCGGGAACCTCCGCCCCGGGCCGCAGGTAGCCCGCCTGCTCCGCCCACACGTCCAGGGGCAGGGAGCGCACCTCGGCCAGGAACAGGTCCTGGTCGGCCTGGGCGGTGGCCTTCAGGTAGCGGCGGCACCCCGAGCAGGCCAGCACGGTGAAGCCCTCCGCCTGGTGCACCGCCTCCAGGGCCTCCCCGCAGGAGGGACAGCGCCCGGGGCGCACCTCCCAGAGATGGCCGCACAGGGAGCAGCTGAGGAGGCTGCGCTCGCCCTGCAGCACGGCCAGGCCGGGGGAGCCGCCGCAGATCGGGCAGCTGTCCCGCTCCCATTCGCTTCGGCGCTCACCCTCCCGCTCCCCCAGCTCCCGCAGGAAGGGGCGCATGACCTGGGCCAAGAGCAGCCGGAACAGCCCCGGGGAGAACTTTTGCTCCCAGATGAAGTCCTCCACGTACTCCAGGTCGTTGCTGAAGACGCGCTCCACCAGCTGGGATCCCGCCTCATGCACGCCCTTTTTGATCCGGCTCAACAGGTTCGGGCATACCTCCGCCTCCGAGCCCCGGAAATATTCCACGTACCGGTCGAACAGCTCCAGGAAGGCCTCCGGGGGCACCTCCACCCGCATCCCGCCCAAAAGGGGCAGGTCGGGCGCCGGTTCCCCGGACCAGGACAGGCGCACCGGATAGTCGCGGCCCACCTCCTCCAACCCGGCATAGAAGTCCAAAAGGGCCTGCGGTACCGTAACGCCGTGCTCCTCCAAGCTTGACCTCTCCTCTCCTTAGCCCCGCCGGGGCAGGGCCGCCGCCGCGGGTTCCAGCCCCTCGGCCAGCTGGGCCTCCTCCCGCGCCTCCAGCAACAGGTCCGCATCCCGCAGCGGGTCCGCCAC
This sequence comes from Bacillota bacterium, assembly GCA_021810565.1. GTDB lineage: Bacteria > Bacillota > Sulfobacillia > JAJZIM01 > JAJZIM01 > JAJZIM01. Next base: position 12,557 of record JAJZIM010000009.1, read on the forward strand.
CACCAGGTCCGGCAGGCCGTGCTGGCGGGTGCCGAAGAACTCCCCCGGGCCGCGCGCCTTGAGATCCGCCTCGGCCACCGCGAAGCCGTCGGTGAGCCCGGCCAGGGTGCTCAGCCGCTCCCTGGCCTCGGGAGTGCCCTTGCCCTCCAAGAGCAGGCAATAGCCCGGGGCGTCCCCCCGGCCCACCCGGCCGCGCAACTGGTGCAGCTGCGCCAGCCCGAAGCGCTCCGCCCCCTCCACCACCATCACCGTGGCCTCGGGCACGTCCATCCCCACCTCGATGACGGTGGTGGCCACCAGGATCCGCTGGCGACCCGTGCGGAACTCCTCCATCACCGCCTCGCGCTCCCGAAACGGCATGCGCCCGTGCACCAGACCGACCCCGTCGCCGGCGAAACGCCGCCTGAGCTGGTCGGCCAGCTGCGCCGCCGCCCGGGCCGCCATGGCCTCGGACTCCTCGATCAGCGGACACACCACGTAGGCCAGGTGACCGGCGCCCACCTGCCGCTCCAAGAAGCCGTAGGCCTCCTCCCGCCGATTCCGCTCCAGGAAGAAGGTCTTCACCGGCCGTCGTCCCGGGGGCAGCGAGTCGATGAGGGACACGGCCATGTCCCCGTAGAGCGTCAGGATCAGGGTGCGGGGAATGGGCGTGGCGGTCATCACCAACAGGTCCGGCCGCTCCCCCTTCTCCGGCAGGAGTTCGCGCTGACGCACCCCGAAGCGATGCTGCTCGTCGATTACCGCCAGAGCCAACCGGGCGAAGCGCACCCCCTCCTGCACCAGGGCGTGGGTGCCCACCACCACCCCGGCTTCCCCCGCCGCCAGGCGCTCCTGCACCGCCTCGCGCTCCCGTTTCGGCTGCCCGCCGGTGAGCAGGTCCAGGCGCACCCCCAAAGGCTCCACCAGACGCCGCAGGTTGGCGGCATGCTGCTCGGCCAACAGCTCGGTGGGCACCATCAAGGCCCCCTGGTGGCCCGCCTCCACCGCCCGCAGCAAGGCGGCCGCGGCCACCACCGTCTTGCCCGAGCCCACGTCCCCCTGCAGCAGGCGATACATGGGCTCCGGTCGCTCCAGATCGGCCCAAATCTCCTCCAGGGAGCGGCGCTGGCCCGCGGTCAGGGCGAAGGGCAGCCGCTCCAGCATGGCTCGGGTCAACGCCCCCGGCGGACCGTAGCGCAGCCCCTTGACCACCCCCGCGCGCTCGCGGCGACCAGCCGCCAAGGCCTTTTGCATCCCAAACAGCTCGTCGAAGGCCAGCCGCCGCCGGGCCGCCTCCAAGTCCAGGAAGTCCGCCGGGAAATGGATGCCGCGCAGGGCCCGCTGCAGGGACACCAGGCTCCGCCGGGAGCGCAGTTCCTCAGGCAGGGGGTCCTCGACCACGGCGCCCCCGTCCTCCAGCACCTGCCACACCAGACGGCGCATGCCGCGCTGGTTCAGCCCCTCGGTGAGCCGGTACACGGGTACCATCCGCCCCACCTGCAACAGGTCGCCCCCCTCCAACACCTCGTACTCCGGGTTTTGCACCTGCAGCTCCCGGTAGCGCCACTGGGCGGTGCCGAAGGCCACCAGTTCCCGACCCGGCGCCGCATCCCGCAGGCGCCAGGGCTGGTTGAACCACACCAGGCGCACCCGGCCGGTGCCGTCCTCCAGGACCGCCTGGCTGATGACCAGACCGGCCCGGGGGCGCAGCTCCCGCTGGTCCACCACCCGCCCCCTAAAGGTGGTGGCCTGCCCGACGGCCAGTTGCCCCAGGGGAGCGATGCTGCGCCGGTCCTCGTGGCGGCGGGGGCAGTAGCGCAGGAGGTCGCCCACGGTGCGGATCCCCAGCCGGGCCAAAAGCGCCGCCCGGCCCGGTCCCACCCCCCTCAGGTAGCGCACCTCCCGCTCCAGCTCCATCCTCAGGCCTCCTTGGGGGCGCCGTAGGCGGTGACCCGCACCTTGCGCACCGGGATCCCCGTGGCGTCCTCCACACCGCGGCGCACCCACTCCACCAGGGCGTCCCCCAGGTCGGCCAGGCGCACCCCGTCCTCCAGACGGACCCGCAGGAAGACGTTGGCCCGGCCGTCCTCCAGCTCCACCCGCACCCCCCGGGTGGGGGATTCCCGCCCGACGATCCGCCGACGCGGCACCATCCCGGCCACCCCGTCGAACTGGCGGGCCAAAAGGCCGGCCACCGAGGCCACCAACTCCTCGGTGATGGTGATGTTGCCGAGCGGCGTGGCGAACTGCTGCGGCAGGGCTCTCCCCCCCTCTCTCGCCCCCATTATGCCGCATCGGCCGTCGCGGGGCAAGCCGACCTTGCCAGCAGAGCCCCGCTATGGTAGAATGAGCACCGTGCTCAGGGAGGAGGGATGAAGTTGGCACGTCGCTGCGACATCTGCGGCAAGGGAACGGGGAACGGCCACCTGGTGGCCCACTGCAACATCAAGACCAACCGCCGCTGGCATCCCAACCTCCAAGAGGTGCGGGCCATGGTGGACGGTCGGGTGCGCCGCCTCCATGTGTGCACCCGCTGTCTGCGCTCGGGACGAGTGCAGCGGGCGGTCTAGACTCAGCCGATCTTCAAGAGGGATCCCCCCGAGGGATCCCTCTTCTCGTACCGGAGGTTCAGCATCGGCGATGAAGCGCGAGGCTCCGCTCCGGAGGGGGGATGCCCCGGGGAGGCTCACGGCCTGCCGCGCCTCCCTGCGGGGACTGAGCATGACGCCCAGGGAATTCGTGTCCCTTCGATCCGCATCCTTCCTCCCAAGGTTGAGCGCGAAAGGCCTTGCGTCTTATATGTGGCGACATTACAGCTATGACATAGGAGCTGCGAGGAGATACCCGTGTTCGCCCGCATCCTGGCCGTGGTCGACGCGTACGACGCCGTGATCTCGGAGCGCAGCTATCACCCGCCGCGCCCGCCAGCGGAAGCCGTTGAGCATATCCGGGACCAGGCCGGTGCCCATTTCGACCCAGAGGTGGCGGACATGTTCCTGGATGCCTTGGCCAAGGAGGCGGATGCCGGCGGCCACCTTAAGGTGGTATAATGTTCGCGGAGGTGGAACCATGGCCGTCGTGGCGGATCAGAAAAGGGAAACGGTGCTTCAGTCGCTTGCCGACACGGTGCGGGCTGTGGATCCCCATGTTCGTGATGCGGTGCTCATCGGCTCCGCCGTCTATGCCCCAGACCTGGCCCGAGACTACGATTTGGTGGTTACAACCGCTTCTCAAGAACATCTTGAGGCTATTCTGTTTGACACGCTCAATGAGGTGTCGGACAGGCCGGTTGACCTTATCTTGCGGCATCCGGGTGAAGATATGGGCGACTTGGCCAAGGCGGTCCTGGCTGGTTTGGTTCTTTTGGGCAATGGCGAAACCATTCAGGAGGCAGAGATGTTTTTGGGCGAAGGGAGTGAGATGGTGAATTCGTTCAAGGAAGCAGAGGGGTCCATTGCGGCTGCCGAAATGAACCTGAGGGCGGCCGAGGTGACCATCGACCCTGGCACTAAAGATAGGCTGTACAAGATAGCATTTGACGAGCTGTTCCATGCGGCACGCAATGCTGCCCAAGCGTTCCTCGGGCGGAAGGGAACGCGCTGGGGCGGAATTGCAAGAGACTTGCCTGCTCCGCTTGATCAACAGTTCAGGGAGATGATCACCATTTTGCACGTCAAATTCTTCTACGACGGCAAGTATCCTGCGGATACGGAGGCTGCCGCAAGACAGTTTGATCAGTTGAAGAAGAGGGTGGAGTCCTTCATCGGTGAGTTGCAACAACGAACTTTAGATCGCGATAACGAGCCAGAACGCTGAGGACCACAGAAGCCGCTCGGAAGATCCCTTCCGGACCCTGATCGGAATGTTCGGCCAGGGGCCCTCGGATGGGGCGGAACAGCATGACCGCTAAATCTACTGAACGAAAGAGCGTGACTAATATTCTGCTGGACACGGGCGCCTTCGTCGCCCTGGCCGACCAGCGGGACGACCTGCATTCTCGTGCCGTGCAGGTCTACGCAGCATTGCCGCCGCCATGTCGTCGGTTGACTACCCGGGCGATGGTAGCAGAGGTCTATACTTTCATGCGACATAATCAGGGGGCAACGGCAGCCCAGGAAAAGCCCTGAAAGGCGACCTGAAGATGGAGCCTCGGGCGAACCTGCTCCTGCCCAGAGGGGGGAGGTAGCTGGATTCAGATCCAGCCCAGCTTCTGACCCAGGAAGAACAGTCCGGTGAGGGCCAGCACCACCCCCGCCCAGCGCTCGGCTCCCTGCTCCACCCGCGTCCCCAGGCGCCGCCCGAACTCCAGCCCCAACACGGTGAGCGCGAAGGCCGTCCCGCCGATCACCGCCAGGGAGAGCGCCAGCGGCAGCCCCAAGATCCCCAAGGTGAAACCCACCGCCAGGGCGTCCAGGCTGACCGAGAGGGAGGCCAAGAGGAGACCCGCGCCCCGGGTCAGATCCGGCCCGACGGCGTCCTCCCGACGCGGGCTCGCGGCCATGTACGCGCCGAGCACCACCAAGGCCGCGAAGCCCAGGTAGGCCGCCGCATCCCCCAGTCTGGCCCCCAGCACCCGCCCTATCCCCAGCCCCAGCGCCGGCATCAGCACCTGGAACGCTCCGAAGCTCAGCCCCACCTTCCAGCGGGTCCGGGCATCGGCCCCCTTGATCCCGATGCCCACCGCCACCGAGAAGGCGTCCAGCCCCAGGGAGACCGCCAGCACCAAGAGCTTGGCCGCGGTGGCCAGGAGCATCAGGCGAAGGTCCAGACGGTGTTCAGCACGAAGGTGAGGGCCGTGGCGCAGCCGATGCCCGTCAGATCCGACAGCACCGGCGACAGATCGCGGGAGGTCAGAAACAAGAGCACCCCGGTGGTGATGCTCATCCCCGCCAGGGACACCAGGCTGAAGCGCACGAAGCGGCGCCCGCCCGCATCCCGGCGCTGGAAGGTCCAGCGGCGGTTCAGCAGGAAATTGCTCAGGATGGCGATGGCCACCCCCGCCACCGAGGACACCGCCAAGGGCAGCCCCAGCCCGTAATGGCCCAGCCAAAAGATGCCCAGGTTCACCAGCACCCCGCTGGCGCCCACCGCGGCGAAGCGCGGAAAGCGCCGCACATGCACACTAAGATCGCTCAGTCGTTGGCCCCCCTCTTCAAAACCTCGCTCTTTACATCCGGTCCGGATCGGCTTCCCAGGCGCAGCCGCCACACCAGCAGCATGGCCTCCAGCACGATCCCTTTGGACATCTTGGAGCGTCCCGAGCGGCGCTCCCGGAAGACGATGGGCACCTCCACGATCTTCAGCCCGCGGCGGTGGCAGCGGTAGGTCAGCTCGATCTGGAAGGAGTAGCCGTTGGAATGCACCCGGTCCAGGTTCAAAATTTCCAAGGTGCGCCGGCGGAAGCATTTGAAGCCGCCCGTGAGATCGCGGTAGGGCAGTCCCAACACCGTGCGGGAGTACCAGCAGCCGAAACGGCTGATGAGGCGCCGGGTCCGGGACCAATTCTCGGTGCGCCCGCCCGGCACGTAGCGCGATCCCAGCACCAGATCGGCATCCCGGGCGGCCTGCAGAAGGCGGGGCAGGTCCACCGGATCGTGGGAGAAATCGGCGTCCATCTCGAACACCGGATCGAAGCGGTGTTCCAATGCGTACCGGAAGCCGGCCAGGTAGGCGGTGCCCAGCCCCTGCTTGCCGGACCGGTGCAGCACCTGCATCCGCCCCGGAAATCGTTCGGCCAGCTCCTGGGCCACCCGCCCGGTGCCGTCGGGAGAGGCGTCGTCCACCACCAGGACGGAGAAGGTCGGATCGGCCAGGATCCGCTCCACCAGCGGCGGCAGGTTGTCCCGCTCGTTGTAGGTCGGCACCACCACCAAGGGGCGCATCGACATTCCCCCGCTCTGCCGGCTCCCCGGGTCGCCCCGGCGCAAGCTTCGTCAACCACGCTATAGCATAGCTTTACTTTTCCTCCGCGTCAAGCCACCCAAACCCAGGCCACGAACATGGCGAAGAACAGTCCCTGCAGCAGGGGGAACAGGATGCGCACCCCCTGGTCCACCCCCGGCCGTTCCCCCGCCTCGGCCAGCACGAAGAAGGCGGGAAAGATCACCGCCACGAAGCGGGTCATGCTGAGCAGGGGGCTGAAGCCGTGGCTGGTGGGGTACAAAAGCGGCACCAGGAGGCTCGCCCCCCAATACACCAGGTAGCTTCCCCCCCAGCGGCGCTGGATACCCAAAAGCAGCAGGTACACGAACAGCACCGCCGCCGCGGCGTCCAGAACCCCGTACACGTGGGGCGGCGCGCTGTAGGGCAGATAAAGAAAATCGTGCACCGCGCGGACCAGCCCCACCCAGGGCGGACTCAGGTGGCGGTTCCAGTAGCGCTCCGCCAGCATGAACCGCAGGGGATTGCCCGTCAAAAGGTACTGGTAGAGCATGTAGGCCCCCAGTCCCGCCCCCACCAGCCCCGCCGAGAGGAAGTCCCAGCGAATGCGCCGCCACCGCCACTCCCTGGCCGCCAGGTATTCCCAAGCCAGGGGCAGGGCCAAGAGCACCCCCAGGTCCCGGGTGCCCGCCGCCGCGGCGCCCCAAAGGCCCGCCAGCCAGAAACGCCGCTGCCGGGCGGCATAGAAGCACAGCACGGAGGCGGCCAGGAATACGGACTCGGTGTACACCGCCGAGAAGAAGAAGGCCGTGGGGAACAGCACCAGGTAGGCCAGGGCCCGCATGGCCCCCGCCGGACCCAGCCGCTCGGCGGCCAGGCGCCGCAGGTAGAACAGGGCGACCAGGAAGGCCAGGTTGGAGACCAGGATGCCCGCCAGATAGCCCTGGCCGCCGCTAAGCGGCGTCAGGATCCGGATCAGCAGGGGATACAGGGGGAAGAAGGCGAAGCTGTGGCCCGCATAGCCGTAATGGGCGATATGCAGGTACCACTGGGCGTCCCACCGCGTCCAGATGCGCCCCAGGGAGGACTCCACCTCCGGCCAGGGCCTGGCCGGCAGTTGGGTGGTCAGTCGCGCCCCGGCGATCCACCCCACCAGCAATAAGCCTATGCGGGACAGTGCATAAAGCGCCAGGATCGGCCGCCATTCCCGCCAGCGATCCCGCCACCACCCCAAAGCACCACCACCTCGCTGCAGCTTGTCCCACCGCGACACGGCGGAGCCGGCCCTTCCCGCGGGAGAGGGCCCGCCCCGCAGCTCAGGACGGGCGCCGCGCCAAAACCCCCACCACGGCCAGCAGCACCCGGCCCACCACCTTGGGCAGGCGGATCACCTGCACCTTCATCCCGCATCCCTCCCCCCGGCGCGTCGGCCCTGGCAGTGTATGCCCCGCCGGGAGGCGTGGTGCGCCGCCTCAGCCCCGCATCCGGCGCAGCAGGTTGCCCATCTCGATGGCGTCCTGGGCCGCCTGAAACCCCTTGTTGCCGCCCTTGCTGCCGGCCCGCTCGATGGCCTGCTCCAGGGTGTCCGCCGTGATCACGCCGAAGAGGGCCGGCACCCCGGTGCTCAGCCCCACCTGGGCCACCCCCTTGGCCACCTCCGCCGCCACGTACTCGAAATGGGGGGTGGCCCCGCGGATCACCGCCCCCAGGCACACCACCACGTCGCAATTCCCGCCCTCGGCCAGGAGCTTGGCCGCCAGGGGCAGCTCGAAGGCCCCCGGCACCCGCACCATGGTCGTGTCCTCCTCGGCCACGCCGTGGCGCTGCAGGGCGTCCAGGCAGCCCGCCAAGAGGCGCTGGGTGATCACCTCGTTGAACCTGGCCACGGCGACGCCCACCCGCAGTCCCTCTCCCAGCAGTTCTCCCTCGTAAACGCGCACCCTCATTCTCCTTTCTTGCCGATGAGATGCCCCAGCTTGTCCCGCTTGGTGGAGAGGTAGCGCCGGTTCACCTCGTTGGGCGGCACCTCGATGGGCACCCGCTCCACGATCTCCAGGCCGTACCCCTCCAGGCCCGCGTACTTGCGGGGATTGTTGGTCAAAAGGCGCATCTTGCGCACCCCCAGATCGGCCAGGATCTGCGCCCCCGTGCCGTAGTCCCGCGGGTCCGGCGGAAAGCCCAGGATCTCATTGGCCTCCACCGTGTCCACGCCGTGGTCCTGCAGGGCATAGGCGCGAAATTTATTGGCCAGCCCGATGCCCCGGCCCTCCTGGCGCAGGTACAGGAGCACCCCCCGCCCCTCGGCCTCGATGGCCCGCATGGCCAACTCCAGCTGCTGCCCGCAGTCACAGCGCAGGGACCCGAATACGTCCCCGGTGAGGCACTCGGAATGCACCCGCACCAGCATCGCCTGCTCGGGATCCAGTTCCCCCTTGACCAGCGCCACGTGGGTCTGGTGGGTGAGCACCTCCTCGTAGGCGATGCCGCGGAACACGCCGAAGCGGGTGGGAAGCCTGGCCTCGTCCACCCTGGCCACCAAGAGCTCGGTGCGACGCCGGTAGCGGATCAGGTCGGCGATGCTGACCAGGCACAGGCCGTGCTGCGCCGCCATCTGCTGCAGCTGCGGCAGCCGGGCCATGGTGCCGTCCTCGTTCATGATCTCGCAGATGACCCCCGCCGGCTCCAGCCCGGCCAGGCGCGCCAGGTCCACCGCGGCCTCGGTGTGCCCGGGCCGACGCAGCACCCCCCCCGCCTTGGCCCGCAGGGGGAAGATGTGCCCGGGACGCTGCAGGTCCTCGGGACGGGTGGCCGGGTCGCAAAGCGCCCGGATGGTCCGGGCCCGCTCTGCCGCGGAGATGCCCGTGGTCACCGTGCGCGCGTCCACGGAGATGGTGAAGGCGGTGCCCAGATGGTCCTCCGGCGCCGGCACCATGGGGGGAAGCCCCAGCTCGTCCAGACGCGCGGCGGGCAGGGGAACGCAGATGAGCCCCCGCCCGTGGCGGGCCATGAAGTTCACCGCCTGGGGAGTCACCCGGGACGCGGCCATGACCAGGTCTCCCTCGTTCTCCCGGTTCTCGTCGTCCACCACCACGACCATCTCGCCGCGGGCGATGGCCGCCAGGGCCTCCTCGACGCTATGCAAATTGCCCATCTCCCGTCAAAATCCCTGCTCCGCCAGCTGGGACAGGGTGATTCCGCTGCCACCCCGAGCGCGCAGCACGTACTTGCCCAACAGGTCGCCCTCCAGGTTCACCCGGTCCCCCACCCTGCGCTCTCCCAGGGTGGTGTGCCGCGCCGTGTGGGGGATGAGTTGCACCCGGAAGGATCCCCCGTCCACCGCGGCCACCGTCAGGCTGACCCCATCCACCGCCACCGAGCCCCGGGGCACCAGGTAGGGGGCCAGCTCCCCGGGAAAGGCGATCTCCAGCTCCCACTCCTCGGCCCCGCGACGCACCTGACGCACCGTGCCCACGCCGTCCACGTGTCCGGTGACCAGGTGGCCCCCCAATCGCCCCCCCAGGCGCAGGGCCGCCTCCAGGTTGACCCGCCGCCCGGGTCCGGCTTCCCCCAGGGTGGTCCGCTCCGCCGTGAGGGGGGACAGATCGGCCCGGAAGGCGTCCGGTCCCAACCAGGTGGCCGTGAGGCACACGCCGTCCACCGCCACGCTGTCCCCCACCGCCAATTCCCCGGCGAGCAGGGAGGAGCGCACCAACAGCTCCCGGGCCCTGCCCCGGCGCAGCGCCTCCCGGACCTCGCCCAGATCCTCAACGATCCCCGTGAACATGTTCCCCACCTCCCGGGTAGGCGGGGTAGGCGCTGATCCAAAGGTCCTCCCCCACCCGCCGACACCGCAGCCGGTCCAGGGGCAGGGCGTCGGCCATGCGCACCACGCCCTCTCCTCCCACCGGTCCCGGCGAACCATCGCCTCCCACCAACTTGGGGGCCACGAAGAGGCTGATTCGGTCCACCATTCGCTCCCGCAGCAAGGCGGCGTTGAGGGTTCCCCCCGCCTCCCCCAGGACCGCCACCACCCCGCGCCGCCCCAACTCCGCCCCCAAGGCCGCCAGGTCCACCCGACCGGCGCGTTCGGGTAGGGTCAAAACCTCGGCCCCCGCACGCTCCAGGGCCGAGCGCGCCTCGTGCGGCGCCGCCGCAGTCACCGCCACCCAGGTGGGGGCATCCGACCCCCCGGTCAGCACCCGCGCCGTGGGTGGCGTGCGACCACTGGAGTCCACCACCACCCGAATGGGGTCGCGCCCTCCCGGCACGCGGCAGGTGAGGCGCGGGTCGTCCCGCAGCACCGTGCCCACCCCCACCAGGACCGCGTCGCAGCGATCCCGCCAGCGGTGCACCAGGGCGCGGGCCGCCTCCCCCGTGACCCAGCGGGCATCCCCCGTGGCGGTGGCCATGCGCCCGTCCAGGGTCACCGCCGCCTTGAGGTGCAGGAAGGGCCGCAGGGTGGTCACGTGCTTGGCGAAGGCTTCCACCAGTTCCGCCGTGGCGGGGGTGGGCACAACATCGGTGCGGATGCCCGCCCGGGCCAACTCGGCCAAGCCGCCCCCAGCCACCAGGGGATTCGGGTCGGTGGCCCCGACCACCACCCGGGCCACCCCGGCGGCGATGATCCGCCGCGTGCAGGGAGGCGTGCGCCCCTGGTGGCAGCACGGCTCCAGGGTGACGTACAAGGTGGCGCCCCTGGCCAGCTCCCCCGCCTGCTCCAAAGCGAACACCTCGGCATGGGGCTCGCCGGCCCGGGGGTGGTAGCCTCGCCCGACCACCCGGTCGGCGGCGTCCACCACCACCGCCCCCACCGGCGGGTTGGGACTGGTGCGCCCCCAACCCCGGCGGGCCTGGGCCACGGCCAGGGCCATGAAGCGTCTGTCCGCGTGCATGGTCAGCTCCCATAAGCAAAAACCCCGGGGCGGCTTCCCCGGGGCAAGGCAAGGCCAAGTCCAGGCCTTCTCCCTTCCAGACTCTACTGTCGGCCCCGGATTCGCACCGGGTCTGCCGCAAGGCGGCTCGCGGGCTTCCCCGAAGGGTCACCGCCGGTCAGGAATCGGGGTTGCCCCCTCACCTTGCCCCGAAGGCCATCCGCACGACCGGATGGGGAAAGTATAGCACTTGGGGAGAGGCGGCGCAACCGAGGTCGAGGTATTGCTACGTGACACATTTGTCAAGCAATTGTAATTCCGCGTTCACGTCCCCGGCGCGGCTCATGCCGATAACTGGAATGAAGGGCTCCATCAACGCACAAAAGGCGGTGGTCCGGAATGGACTTGGCAAGCTGCCTGCGCCAGGAGAAGCTGCTGCACCGCGCCCTCGAGACGGTGGTCCGCACCAACTCGGAGAGCCGGGTGCTCCAAATCGTGGCCGACACCGTCTCCCGCATGCTCGACGCCCCCCTGGTGCTGGTTTCCGCCCCGGACCCCGAGGGCTGGCTCCTGCCCCGCTGCAGCGGCGGCCCGGTGGCCAAGGAGGGCATCGAGCGCCTGCGGATCAGCGTGGACACCGCGGCGCCCGAGGGCCGCGGGGCGACCAGCCTCGCCTTCCGCGACCGCCGCTACGTGGGCTCCCCGGCGGCACCGCCCTACTCGCCCGGGGTGGACCTCACTCCCTGGCGCTGGCACCAGTCCGCCTTCGGCCTCGACTATGTGGCAGCCTTCCCGCTGATCCACGCCCAACGGCGGATCGTGTTCGGCGTGCTCACCTGCTATCTGAGCCGGATGCAGGGTCCGGACGAGGCCCAGCGCCGGGTGGTGGAGGGACTGGCCTGCGTGGCCGCCTCGGCCCTGTACCGCCTGGCCCTCCAGGAGGAGACGCTCCTGTCCCTGGTCACCGCCCTCCAAGAGCGGGACGGGGAAACTCAGGAGCACACCTTCCGGGTGGTGCGCTTCAGCGAGCAGCTGGCCGAGCTCCTGGGATGGAGCAACCTGGAGGACCTGGAGCGGCTGCGCTGGGGCGCCATGCTGCACGACGTGGGCAAGATCTGCCTCCCGCTGGCGGTGCTGCGCAAGCCGGGCCGCCTGACCGGGGAGGAAATCCACCAGGTGCGCCGCCACGCCGAGGTAGGCTACCGCATCGTGCAGGGCCTGGAGGGGCTGGGGGAGGCCAGACAGTTCGTGCGCTTCCACCACGAGCGCTTCGACGGCGAGGGATACCCTTGCGGCCTGCGGGGGGACGCCATCCCCGAGGGTGCCCGGATCCTGGCGGTGGCCGACGCCTTCGACGCCATGACCTCCGAACGCCCCTACCGCCCCGCCCTGGTCTACCAGCGCGCGCGCGCGGAGCTGCGTCAGGCGGCGGGGCGGCAATTCGACCCGCGGGCGGTGCGCGCCTTCTGCTCCGTGTCTCCCCAGGAGTGGGAACGCCTGCGCCAGGCGGCGGACCGCGGCGTCTACTCCCGCTACTGCCTGCACCGGGCCGGCGCCTGAGGGCTGCACCAAGCCGCGCCGCCCTCCCTCGGCGGCTCCGGCATCCCCCGGAAGGCGACGCGCCCCGTTCCGGAACCAGCGCCCCCTGAGACGGCGCCGCTAACGCACGGCCATGTTCGGCGATGAGCAAAGTCATCCCTTATGGGGGCAAGGGCCCCCGAAAGGCGTCCCCCGCCTCCCCTGCCGGGCGCGGCAAAGGCGTTCGGATGCCGGCACCCCGCCCCGGGGCTCCTTCACCCCCATGTTTCACCCGAGGTGACTTTCCTACGTGGCACGGCTGGACGATTCTTCATCGGCGAAAAGGAAACTGGCATCTCCATGCCAGCCGGTTGCCGCAGGCTGGCGGCCTGAACGAGGAACCCACCCGAAAAAGATCCTGCAGCGGCGGGGGACCTGTTGAAGAGGAACCCGCAGGCCCTCTCCCCCTGCCGCCTTGGCCGTCCGCGGAACCGATGGCATCCTGGGAGCCGATGCTCCGCTCAGGACGGCGAGGAGCTCCCGCAACCGGGAAGGAACAGGTACTCCGGCAGGTACGTCCTGCGGCTTCCAAGATCCCTGCATCGGCAACTTGCCGTGCCGGCTGCCCACGAGTGGATCGGCCTGAACCGGTACATCCCCTACCGGCTCTCGAGGAACGTACCGGAAACCCTCCTGCGAAGCAGGCGGCGCGGCGGCGCCACGCGCGGCGAGGTTGAGGCAGCCCAACCCCGGAGCCGTCTTTCGAACTTTGGCGACGGTTTCGTGGTTGCCGGCGGCCCTTGCGGCACCAGGCCCCGTGCTCGCCGAGCGGTGCCCTTGGCGCGGCTTTGGCTCAGTTCGCCGCCGCCCGCAACCAGGCCGAACCGGCCGCGCCGCTACCCCTCCAGGCCGAAGTAGGCCTTGCGGGCCGCGTCGTTCTCCCGCAGCTCCTCCACCGTCCCCCGGAAGGCGACCCGCCCTCCCTCCAGCACCAGCGTGCGCTGGGCCAGCTCCAGGAATTTCACGTTCTGCTCGGCGATGAACAAAGTCAGCCCGTCCCGGTGCAGTTGCCGCAGAATCTCCACCACCTGCCCCACCAGGCGCGGCGCCAGGCCCGCCGAGGGCTCGTCCATCAGCAAGAGGCGCGGGCGCGCCACCACCGCCTTGGCCACCGCCAGCAGCTTGCGCTGTCCGCCGGAGAGATTCGCGGCCGGCTCGCGCCGCTTCTCCCGCAGGTCGGCAAACATTTCGTACAGCTCGCCGATGCGCCGGCGCGCCGTGGTCCGGCCCAGGTGGAAGCCTCCCACCGCCAGGTTCTCCTCCACGCTCAGGTTGGGGAACACCCCCTGCTCGGTCATGAAGGCCAGACCGGCCCGCACCCGCGTCTCGGTGGGCCAGGTCTCTATGCGCCGCCCCAGGAAGCGGATCTCCCCCCGCCACAGGGGCACCAGGCCCAACAGCGTCCGCAACAGCGTGGTCTTGCCCGCGCCGTTGGCGCCCAAGAGGACCACGCTCTCCCCCTGCCGCAGGCTCAGTTCCACGCCCCAAAGCACCTGCAGCGCTCCGTAGCCCGCCTCCACTCCGGCGGCCCGGAAGAAGTCCTCCACGCTCAATGCCCCTCTCCCAGGAAGACCTCGACCACCTGCCGATCCGCCGCCGCCGCCGCCAAGTCGCCCGCGAAGATCTGCGCTCCCGCGTTCAGCACCACCACCCGGCGCGTCAGCCGGCCCAAGAAGCCCATCAGGTGCTCCACCACCAGCAGGGCGGTGCCCGCTTCGGCCACCCGCCGCAGCCGATCCGCCACCAACTCCAGCTCCGAGGGCCCCAGGCCGGCGCCCAGCTCGTCCACCAACAGCACCTGCGGCGCGGCGACCAGGGCGCGCCCCAGGTCGAGGAGCTTTTGCTGCGCCGTGTTCAAGGTGCCAGCCTCCCGCTCGGCCAGGGACGCGAGGTCCACGAACTCCAGCGCCTCCCTAACCCCCGGTCCCGGTCGCCGGCGGTGTCGCCAGGCCACCTCCAGGTTCTGGCGCACCGTCAGGCTCCGAAAGGGCTTGGGAACCTGGAAGGTGCGATTGAGACCCAACGCCGCCACCCGGTGCGGCGGCAGCTTGCCAATCTCCCGCTCCCCCAGGCGGATGCTGCCGGCATCGGCCCGGTAGATCCCCGAAACCACGTTGATCAGGGTGGTCTTCCCCGAGCCGTTGGGCCCCACCAGGCCCACCACCTCGCCTGGGTTCAGGTCCAGGTCCACCCCGTCCAAGGCCCGAAAGCCTCCGAAGCGCTTCACCAGGTCGCGCACCCGCAGGATCGGTTCACAGGACATCGATGCCCCTCCGCTTCAGGAGCGACGCCGCGCCCCCGGGCAAAAAGAGCACCAGCAGCACGATCAAGGCCCCGTAGATCAGCTGGAAATATTGGGGCTCCGAGACCCCGATCACGTTGTACAGCCCGAAGAGCACCGTCACCCCCAGCACCGGTCCCAGCAGGGTGCCCGTCCCCCCGAAGAGGGTGAAAACGATGGCCATGATGCTGGTGGACAGGTCGAAGACCGTGGCCGGATAGAACACGGAGATCTGCCAGGCGAACACGCCGCCCACCAGACCCGCGATCAGGGCCGAGGCCAGCCAGGCGAGGACGCGCTCCCGCACCACATTCACCCCGGCCATGGCCGCGCTCTGGGGATCATCCCGGATGGCCTGCAGCACCATCCCGCGTCGGGAACGGCGCAGGTAGAGCACTGCGGCCAAAGTCAGGCCCAGCACCCCCACCATGACCAGGTAGCTCTGGGACGGGTGGTAGACCCGGGCCAGGCTGATGCCGTAGGGGCCGCGGGTCACCCCGGTGAGGGACGGGTTGGCCACCACGTAATATACGGCCTGGGAGGCGGCCAGGCTGGCGATGGCGAAATAGGCGCCGGAAAGCCGCAGCAGCGGCGCCAGGACCAGCCCCAGGACGACGGCCGCGACGCCCCCCGCCAGCACCGCCGGCACCGGGGGCAGGTGCAGCTTCAGCACCGCCAGGGACATGCCGTAGGCGCCGGTGCCGAAGAAGCCCACGTAGCCGAAAGGCAGGTAGCCGGTGAAGCCGTAGAGGATGTTCACCCCCTGGGCCAAGGCCAGGTACACCATCAGGTCGAAGAACAGGAACTGGTTGGCGTACAGCTGGGGAAGCACCAGGCACAGGGCCAAAACCACCACCAGCACCGCCGCCCCCGACCACACCCTAGGCATGCCGCACGCCCCTCCCCAACAGGCCGCTGGGCCGCACCAGCAGCACCACCAGCAGGAGCAGGTAGGGCAACAGGTTGGTCCATTCCGAAAGGTAGCTTTGCATCAGCATCAGGGACACCCCGTAGATCAGCCCCCCCAGGACCGTCCCCAGCGGGTTGCCCAGGGATCCCAGCACCACCACCGCGAAGGCGGTCATGGTCAGACCCACGCCCACCCCGGGATTGACCCCGCCCAGCAGGAAGGGGCTGAGCACGCCGCCGGCGGCCGCCAGGGCCAGGCCGATGCCGAAGGCCAGGGCCGAGATGCGTCCCACGCTCAGCCCGCTCACCAGGGCCTCCTCCCGGGAGGCCATCACCGCCCGCGTGGCATATCCCAGACGCGACCGGTAAAGGTACAGGTAGACGGCCAGGAGGGCCAAGAGGCTCACGCCGCCGCTGACCACCCAGGCGGCGGGGAACCGCTCCCCCAGCAGGCGCACCGGAGCCGCTCCGAACACCGGCGCGTAGATCGAGCGCTGGTTGTTTCCGAACCCGATCACGGCCAAAGCCTGGATCATCTCAGCCACCCCGAAGAAGAACACCAGGGAGATCATCTCCGGGTCGGTGGATGCGGCCAGGCGGGGCGCGAAAAGGGGATACAGCAGGTAGCCAATCCCCAGGAAGAGGGCCGCGGCCACCACCATGGTCACCAGGGGGTGCCATCCCAGCCGGACGTAGGCCAGGTAAGCGGCGAAGCCGCCCAGCATGACGAACTGCCCGTGGGCCAGGTTGACCATGCGCAACACCCCGAAGACCAGGTTCAGACCGAGGCCCACCAGGCTGTAGAACAGGCCAAACAGCACTCCCGCCGTCAGCGCGTACACCAGCATCGGGTGGCAGACATCCTTTCCGCGCAGTAAGAGGTCCGGCCCGGACGTAGGGCCCGGGCCGGACCGTTCGCCACTTCCCCTACGGTGCCGGATACACGGAGGAGCCCGTCTTGACCTTGGCCGGGTAGACCACCACCATCTGCAACCCCTTGGTCGTAGGCACCAGCTGCCCCACCGGCAGCGTCTCCCCGACCTGGGCGCCCTCGGAGTTGATCCGGAACCGTCCGTCCAGGGTGAAGATCTTGCCCGAGAAGCCGGCCACCGCCTGGCGCAGATCGCTCTGGCGCAGGCTCTTGGCCGTATCCAGGGTCTTTTGGATGACCAGCCCGGCGTTGTACCCGGCGATGGTCAGGAAATTGACGCCGGTGTGCGTCTGCGCCTGGAAGGCCTTGGTGAACTGGGACAAGCTAAGCCCGTAGTTCACCTTGTTGTAGGCCAAAAGCGGCGGTGTCGGATAGGTGTACGTGTAGGCCAGGCCCTTGGCGCCCACGTTCTTCTGCAGCAGGGAAAGCAACTGGCCGGGGAACACGGTGAAGACCATGTTGAAATGCTGCCCGCTGCTGGCCAGGGCCTGCAGGAAGGCGATGTCGTTGTTCGGGTAGCCCAACTCGATCACCGCGTCGGGCTTGCTCTGGGCCATGGCATGGATGAGAACGTTGTAGCTGGAGGTGGAGGTCGGCACGCCGTGATCATACACCGGCGTCACGCCGCCCGCCTTCAACCGGGAGGCCAGGGTCGTGGCCTGGGACTGGTCGAAGTCGTTGGTCAGGTACAGGATGGCCACCCGCTTGATGCCCTTGTGCAGCAGGAAGCCGGCCAGGCTTTCCGGCCAAACCCCCGAGGTGGGCAGCGAGGTCAGCACGATGTACTTGTTGTTGGGCGTGAAGAAGCTGGCCCCCGTGCCGGTGATGTCGAAGAGCACCGTCTTGTGCTCCCGGGCAATGGGCACGGCCACCGAGGTCAGCACCGATCCGAAGTCCGCCACCAGCAGGTTCACCTTGTTCTGGGTGATCAGCTGCGTGTACAGCGTGGTGGCGGTGGTGGCGCTGCTCTGATCGTTGTAGGCCACGATCTTCACCTTGATCCGCTTGTTGTAGGCCTTGACGAAGGCCCCGCCCTTGGCGTTGACCTGCTGGGCCCAAAACTGCAGCCCCTGGTACTCGGGCAGCGACGAAGTGGCGAAGGCTCCCGATCCCGCGTACAGGGTGCCCACCGTGATCTGCGTCGGCGCCTTGGCGGTAGGCGCGGCGCTGGTGCCGCAGCCCGCGACCAAGGCCCCCATTCCCAGCAGGGCCGCTCCCGCCGCCATCCGCCACCCGATCAACCGTCTCATCCGCATCGATCCCACCCCTTTCGTCTATCCCTCACGGCAAGAACCGGTTCACCTCCTCCCGCTGCGCCGCAGCAGGCAATACCCGCCATAACCGAGCCTGTTGCGGTCTTCGACATCCTTCGACACTAATTTCGCCCTCCGCGGGGCATATCCCTGCCGCAGGGTGCCCCAGCCCCGCACTCGCCGCCGCTTCACCATCGGCTCCAGCTTCCCCGCGGTGCGGCCGGGGCGGGCTCCCGGCGATCCGGGCGGCGCCGCGCCCCTCGCCGCTGGCCCGTCGGGTGCGGCCCGCCACCGCTGGAAGGCCTCGCGCAGGAGTGCTCACGGGATTTCATCGCCGGAACGAGGTGTAGACCTGGGCCGGCAGCAGGGCAAGGGGGGAACCGCCGACTTCGGCCGTGACCCTGTGGTCGGTGGTGTTGACCGCCAAGATGCCGGCGCCGTCGGACGCCACCAGCACCCCGGGCGGCTCGCCGGACATGAGCGCAGGCGAGCGGCCGAGGATGGGAAGGACTTTCGGCAGGAGGGTGGCCAGCGGAGTGGGCTGGCCGCCGCCGGGGACCAGCGTCGAAGTCCACAGACCCTCGTCCGGCCAGCCGGCCTGTTCCTGCGGCTGCCACTGCATCCCGACGCTGGCGCCGCTACCGGCCATCTCGGCCAGGGTGGCGATCCGGGCCGCCGCTGCTTGCGCCGGAGTCCAACCGCGCGAGGGCTGGATGTGGGATTCCATCCACCAGATCGGCAGGTCGCTCCGAGCGCGGATCCACCGGTCCACCGCCGCATACTGCCCGGCCGCCGTCACCGGGTTGGCCAAACCCGCGTCGCCGGTCTCGGCCACCGCGGTCGCGCCGTCGACGGCGACGAAGTCGGCGCCGGCTTTATGGGCCAGCCAGTAGGACACCGCGTCGAGCATGCCCTGGTCGAGATAGCCCCAACGGCCGTGGACGGTGGAAACTGCGCCGCGGACCGGTCGCGGATAGGCCGTCATGTTCGCGTAGGGGCCGCCGACCAGCGCGTCGGGCCGCACGCGTTTGATCGCCCGGTACACGTCGTTGTACATCCTGGTGTAGTCGCGGTAGTCCCAGGAGCGAGTCGCCGGGTTCCAAAAGCCCCTCAGTTCGCTCCACACCACGAAGTACTTGACCTGGGGAAACCGCAGGGCCACGTGGGCCGCCAGCGCCGCGAAGTCCTGGTAGTGGTCCGGGGCGGGAGGGGTCGCGAAGAGACTCCTCCCAGTGCTCGCAGGGCCCTTCATCCACGGGGGAGCGGAGACGAGGGTGATAACCGGCATGTCCCCCGCCGCCTGGATCATGGCGATGCGCCGGGCGATATCGCCCAGGTTGAAGACCCCGGGCGATGGCTCGGGGTCGGAGGCGGCGCCGAAGCCGAAAATGGCCTGGTCCGCGTAGGATCGGGGCAGGCTGGCCATGACCGCCCGCGCCGAGACCACCGCGCCCGGCTGGTTCGGAAAACCCTTCAGGCTCGGCTGGTCGGGCTCCTGGGTGTTCAAGTCGAAACCGTAGGTGAAGTTCTGCCGCGGCGCCGCCACCGTGGTGGGCGCGGCGGAGGACCCCGATGGCTGACCGGCGGCGCAGGCGCTCAGCGCCAGGCCCAAGGACAGGGACGCCAAGAGCGGCCATCCTGGTTTCATCTTTCCTTCCCCCTGTCGGCGAACCATCCTGGGGCCACTCCGCAATTCCGCCCGCCGTGCGGCATATCCCCGCCGCAGGACGCTTCAGCCCCGCAGGCGCTGCAGGTTCACCATCAGCTCCACCTTCCCCGGGGTGAGGCCGAGCTCCCGGGCGATCTGGGTAGCATTGCGCCCCTGGCCCGCCAGCTCCCACACCCGCTGCTGCAGCGGGTCCGCCGGCCGTACGGCGGGGGCGGGCTCGGGAACCTCCGCCGCGGCGGGCTCCCGGACCGGCGGGGGCGGCTGCCAGGCGGCCAGTTCCCGGCGCTTCTCCTCCAGAGCGCGCACCGCCTCCTCCGCCGCCAGCACCACCTCGTCGACCGCCCCCTCCACCTCCCGGCGCAAGGCCTCGGTGCGCCGGCGCTCCCGGCGCGCGGCCAGATAGGTGGCGATCAATAGCCCCAACGCGACGAGGAACAGCCCGTAGCCCATGCCCTGCCCCCCTTCAAATGCGCACGTCCAACCCCGGCGGCTTTTCGGCCGGAGCAGGCTCGGGCGTCTTCGGCTCCCGCCGCCGCTGTTCCTCCTGCTGCGGCTCCTGATGCTCCTCCTTCTCCGCCTCCTCCGCCGGTCGCTCCACCCGGCGGGAGGGCCGGGTTCCCTCCAGTGGCGGCACCCGGTTCGTCCAGTCCGGCGGTCTGATCCCCATCCGTCCCACCTCCTCCCCGGTCGTCACCCTTCAAAGAACGTCCTGCTTGGCCCGGGCCAGCCGCCCCCTGAGGCGCAGGATGGCCCGGTGGTGCAACTGGGAGATGCGCGAGGGCGACAGGTGCATCACCTCGGCGATCTCCTTGACCGTCAACCCCTCGTAGTAGTACAGGGCCACCACCTGGCGCTCCTTCTCCGGCAGCCGGTCGATGGCCGCCCCCAGGAGTTCCTTGCGCTCGGCGAACTCCGCCAGCACGGCGGGATCCTCCTCCCGCTCGTCGGGCATGACCTCCAGCCGTTCCGAGCCGTCGAAGAGCACCTCCTCCAGGGACACCACCGACATGCGGCCGGCCTCGCCCAGCCATTGCCACAGCTCCTCCCGGGAGATGCCCAGATGCTCCGCCAGCTCCGTCTCCTCCGGCACGCGCCCCAGCTTCATCTCCAACTCCTGCTCCGCCCGCTCGATGCTGCGCGCCCGGCGGCGCCAGGAGCCGGGAGCCTGGTCGTAGGCGCGCAGCCCGTCCAAGATGGCGCCGCGGATGCGGGCCACGGCGTAGGTCTCGAATTTCACCCCCCGGTCCGGGTCGTAGCGGTCCACGGACTCCAACAGCCCGAAAATGCCATATCCGGCCAGCTCGTCGGCCTCCTGGTGGGGCGGCAGGCCCATCAGCAGCCGGCCCACCACGTAGCGGACCAGTGGCGCGTAGCGCACGATGATGGCCTCGCGCAGCTTCTGGTCGCCGCTCTCCCGGTACCGCCGCCAAAGGTCCGCGTCCTCCCTGGCCGCCATCTGGGCCCCACCTCCCCTCACAGAAGTCCCATCTTTCTCAGTTCCCGCTGCCGATGGAAAAGGTAGGCCACGATGCGATCCCGATCCCGTTCGGTCACATCCATGAAGCGCACCCCGATGGCGGGAGGCTCGTCCAGGCTGCGGCGCACCTCCCCGGCAGCTTTCAGCACCTGTCCCCCGGGGAAGCTCAGCCGCAGCCAGATCCGGGTGCCCTCGGGCAGGGGGCGGTCCACCGCCAGGAAGGCGCCGCCGGCGGAGATGTCCCGCACGATGGCCCGCTGGACGTCGGCGGGCCGCTCGTGGCCCCACAGCCCGTAGCTGGCCTCCAGGGACACCTCCAGGCGAAAGTCATCGCGCCGCTGCAGGCGATGGATCTGGGCCGGGGCGGCCATGACCAGGAGGTCGTCCTCCGGATAGACCCGCACCGCCGCGCTCCGGAACTGATACACCCCCTCCAGGTCGAAGAGCCTTCCGGCCACCTCCTCCCCCGGCTGCGCCGTCCACTCATCCCCTTGGCGCAGGCGCACCGTCACCAGTTGGGGGGTGACCTCCTCCACCCTGCTCCGGTGCCAGCGTCCCTGCAGCTGCAGCAGCAGGGGCTTGCCCTCCGTCAGCCGCACGGCATCACCCCCCCTCAGTAGCCCGCCCGCTGCCACAGCCGCCGCAGGAAGCCCCCTCCCGCCTTCTGGGCCACGGCGGCCTCCCGGACCAATAGTGCCGCCAGGTTCTGGGTGCAGCGGCTGGCCGGGGAGTGGGGATAGGCCAGGAGGAAGGGTTGCTGGCGCGCCACCGCCCGCCCCACCGCGGGATCCTCCAGCACGTAGCCCATGCCCTCCACCTCCCGCCCCAGGAAGCGGCGGGACGCTCCGGCCAGACGCTCCATGGCCGCCCCGGCCGCGCCGGCGTCCGCCGCCCGGTTCACCACCACCCGCAGCCTAAGATCGGGTCGTCGCCGCAGGAGGTGCTTCAGGGTCACGTAGGCGTCGGCCAAGGCGGTGGGCTCCGGGGTGGTGACCAGCAGCACCTCGTCCGCCGCCAGGGCGAAGGACAGCACCTGCCGGGAAAGCCCCGCCCCCGTGTCCACCAGGATCATGTCCGTTTGCCGCTCCAGGCGCTCCAGACCCGAGAGGAACGCCTCCTGCGCCCCCGGCGGCGGGTCCAAGAGTTCCGCCAGTCCCCCTCCCCCGGCCACGATCCCCAACCCCTCCGGTCCCCGGTACACCACCTCCTCCAGGGTCTTCTCCCCCCGCACCACATGGCCCAGATGGAAGGGCGGGCTCTCCCCCAGGATGACGTCCACATTCCCCAGACCGAGATCCGCGTCGAATACCAGCACCTCCCGGCCCAGACGCCGCAGGGCCACCCCCAGGCTCAAGGTGAAATTGGTCTTGCCCACGCCCCCTTTGCCGCTGGTGACGGCCACGATGCGGGCGGCAGATCGGCCATGGGCCTTCTCGGCCAGCAGGCGCAATGGTTCCGCCTGGTCAGCCATTGCCGCCACCTCCCAGCAGAAAGGCCGCGATCCGGTTCGGGTCGGCCACCTCCAGGTCGTCGGGGACCTTCTGCCCCGTGGCCAGGTAGGATACGGGCACGCCCGTGCGCTCCACCAGGTTGGGCACCAGACCCCAGGCTTCCGCCTCGTCGGCCTTGGTGAAGAGCAGGCGCTGGAAGCCGGCGGCGTGGTACAGCTCCACCACCCGCAGTGCCTCCCGGGGACGGGTGGTGAGGGACAGCACCAGGTGCACCTCGCAGCTCCCGGCCGCCTCCAGGTAGCCCTTCAGCTCCGCCATCTGCATGGCGTTGTGGGGATTGCGACCCGCGGTGTCCAAAAGCACCAGGTCGGCTGACTTGTGCCGGGCCACGGCCTCCTTGAGTTCCGCGGGGGAGAAGACCACCTCCACCGGCACGCCGATGATCTCGCCGTAGGTCTTCAGCTGCTCCACGGCGGCGATGCGATAGGTGTCGGCGGTGATCATGGCCACCCGCCGGTGCTCCAACAGGGCGAAGCGGGCCGCCAGCTTGGCCAGGGTGGTGGTCTTGCCCACTCCGGTGGGCCCCACCAGGGCCACCACGTGGGGCCGCACCCCGTTCAGGGCCACGGGTTGGGGCGAACCCAGCACCAGGGTCAACTCCCGCACCGCCTGCACCCGCGCCGTCCCGGGGTCCAGATCCCGGGGCGCGCCGTTCAACACCCGCTCGGACAGCCGGCGCGCCAACTCCTCCTCCACCTCCTGGGCCAGCAGGGCCTCATACACCGGGCGCAGCCCCTCCGGGTAGTTGCCCCGCGAAAGCAAGGCGCTGACCTGGCCGATGCTCTCCCGCAGTTGGGCCAACTCCCGGGATACTTGAAGGCTCTCCCTGCCCTCCCCGGGCTCCTCCAGGGCCGCGGTCACCTCCACCAAGGGGGGCTGGAGCCAGCCGGCCAGCCCGGGCCGGCGCACCCGCCGGGTGGATAGGAGCACCGCCTCCGGACCCAGTTCCCGGCGCACCCGAGCGGTGGCCTCCTGCACCGTCGGGGCCACGAAGCTGCGGATCCTCATGCCACGCTCACCATCCCCACCGCCTCCACCTCACCGCACGTCGCGACCTCGTTGTAGGAAAGGAAGATCAATCTCGGCAGCGAGCGCTCCGTGAGCCGGCGCAGGTACAGCCGCACCAGGGGGGCGCACAGCACCACGGGCTCGGCTCCCCGCCCGGCCAATTTCGCCGCCTCGTCGGACAAGGCCCGGCTCAGCCGCCCCACGAAATCCGGGGCCAAGGCCAACTGGCCCTCCTGCACGGAACCCAGGATCGCCTGCTCCGTCTCCGGCGCCAGGGTGATCACCGCCGCCTTGTCTCGGTCCAGACCGTACTGGCGGCAAAGCTGCGCCCCCAGCGCTTGGCGCACCGCCTCGGTCAGCCGATCCGGATCCCGGCTGACGCGCGCTTGGTCGGCCAGGGTCTCCAGGATGCGCACCAGGTCTCTAATCGCCACCCGCTCCCGCAACAGGTTTTGCAGCACCTTGGCTACCTCCCCCAGGGTCAAGAGTCCCGGCACCAGCTCCTCCACCACGGCGGGATGCTCCTTCTTCACCATGTCCAACAGGTTCTGGGTCTCCTGGCGGCCCAAAAGCTCCGCGGCGTGGGAGCGGATGACTTCCGTCAGGTGGGTGGCCACCACGGCGGGGGAGTCCACCACCGTGTAGCCCGCCACCTCCGCCCGGGAGCGGTCCTCCGGGGTGATCCAAAGGGCCATCAGGCCGAACACCGGCTCCTGGGCGGCGATCCCCTCCACCGGCTCGGTGACGTTGCCCGGGTTCATGGCCAAGAGGTGGCCCAACAGCAGCTCACCCCGGGCCACCTCCACCCCCCGCAGCTTGATGCAGTAGGTGCTGGGCTTGAGGGACAGGTCGTCCCGGATCCGGATGGGCGGCACCACCAGCCCCAGCTCGAGGGCCACCTGGCGGCGGATCATGGCCACCCGGTCCAAAAGGTCGCCCCCCTGGGAGGCGTCGGCCAGGGACAAGAGCCCATAGCCCAGATCCAGCTCCAGGACATCCAAGGGCAAAAGCGCCGTGACGTTCTCCGGACGGCGGGCCGCCTCCGCCTCCTGCTGCCGAGTCTGCTGCGTCACCTGGGCCGCCTCCTGCTGCCGGCCGCGGGCCACCGCGCGGCTGAGCAGGAAATACCCTCCGGCCAGCAGCGCGAAGGTCCACCAGGTCTTGTTCAGGCCCGGCATCAACCCGAAGACGACCAGGGCGCCTCCGGCGATCAGCAGCACCCGGGGCTGGCTCAGCACCTGCCGGGTGAGGTCCCGCGGCAAATTGGTGTCGGCGGCGGCCCGGGTCACGATGATGCCCGTGGCCGTGGAGAGCAAAAGCGCGGGGATCTGGCTGACCAGGCCGTCGCCCACGGTCAGGATGGTGTAGGTGGAAAGCGCCGTGGTCAGGCTCATGTGGTGCTCCGCCACCCCCACCACGAAGCCGCCCAGGATGTTCACCACCACGATGACGATGCCGGCGATAGCGTCGCCGCGCACGAACTTGGAGGCGCCGTCCATGGCCCCGTAGAAATCGGCCTCCCGCTCGATGTCCTGGCGGCGCTGCCGGGCCTCCTTGTCGGTGATCAGGCCGGCGTTTAGGTCGGCGTCGATGGCCATCTGCTTGCCGGGCATGGCGTCCAGGGTGAAGCGGGCCGCCACCTCGGATACCCGCTCCGCGCCGCGGGTGACCACTATGAACTGGATCACCACCAGGATCACGAAGATGATGAAGCCCACCAGCGGGTTGCCCCCCACCACGAACTGCCCGAAGCCCTGGATCACATAGCCGGCCATGGCGTAGAGCAGGATGAGCCGGGTGGCGGAGACGTTCAGGGCCAGGCGCAAAAGGGTGGTGATCAGGAGCAGGGAGGGAAAGACCGAGAATTCCAGGGCGTCCCTGGCATACATGGTGACCAGGAGGACCAGGAGGGCGAAGCTGATGTTGAAGGGGATCAGGATGTCCAACACCTGGTAGGGCACCGGGATGACCAGCATGCCCACCAGGATGACCACCAGGATGGCCACTCCCAGCTCGCCATACAGGTAGCGCTCGCGCATGCCCCCTCAGCCTCCCCTCAGGCCCACCGGCGCAGCCGGTACACGAAGGCCAGGACCTCGGCCACCGCCTGGAACAGCTCGGCGGGGACCGGGTCACCCACCTCCACCGTGCGGTACAGGGCCTGGGCCAAGGGCTCGTTTTGCACCACCGGCACCCCGTGCTCCATCGCCAGTTGGGCGATGCGCCGGGCCACGAAACCCTGCCCCTTGGCCACCACCCGCGGCGCGTCCATCTCCCCCGGACGATAGACCAGGGCCACGGCGTAATGGACGGGGTTGGTGATGACCACGTCCGCCCGGGGCACCTGGCTCATCATGCGCCGCAGGGCCAGACGGCGCTGCTCGGTCCTGAGCTTCTTCTTCAGGTGGGGCGACCCCTCGGTGTCCTTGAACTCCTCCTTGACCTCCTGGTCCGTCATGCGCAGGTTCTGCTCGTAATCATAGCGCTGGTAGAAATAGTCGAAG
This sequence comes from Bacillota bacterium, assembly GCA_021810565.1. Taxonomy (GTDB): domain Bacteria; phylum Bacillota; class Sulfobacillia; order JAJZIM01; family JAJZIM01; genus JAJZIM01. The sequence goes on from JAJZIM010000009.1 coordinate 38,408, forward strand.
ATGCCGAGGATCAAGAGGGCCACCCCGGCGCGCAGGCCCACGGCCAGGGCCAGTCCGGCGACCCGGCTCGCCCCCGCCACCGGATCGGTTAGCATCAGGGCGGGAAGAGCAGCCAACTGCCCCGCCACCGCCGAGTAGGCCACCAGGGATACCGCCGCCACCTTGAACAGCCCCTCGGCCAGGTAGATCAGGGTCCGTCGGGAAAAGATGCGCTGCAGCCCGGTCAAAGGGTTCAGCCGGGTCAGGTCGAGGCGGGGTGAGCGGAACACCAGACCGGTCTGCAGCAGGGTCACCCCCGTTCCCAGGAAGAACATGCCCAGCATGATCGGCAAGAGCACCGCCGCCAACAGCGAGAGCACCGCTTCGTACAGCGGCCACACCGGCCGCAAAGGAAAATGGTTCAGGTTGCCCAGGACCGTCACGGCGAAGGCGGCCAGGTGGTCCAGGACGGAGGTGCCCACCGCCCACAAGAGGCCCGTGCCCGCCAGGATGGCCAGGGCGGTGGTGACCTCCGGGGAGTGGAACACCTGTCCCCGGTTGCGGGCCTCCTGGCGCCGCCGGGGGCTGGGGGCATGGGTCTTCTCACCCTCGGCGAACAGCTGCAGATTCATGCGCTACCTCCCACCGCACCCACCAGTTTCAGAAGTTGCCCGGCCATGCCGGCGAATACCGGCCGCAGGGCCAGGTCCATGGCCGGCAGGGATGCCAGCAGGATCAAGAGGCCAAAAGCCGCCTGCAGCGGCATGCCCAGGATGAACACGTTCAACTGGGGCACGGCCCGGGAGAGGATGCCCAGGGCCAGGTTCAGGATCAACAGCACCGCCAGCACGGGCATGGCCAGGGACAGGCCCAGGGTGAAAATGTCCGCGCCCCAGCCGATGAACAAAGGCAAGGTGCCCGCCCCCAGGTGGGCCGCCCCCAAGGGCAGCAGCCGGAAGCTGGCTCCCAGGGCCAAGAGCAGGCTCTCCAGGCCGCCGGAGACGATGAACAGCACCAGGGCCACGAAATATAGCAGGTTGGTCAGGACGGGGGCAGGGGCGCCCATGGCCGGGTTCAGCACCTGGGACAGGCCGAAGCCCATCTGCAGGTCCAAGAGGCCGCCGGCATATTGCACACCCGCCAGGAGGAGGTTGACCACATAGCCCATGCCCAAGCCCACCAGCACCTCCTTTCCCGCCGCCAGAAGATAGGGCAAAAGGGCCGTCGGCACCGGGCCATGGCTCAGGGGAGCCAGGGCCATCCCCACCACCAGGCTGAGGGCGGTGCGCACCCACAGCGGCACCACGCCGCTGCCGAAGACGGGGGCCGCCAGGAAGAACCCCCCCACCCGCAGGATCGCCAGGAGATCCCTGCCCAGATCCATGGCTTAGTGCAGGTAGCCCGACAGGTTGCCCAGGATCCCGCTGGCGAAACGGAGCAGCGTCTGCAGCATGAAGGGGCCGAAGATCAGCGCCGCCACGGCCACGGCCACGATCTTGGGCACGAAGGTCAAGGTCTGCTCGTTCAACTGGGTGGTGGTTTGGAAGATGCTAATCACCAGGCCCACCACCAGGGAGAGCACGAGCATCGGCCCGCCCACCACCAGGGCGATGACGATGGCCTGCCGGGTCAGGGACAAGGCGGTGGTCTCGCTCACGCCGCATTCCCCCTTAATGGAAGCTGGACACCAGGGACTGTACCACCAGGGCCCAACCGTCCACCAGCACGAACAGCAGGATCTTGAAGGGCATGGAGATCATCATCGGCGGCAGCATGAACATGCCCATGGACATCAGGGTGCTGGCCACCACCATGTCGATCACCATGAAGGGAAGGAAGAGCAAAAAGCCCATCTCGAAGGCGATCTTCAGCTCGCTGGTGACGAAGGCCGGGATCAGCACATAGGTGGGCACGTCGTGGTGGGTCTTGGGCGGCGGCAGCTTGGCCAGTTTCACGAAGAGACCGAGATCGGCCTGGTCCGTCTGGCGGAACATGAAGTCCCGCAGGGGATGTACCCCCGCCGTCAGGGCCTGGGCCGGGGGCAGTTTGCCCGCCAGATAAGGCTGGACCGCCTGGGTGTTCATCTGGTTCCAAACCGGCGCCATGGTGAAGAAGGTCAAAAAGAGGGCGAAGCCCACCAAAACCTGATTGGGCGGCGTGTTCTGGGTGCCCAGGGCGCTGCGCAGGAAGGACAGCACCACCACGATGCGGGTAAAGGAGGTCATGAGGATCAGGATGGCCGGGGCCAAGGACAGCACCGTGAGCAGAAACAGGATCTGCAAGGCCTGCGACACTTGGGTGGGCGAGGTGGCCGTCCCCACCCCGATGCGCAGGGTAGGCAGGGCCGGGATGGCCGGAATGGTCGACGCGGCCAGGGCGATACCCGGCAGGAGCAGCCCCATGCCTACCCCGACCGGCAACCACCAGCGGCGCGCCCTCAATCGGGCTCCCCTCCCCGCACTCGCCGCGCCAGCTCCGACAGCTCCGCCAGCCGCCCCCGCCAGCCGGGACGGGAGGGGCTCCCCGGCCGGCGCGTCAGCCTTTCGGCCCAGGCGGGAAGCCGCAGCGAGGGGGGAGCCTCCCCTGGGGCGGCTTCGGGAACGGCATCGGGGGACAGCTCGGCCAGCAGGGTGACCTCCTGGGCCACCCCCACCAAGAGCAGCCTGCCGGCGACCCGCAAAAGGTAGACCCCGCGGTTGCCGCCCAGGGACAAGGCCCCCTCCACCTGCAACCCGCTGCGACCGCCGGCGCGGGGCAGCCGGCCCGCCAGGCGCGCCGCGGCCCAGGCCAGGGCCACCACCAGGGCGAAGGCGAACAGGAACCGCACCGCTTCCCAAAACATGCCGGGATGCCCCCTCTCAGGTCAGATGGTGTACCCGCTCGGCAGGACTCTTGATCTCGGTGATGCGCACGCCGAAATTCTCGTCGATGACCACCACTTCCCCCTTGGCCACCGGCCGGCCGTTGATCAGCACGTCCACCGCTTCGCCAGCCAGCTTGTCCAGCTGCAGCACCGATCCGGCGTTGAGGGTCAGCACCTCCCGCAGCTTGCGCCGGGCGCGTCCCAGCTCCACGGTAACGCTCAGGGGCACCTCCAGCAGAAAGTCGATACGCCCCTGGGCCGACGAAGGAACGGGAGCGTCCTCGGTCAAGGGGGGAAACTGGGCCGCCTGCACCTCCACCGCCGGTTCCTCCGGCGAGAACGCCGCCGCCTCGGCGGCGACCGGTTCGGCTTTCTCCTCTTCCTCCTCCACCGCCTGGGCCCCGGGCTCCTGCACCGCCTTGATCAGAGCGTCTATCTCCTCCTGGGAGAGCATCTCGTCAGCCACCGGCTTCCACCTCCTCCTCCTCTTCCTGCACCGCCGTGACCCGCACCGCCAGGTGCCGATGCAAGGTGCCGGGCCGGCCTCGGAAGCGGCAGATGCCCTCCACCTGCACCGTCAACTCCCCCTTGACCGGCGCCTGCAGGCGCAGCACGTCCCCCACCTCCAGAGTCAACAGCTCCCGCAGCGTGAGCCGGGTGGAGCCCAGGGTCACGGACAGCTCCACCGGCACCTCTCCCACCTCCAGTTCCAGTTGACGCTCGCTCTCCTCGCCCGTGGCCGCCGTCTCCCCCTGTTGGACCAGCAGCCACTGCTGGGGAGAAAGCTTGGGCAGCACCGGCTCCAGGAGCAGGTAAGGCATGCAGAAGTACACCTGCCCCCGCTGCGCCCCCAGACGCACCTCCAGGGTCACCGTGAGCACCATCTCGTTGGGAGCCACCACCTGGGCGAAAAGGGGGTTGGACTCCATGGAGTCGAGGGAAGGGGTCAGGTCCACGATGCCCCGCCACCCGTCGGCCAGGTTGGCCAGAAGGCCGGTCAGCACCCGCTGCATCACCGTCTGCTCGATCTCGGTGAGGGGCCGCACCCGCTCCGGCACCCCGCCCGAGCCCCCCAAGAGGCGATCCAGCATGGCGAAGGCGATGATGGGATCCGTCACCAGCAGGATCTTGCCCTTGAGGGGCGGCAGACCCACGATGCCGATGATGGAGGGGGTGGACACCGTGCTCAGAAACTCGCCGTAGGTGCTTTGTTCCACCGACAGGACATTGAATTGCACGGTACCCCGCAGATAGCCGGAGAAATAGGTGGTGCAAAGCCGCGCCACATGCCCGTAGAGCATCTCCACCGTGCGCATCTGGTCCTTGGAGAACTTGTCCGGACGGCGGAAGTCGTACACCCGCACCCTAAGCGGCTTTCCCCGCACCCCCATCGGCATCGCCAAGGTCTCCCCTCCTCACTCCACCATGAAGGTAGTGAAATATACCTTGAGGACCTTGCCGTGGGTGAGAACCCGGTCCACGGCGGCGGCCACGGCCGTCTGCAGGCTGCCCATCCCCGCGCTGCCGGACACCTCCTGGGGGGTGCGGGAGCGCAACACGGCCAGGATGGCGTCGTCCACCTGCGCCTTTTCCGCCTTGAGCTGGGCCGTGGCCCCCGTTCCCCGCACCTTCAACTCGATGTCCACCTTGATGTAGCGCGTGGTCACCGGATCGTCTAGGTTGGTCAGGAAGGAACCCGCGTCGTACAACTGCACCGCGGGCGCAGGCTTGGGCACCAGCTTGGCCAGGGGGCCCGCCCGGATGTGCAGGAGGAACACGGCCGCCGTGGCCAGGACCAAGACCCCCACCAGGATCAGCAGCACCTTTTTCAAAAGCCACCACCTCCCCTCGCGACGGGCAGAGTCCGGACGGGGGTGTCGCCCCCGCCCGGCAGCCCGTGGATCCGGCGGCGGTAGCGGATGACCAGCTCGATCACCTGGGCGGGCGTCTCCTCCACCAAGAGCTTCTTGCCGGTGGTGAGGGTGATGATCGTGTCGGGGGTGGCCTCCACCGTCTCGATGAGGTCCGCGTTGAGCACGAAGGGCTCGCCCCGCATCCGCCGCAGGTTGATCACGCCGCTCTCCTCCCCTCCGCTACGGCACCTGGTTCAGGGTGTTGAGGGTCTGCAGCACCAGGTTGTCGGCCCCCACCACCTGGGAGTCGGCCTGGAAGGCCCGCTCCGCCGTGATCATGTTGACGAACTCCGTGGACAGGTTGACGTTGGACATCTCGAGAGAACCCGGGGCGATGCTGCCCCGCCCGCCGGTGTTGGCCGCTCCGACGGCCGCCGGGCCGGAGTTGTTGGACACGGCATACAGCCCGTTGCCCTGATCCTGCAACCCGGTGGGGTTGGAGAAGTTGGCCATGGCCACCTGGGCCAGTTCCTCGCGCTGGCCGTTGGTGAAGATGCCGGTGATCACCCCCGAGGGGTCCACGCTGACCTGCTCCAGGGTGCCCGGGGCGTAGCCGGTGACGTCCCCCGCCGTCAGCTGGGCCTGGGTGAGGGTGCTCTGGGTCACCGTGGTGGGAGCGGCGTACTGGGTCATCCCCGATAAATCGAAGCCGCCGGAGATGGTCGACGCCCCGTCGGCCAGGGAGCCGGTAGGCGGGATGATGAAGCTGCCGCTGGTGGTGCCCGAGGTCACCGCCCCGCTGGCGGTGAAGCCGACGCTGCCACTGCCCACGCTCACCGGTGACGTGGCCCCGCTGACCAAGCTGGCCGGCACCGTGGCGTCCCAACTCCAGGTGTTGGCCGCCGTCTTGTCGAAGGTGACGGTGACCGGCACCAGGTTCCCCAGGGAGTCGTAGGCGTCGGCCAGGGCCGTGCGGGTGGTTCCGGTCGAGTCGTTGGAGTTCAGGTTGCCGGTCAGGGCCAACCCCGTGGTGGCCTGGGGCGCGATGGACTCTCCCTGCTGGATCTGGATGTTGCTCATGTTGGCCGCCGTGGTGGCGGGGAAGGTGCCGCTGGCGGTGGCCTGCCAGCCCTGCACCAACAGGCCGGCCGGGTTCACCAGGTTGCCGTTGGCGTCCAGGTTGAAGGCCCCCGCCCGGGTGTACATGTCCACCCCGTTCTGACTCGCCACGAAGAAGCCGTTGCCCTGGATGGCCATGTTCAGCGGGTTGCCGGTGGTCTGCAGGCTGCCCTGGGACATGTTCGGGGTGATGGCCGCCGTGGATACCCCCAGCCCCACCTGCATGGGGTTGGTGCCGCCGTGGGTGGCGGTGGGGGCGCTGGCCCCTGCCAGCATCTGAGTGAACAGGTCCTGGAAGGTGATGGAACTGGCCTTGAAGCCTACGGTGTTCACGTTGGCGATGTTGTTGCCCACCACATCCAGGGCCGTCTGCATATTCTCCAGGCCGGATACGGCCGAAGAAAGCGATCGCAGCATCTCGTCAATCCCTCCTTAAGAACGGCGCGGCGGCCGCTTCGATCGTTCCGCGGCCGGTGGGCCCCCCTCGCGGGTCCGGCCCGTTCACAGGATCACCGCGCTGTCGATATGCGTGAAGACACCCTCGTGCATGCGCGCCCCCGTCACGGCGGTGACCACCGTGCGGTTGGGCACGCTCACCACCAGCGCCAAGTCGCGACACACGATCAGGGAATCCCGCGCGCCTTTGGCCGCCGCCCGATCCACCGCGTCGCCGACGCGCTGCGCCAGTTCCGCCGGAAGCTGGACTCCCGCCAACCGCTGGGCGGCGTGACTCGAGACCCGCATCCGATCCGCCAGCACCGCCGCGAAGTTGCCGCCGCCCTTGCTCGGGCGTGCCCCCTCGGGAGCCTTGCCGGAAAGCGGCCCGATCCCACCGACCGGGCCGGTCACGACGACACCTCCTGCAGTTGGCTCAAGGACACCTGCTGGCCGCCCACGTCCAGTTGCACCTGTCCGCTGGAGACGCTGACCCCAGTGACCGTCCCCGAAGCCACGGCGCCCGTGGCGGCGTCCTGGTAGGTGACGGCCTTGCCCAACAGTTGCGCTCCCGTGGCCAGGCTCTGGGCCTGGGTCAGGCCGCTGAATTGCTGACTCAATTGGGCGATCTGCTGCATGGTGGAGAACTGGGCCAGCTGGGCGATGAACTGGGTGGAATTCACGGGCTGGGACGGGTTCTGGTACTGCAGCTCCGCCGCCAGCAGTTGCAGGAACTGATTCTGCAATTGCTGAGGACTGGCGCTGCTCAGGGGCCCGATGCCGGAGCTGCCCGTGCCCGAGCCGGATCCCAACGGATTAATGCTCGACATGCGATCACCTCCTCGCTACACCACCAGATTCAACATCCCGCCGTTGGGCACCGACACCGCCGCGGGATCGCTTCCCGCCGGCACCGCGACGGCCAGCCGCAGCACGGCGGACCGCCCCGAGCGCCGCCCCTCCTGCGGTGGACCGCGGTGCGGCTCGCCGCCCCCGGACATCAGGGACAGGGTCAGGTTTTGGACGTTGACGCCGGCCTGGGACAGGCTCTCCCGTAGTTGCGGCAGTTGAGCGGACAGGGCGGTCTGTGCCTGGGCATGGGCCACCGTGATCTGCACGCTGACGCCCCCGTCCTGGGCCACCAGTCGGACCTGGACCTCCCCCAGGTGGGGCGGTTCCAGCTGAGCCCGAAAGGTGGTCTGCCCCGCGGTGCGCAGGACGTGCACGTGGGCCAGGACCATCTCCGCCAGGGGGTGGCTGCCGCTCGCCGGCGTCTCTTGAACCGGGCCGGCCCACACCGCCGAGCGCACAGCGAAGGTTGGGACGCCCAGGGCCTGCGCCGGAGGGGTGCTCTGGCTCGGCGCGGCGGTCGCTTGGGACGCGGCTTTGGCTGCCGGAGTGCTTCCGGCGGCCTTGGCTGCCGGAGCGTTCCCTGCGGTCTTGGGTGCGGGGGACGCCGTGGCGCTCGACCTGCCGCCCTGGGGGGCCGGGAGGCTTCCCGCCGCCGGTTGCGCGGTCCCGACCGGGGCGGCCCGCTGCGACACGGGCGGTTTGGCCGCCGGAGCGCTCGCCGTCGTACCCGGCATCGCCGGCGCCGGGGCCTGGTTCGCCTGAGCCGATCGGATGGTCCCTGCCTGCGGGACCGGGGCGGATGACGGTCCATCCGAAGCGCTACCCGTCCGTTCGGACGGAAGGGCAAGGGATGCCGTCGCCGACGCCGACTGCGCCGTCTCGGCGGTCCGGACCGGGCCCTCCCCTTGCGCCGAGGGCTTGCCGCGTGGCGAGGCGGCTGCGGCCGGAAGCTGGGGCACCACCGCGATCAGGGACGCCCCCAAAGCCGACGACTGGGGCGCCGCCCGGGTCTTGGCCGCGGGAGCCTTGCCTGCCGGGGTCTTGGACGGCGGGGTCTTGCCGCGGCCTCCGCCGGCCAGCGCCAGCAGCGAGGCGAAGGGGACCGATGTCGGACCGTTCGTCAGGACGGCGAGGCCGTCCAGGGGCGAAGTCTTCCCCGCGGGTCCCCCGGTGATCGGAGCCTTGCCCCGGGCGGGGGCCGCAGGGACGGGGCTTGGGGTCACCATCTGTGCTCCCATCGCTTATCACCTCCTTTCCGCAGCTCATCCTTCAAGCGGGTCGGTTGCGGCGGCTCTCGTCCAGTTCCTTTTGCTCCGCGCGGCCCTCCTCGATCCGGTGCTCCGCGCGGCGACGCTTGCGCAACCGCTCCAAGGATTCGCGCTCCCGCCAGGCGCGGGCCAGGATCCGCCGCTGCTCCTCCAGGGCGTCCTGGGCGCGCTCCAAACTCTCGCGCTGGCGGGCCAACTGTCCATCCACCCAGGCCAGGCGGCTGATCCACATGGACTGCTCCTCCGGAGATACCGTCCCCAGCCGTCCCTGTCGGGAGCCCTCCCGGGCCGTGCTATATGCCTGGTGCAGCCGCTTAAGCTCCCGGTCCTCCCGCTGGCAGGTGCGCAGGTGGTCCGCCAAGGCCTCCTGTTCCCGCCCCACGCGAAGCCGCTTGACCTCCAGGACCCGCTGCAGTCGAAACCGGAAAACCTTCATGCCGCCACGCCTCCCTCATCCAAGAGCCCCCGCAGGGCGGTCTGGGCATCGGCGTACCCCACCCGCTGGTCGGTGCCCTGGCGCAGGTAGTCCCAGACCCGTTCGATCAACCGCTGCGCCCGGTCGATGCGGGGGTTGGAGCCGGGAGCGTAGGCGCCGATGTTGATCAGGTCCTCCGCCTCCCGCCAAGTGGCCAGCACCTCCCGCACCGCATCGGCCGCGTGCGCCTGCCAGGGCTCCACCACGTCCGGCATCACCCGGCTCACGCTCTGCAAGAGATCCACCGCCGGGTAGATGCCCCGATTGGCCAGCTCCCGGGACAGCACGATATGTCCGTCCAGGATGCCCCGCACCGCGTCGGCCACCGGCTCCGTCAGGTCGTCCCCGTCCACCAGCACACTGTAGAATCCGGTGACGCTCCCCCGCTCACCGGTACCGGAGCGCTCCAAAAGGCGCGGCAAAAGGCCGAAGACCGAGGGGGGATAGCCCCTGGTGGTGGGCGGCTCGCCCACCGCCAAACCCACCTCCCGCTGCGCCATGGCGAAACGCGTGACCGAATCCATCAGCAGCACCACGTCCATCCCCTGGTCCCGGTAGTATTCGGCGATGGCCGTGGCCGCCAGCGCCGCCTTGATCCGGACCAGCGCCGGCTGGTCCGAGGTGGCCACTACCACCGTGGAGCGCTTCAGACCGGAGCCCAGATCCTTCTCCAGGAACTCGCGCACCTCGCGGCCCCGCTCTCCCACCAAGGCGATGACGATCCGCTCGGCCTCGGTGTTGCGGGCGATCATCCCCAGGAAGGTGCTCTTGCCCACACCGGTGCCCGAGAAGATGCCCACCCGCTGTCCCCGGCCGCAGGTCAATAGGCCGTCCACGCTGCGCACCCCCAGGGAGAGGGGACTGGTGATGCGCTGGCGCTTCAGGGGGGCGGGGGGCAGCCCCTGGGCGGAGCGCAGTTCCTCCACCGCCAGCGGGCCCCGGTCGTCGATGGGACGGCCCAAGGCGTCCAGCACCCGGCCGGCCAGGGCAGGCCCGACCCCCACTCGAAAGCCGGTGCCGCTGGCCACCACCTCGCTGCCCGGCCCGATTCCCTCCATCTCGCCCAGGGGCATCAGGATCACCTTGCTGCCCCGAAAGCCCACCACCTCCGCCGGCACCTGGGCACCGCCGCGGGATTGCAGGTGGCATAGCTCCCCCAGACTCACCGTCGGACCGTGGGACTCGATGGTGAGCCCGATGACCTGGTCCACCCGGCCATGCAGGAGGATGGGATCGGTCTCCCGCACCGACCGCGCCAGGTGCTCCCAGAAGGCTACTCCCTCAGGCATCTTCCTCCACCGCCTTCAATGCGGCCTGCTCCAGGACCGCCAACATCCGCCCCACCCGGGCGTCCACGTTGCCGCCCGCCCCCTCCACCACCGCGCTGCCCGGTTCCAGTTCGCCATCCTCCACCAGGTTCAGGGAGCGGGCATCCCCCGCGTAGGTCAAGAGCGCCTGCCGGTGCCCCTGCAGGATGGGCAGGTCCGCGCCGCTCACCCGCACCGTCAGTTCCCCGGCCCCCTGCGCCCGGCGCAGGGCCTCTCCCACCATGCCCACCACCACCTCCGGCTCGATGGCCAGCTCTTGATGCACCACCTGGCGGGCCACGGTCAGGGCCACGCGGGCCAACTCGGTGCGGGCCTCCCGCAGCAGTTGGGCGCGCTCCCGCTCCCCCTCCTCCCGGATGGCCAGGGCCTGAGCCAGGATCTCCCGGGCCTGGGGTCGGACCTCCTCCAGCCCCTCCCGGCGCCCCTGGGTCCGGCCCTCCTCCCGCGCCGCCGCGCGCAGCCTATCCGCCTCCTTCCGGGCCACCGCCACGATATCCTCGGCCGTTGCCTCGAAGGGCTCCTCCGACACCGGGGCGGGGGGCGGGGTGAAAAGGCCCTCCTCCCGCTCGGTGGGCGCCTCCACGGGCCAGATGCCGCTGCGCTGCACCCGTTCGGCCTTGATCAGTCTAGACAATGATCTCATCCTCCCCGCCCCGGGAGATCACGATCTCCCCCGCCTCCTCCAGGCGGCGGATGGTGTTCACGATGCGCTGCTGCGCCTCCTCCACATCCCGCAGGCGCACCGGCCCCAGGAAATCCATGTTCTCCCGCAGGGTCTCCCCGGCGTGTTTGGAGATGTTCTGAACGATCTTCTCCTTCACCTCGTCGCTGGCCACCTTGAGGGCCAGGGGCAGGTCCTTGCCCAGATCCACATCCCGCAGCACCCGCTGCAAAGAGCGGTTGTCCAAGATCACTACGTCCTCGAACACGAACATGCGCTTCTTGATCTCTTCCGCCAGCTCCGGCTCTTCCTGCTCCAGGTTCTCCATGATGCTCTTCTCCGTGGAGCGGTCCACCCGGTTTAAGACGGCCACCGCCGCCTCGATGCCGCCCGCCGCCGTATATTCCTGGCTCCAAAGGGAGGAGAGCTTGCGCTCCAGCACCTTCTCCACCTGCTGGATGATCTCGGGAGCGGTGCGGTCCATGGTCGCCAGGCGCTTGGCCACCTCCGCCTGCAGGCTGGTGGGCAGGGACTGCAGGATGACGGCGGCCTGCTCCGGCTGCAGGTAGGCCAGGATGAGGGAGATGGTCTGAGGATGCTCGTTTTGAATGAACCCCAGGACCTGGGACGGATCGGTCCGCCGCACGAACTCGAAGGGGCGCACTTGTAGGGTGGCGGTGAGCCGATCCAGGATCTCCATGGCCTTCTGGGTGCCCAGGGCCCGCTCCAGAAGGTCCTTGGCGTAGTCCAGGCCGCCGTGGGCGAGATAGTCCTTGGCCACCGACAACTCGTGGAACTCGTCGATCACCTTCTCGCGCACCTCGGGCTGAACGTTGCGCAAAGAGGCGATCTGCAGGGTGATCTGCTCGATCTCGTCGTCGGAGAGATGGCGAAAAACCTTGGAGGACAACTCTGGCCCCAGCGCGACCAGCAGGGCCGCCGCCTTTTCCTTTCCCGACAGACCGTGCTTGGCGCCGGTGGTCGCCATCAGTGCCTCACTCTTCCTTCATCCACGCGCGCACGATGTCCGCCACGTTCTCGGGCTTCTGCCGGGCCATGCCCTCCACCTCTTCGCGCTTTCTGATACGCTGCTGCTCCTCGGGGGACAGCGGCGGCGCGGGGGCCGCCTCTTCCCGGCCCGTGGGGATCGCCGCCCGGTGCGAAGGCGCCTTCGACCGTCGCCGCAGGAGCATGAGCGCCGCCACCAGCAGGACCGCAAGGATCGCGCCCTCGCCCGCCATCTGCACCAGGTTGCGCTGTTGGGTGGCCGAGCGCTCGGCGTTCATCTGCTTCTGCAACGCCTTGGTGAGGGTGGTGTTGAAGGGCATGCCGGTGACGGTGATCTGGTCCTGGCGGGCCGGGTCGGATCCCACCGCCGAGGCCACCAGGTTCTGAATCGCCCGCCGCTGGGTGGCGCTGAGGTTCTGATTGACCACCACCGCCACCGAGAGGCGGCGCACCGCCCCGGGCACGATCCGGGTGGTGCTGTCCACCTGGCTCACGTCGAAGCTCTGGTTGGTCTGGGTCTTGGCGTAGGTGGAGGTGCCGGTGTTCCCCGTCACGGCGGGATAGGTGGAGATGTTGGACTTGGTCCCCGGCACCCCGCCCGGCACCTGCCCGGTGCCGCTGAAGGTCTCTTTCAGGGCCTGCTCGCTCTTCAAGATCCCCTGGCCGTTGGCGGTGGGTTGGAATATCTTTCGGGTGACGGTGCCGGGGTTGAAGTTCAGGGTGGCCGTCACCTGGGTGGCCACGTTGCCCGGCCCCAGCACCTGGGACAGCAGGGTCTGCAGCTTGCCTTGCAGCTCGGTGTCCACCTTCTGCGCCAGGGCCAGGTCGCCCGTGGCGGCGCTGGTGCCGGCCCCCGTGCCGGCGGCCGATAGCACCTGCCCCAGGTTGTCCACCACCACCACGTTCTTGGTGGAAAGTCCCTGGACGCTATGGGCCACCAGGTTGACCACGGCCCGCACCTGGCCCGAGGATAGCTGGGCCGTGGGCTCGAGCTTCAGGAAGACGGCCGCGGTGGCCGGCTGGGTCTGACTGGTGAAGACGCTGGGCTTGGGCAGGACCAGTTCCACCCGGGTGGCCTGCACCCCGGACATCTGGTTCAGGGTGCGGTCCAACTCCCCTTCCAGGGCCTGCAGGTACTCCACGTGCTGCTGGAAGCTGGACATGCCCAGCTGATTCTGCTGAAAGATGCTGAAGCCCACGGTGCCCTGGTTGGGCAGACCCGCGGCCGCCATGGACAGGCGCGCCTGGGCCGCCTGGGGCTGGGGCACCGAGACGGCGGTGCCGCCGGCGGAGAGGCGGTAGGGGATCTTGGCATCGCCCAGCTTCTTGACGATGGCCGCCGCGTCGGTGGGCTGCAGGTTGGTGAAGACGCTCACGTAGGGCTGGCCCACGCTGGCCCGGGCGACCAGGAACACCACCAGCACCAAGAGGAGCAGCGCCGCCCCCCCCGCCAGCACCCGCTGATTGGGTGGCATATTCAAGAAGTAGCCCCGTACCCGCTCCACCCAGCTCTTCATCCTGTCCCTCCACCCCTCCCACCCGGGCTACAGCTGCATCTGCATGACTTGGTTGTAGGCGGTGAGGAGTTTGTTGCGCACCTGCACCGTGAGTTCCAGGGCCAAATTGGCCTTGTCCGTCGCCGTAACCACCTGCACCAGGTCCGCCTTCCCCGCCAGGGCCTGGCGCACCTCCTGCCCCGCCGTAAGCTGCAGGTCGTTGACCTGACCGAGAGCCTTCATGAACAGTTCCTGGAAGCCGGCCTGACCCTTCTTGCCGCCCGCGGCGGGGGTGGCGACGGGAGGCAGCCCCAGAGAGCCTATGCGCATCGGCATCACCTCCCCTATGCCCGCAGCACGCCGAGGATGGTGCCGTCCACGGCCTTCTCGTCGGTGGTGGCGGTCACGTTGGCCTCATAGGAGCGGCTGGCGGACACCAGATCCGTCATCTCCTTAACCGGGTTCACGTTGGGATAGTAGACGTAGCCCTGGGCGTTGGCGTTGGGGTTACCCGGCTCGTACACCGGCTTCAGTGCCGAAGGATCGGCCACGATGCCGGTGACCATCACCCCGTCCCCGAAGGAGCCGCCGGGCCGGGGCGCGAACTGCACCAACAGGCGCCGGTAGGCGGGCCGGGTGGCCGTGGAGTGGGTATCCATGTTGGCCAGGTTGTTGGCGATGACGTTCAGGCGCAGCCGCTGGGCGGTCAGGGCCGATCCGCTGATGTCAAAGGCGCGGAAGATCATGTGATCACCCCCGTGCCGTTGATGACCAGCCCCAATCGCGCGAAGGCGTTGCGCAGCTCACCGGACATGGTCTGCTGCATTAGGGTGTTCTTGGCCAGGAGGGTCATCTGCTGGTCCACGCTCACGTTGTTGCCGTCATTGCGCTCCACGGTGCCGGTGAGGGACGCCACCCGGGGCCCCTGTCCGGCCAGAGCGCGGCGCAGGTTCGCCGCGAAGGGCACCGTCTCGGCCTTGTACCCGGGGGTGTCGATGTTGGCCAGGTTCTGGGCGATGGCCCGGGCCCGCCACCCGGCCACCTCCAGGCCCGCTCCGGACAGGGTCAAAAGGGACGTCTGCAAGGTAACCGCCTCCTTTCCCGCGTAACGAACGAGGGACAGCTCTCCCCGGGTCCGCCGTGGAAGAGCCGCCCCTCCAGTTTCGGCAACCCGGCCGTCATTGCCTCGCAGGGCTTTAGACCCGATGGTTTTGCGCCGCCGCCTTTCGGTCGGCTTTGCCCTTTCGCTCCTTCCCGATCCCGCCGTCCCCACCAAAAGAGGGACGGTCCTCCGGGTTGCCTCCGGAAGCTCCGTCCCTCCAGAATTCGGCAACCCGGCTGTCATTGCCCCGTAGGGCTTTAGACCCGATGGTTTTGCGCCGCCGCCTTTCGGTCGGCTTTGCCCTTTCGTTGCGGTGCGGTTTTTCTTGCCTCTCCAGGACTACATTCTATATTTGCCCCAGGATTCCTGCTGCCCCAACAAAATTTTTTATGAGCTGGCACACCCATCCCCTTGCCAGCGATTTTAGCGCCGGCGGGAACGGTGCCGAGGCCGGCGCAATCGCCTTCCCAGGGACACCGCCCCCAGGACCAAGATCCCCAGCAGGAAGGCCAAGGCGGCCAGGATCCGGGGCAGGCGGGCCCAGGGGAAGCCCGTCGAGGAATAGTAGTGGTGGTAATAGGCCAAGAAGTGCATGCCCGGCCCCCCTCCCTCCGCGAGTCAGCCCTCCAGACGGGCCAGGGCGTCGCGCACCGCCTGCAGCCGGCGCAGGTAGCCCTCCAGGTTCTCCCGCGCCCCGACCACGTCCGCGCGGTTCTCGTCCGGCCCGGCCCCGGAGCGCAAGAGACCCAGGGCGGCGCCGATGTAGGGCATGGCATCGTAGCGATCCTTGCGGCGCTCCCCGCCGTAATATGCCTCTTCGGCAACCCGCAGCAGTTCTTTCAGCTTGGTCATGGGCGATGGCTTCTTCTCCTTTTTCTTTCGTCTTGCGTTCAGGATGGGCCTGTCTAATGCTTTCTACTCCGGCGGCAGCTTTCCTGCCGCCATCGGCAATTCCTCCGCAGCTGCGCCCAAAACAAACCAGTCGGGAGGACCACCCGGATAGAAGCCTTGCCCAATGGCGCGCTTTTGGTCAGCCGCAGGCGGTGTCGACCACCACTTGTCGGGACCGGGGCAGCCAAGAAGTCGCCAGCCCCAAGGCAAGTATTTTTCGGAGCAGCAGCACCGGACACCCGCTCTCGGTCCCGCGGCTAGCGGCAACGCTCGGTCGGCACTCGTTCCTAGCCACCGGTCGGGGGCCAACTATCGATATGACTCATACGATCCTTTCCCACACCATTCAGCCTTCGACAAACTCTTCCCAATCCAGACCCAATTGCTTAATGGCAGTCCGTAGCGTTCCTATTTTTAGATCACTGGGTCCCCAATCTGGGATGACGCTAGACTTGTCGGCGGCTGGGTTGTACCATTTGCGATGGGAACCACCGGACCGCCTGGGCAGCTCTTGGCACCCGAGGCGGCGCAGCCTTGCGACAACCTCCTGGTATCTCACGGGCGGGCCACTAGACCCTCAAACCAAATGGGAGATTCTTTGGGATCCATGCCCAGGCCGGCAGGAAGTCTTTTCCCCAAATCCTCGTAGATCTCCACCACTGCATCCAAAGCGTCACGCACATGGTCCAGCACTTCTTCTATGGTGTCCCCTTCGGTGACCAGCTCCGGCAATACGGGTGACGTTACCGTATAGCCACCTTCCGGCTGGGGGGTCAACAACAATGGGATCTTGAACAGTTTCAACCGGTATCGCCCCTCTCGCAATTGGCAGCCCCAAAGGCCAGGTACCGGTTACCGCCGAGCTGTCCCATCCCAAGTGAGCATATCCTTGACCTGGGTTATTCGGCAGGAGCGGATCCTGCACCGATATAAACGTTCAACCTCAGCGGCCACCTGCGGCAAGCGCTGGGCCAAAGATTCCCGATCTGTGGCCTGGGTTACTTCCCAGCGGTACTCACGCCCACGCTCTCTTCCCGATGGGCTCCCCCCGGTCGTCTTCCCCGAAATAAGGTGCCCTGGGGCCGCCCGTCGGCACTTGGCCAAGGTGAAGCAGTACCTGCCCGGCATGGACGGGGCCCGCCATCCCAGAGGGGAGCGCGGCCGGAACTGCTCCTGTCTTGATCATAGCAGAGGGTGCACCCCGAAGCAACGGCCGTCGGATCGTGGCACCCTGTCGGAGCCCATGGGCAGCGGCAACCAAAGGCGGAAGCGGCAGTTCCCCTTGGAGTAGGCGGATGGAAAATTCGTTGCGCTCGATGTGCGCTTGCTTGACCGCGTCGTCCATCACCCGCTGCCGGTCGGATCTTCCGCCGTGTCGAGGCGTCATCGGACCTCCAGACTCCTCGAAGGCGGTGGCGTCGACGATGGGGCTGGCCATGTTTTTGCGCCAGGGGTGCCGTCCGAGGAGATCCGCCCGCGAGAATTCCCGGTGCGCAAACCTGCCGCGCCGAGCAACGAGGGCGGCAAGCTCGAGGGAGGAAAAGCGCCTTCCCCGGTGAAGCTATATACCCCATGATCACCATCGAAGCCGCCTCGCTGGTCAAGTCCTACCGCCGGGTGCGCGCCCTGGACGGCCTGTCCTTCCAGGTGGCGGCCGGAGAGATCTTCGCCCTGTTGGGTCCCAACGGCGCGGGCAAGACCACGGCGGTGCGCTGCCTGGCCACCCTCACCATTCCCGATGCCGGCCGGGCCGTGGTGGCCGACATCGACGTGGTGCGCCGACCGGATCTGGTGCGCCGCCGCATCGGATACGTCGCCCAAAGCCTGGGGGCCGACCGGGAGGCCACCGGGAGGGAGAACCTCCTGCTGCACGGGCACCTGCACCGCCTGAGCGGCCGGCGGCTGCGCCAACGCGTAGCCACGCTTTTGGAACAACTGCAGCTGGCCGAGGTGGCCGACCGCTTCGTGCGCCAATACTCCGGCGGCATGCGCCGCCGCCTGGACATCGCCCTGGGCCTCTTGCCCGAGCCGGAGGTCCTGTTCTTGGACGAGCCCACCGCGGGCCTGGATCCGGCCAGCCGCACCGCCCTGTGGCAGCTGTTGCGCCGATTGCGCCGCCAGGGGCTCACGGTGCTCCTCACCACCCACTACCTGGAGGAGGCCGATCAGCTGGCCGACCGGCTGGCCATCGTCAACCGGGGGCGCGTGGCCGTCACCGGCACCCCCGCGGCCCTCAAGGCCGACGTTCCCGCCCGCGTCACCCTGCGCGTGGCGGATCCGCTGGCGGCCGCCGCCCTGCTGGCCGACCTGCCCGGCTTTCGCCAGGCCGACCGCACCGAGGCCGGCCTCACCGTTTCGGCCCTGGACGGCTCCCGCTTCTTCCCCGCCGCCGTCACCCGCCTGGCCCAAGCCGGGGTGGCGGTGGAGGAAGCCAGCCTCCAACTGCCCTCTTTGGACGACGTCTATGTGACCCACACCGGCTCGCCCTTCCCCGTCAGCGATCTGGCCGAGGGGGGCGTCACCACATGAGGCTGGTACAGGACGCCTGGTTTCTGGGGGTGCGCATCGCCCGCTCCTACCTGCGCCAGCCGGTTTGGATCGTGGTGGCCCTGGTCCAGCCGGTGATCTGGCTCACCCTGTACGGGCAGCTCTTCCGGCGGGTGGTGGAGATCCCCGGCTTCGGCGCCGCCACCTACATCCAGTTCCTCACCCCCGGGGTGGCGGTGATGACCGCCCTGTTCAACTCGGTGTGGGCCGGCTTCGACACTCTGGAGGACATGGAGCGCGGGATCCTCGACCGGTTCCTGGCCACTCCCGTGCGCCGCGGGGCGCTGATCCTGGCCTCCGTGGGCTACGCCTCCTCGGCCGTGGCCGTCCAGGTGCTGCTCATCCTGGCCCTGGGCAGCCTCCTGGGGGCGCACCTGACCGGCGGGGTCGTGGGTGTCCTGCTGTCCCTGGCCGCCTGCGTGCTGCTCTCCGCCACCTTCGCCGCCTTCTCCAACGCCGCGGCGCTTTGGGTGCGCAAGCGCGAACCCCTCATCGCCGTGGTCAACTTCCTCTCCCTGCCGCTGACCTTCCTGTCGGCCGCCATCATGCCGACCACCCTCATGCCGAGTTGGATGCTGCGCGCGGCCCGCTTCAACCCGGTGAACTGGGCGGTGGAGGTGGTTCGTGCCGCCCTGGCCGGCCACGTCTCCTGGGGCGACGCCGCCGACCTGGCCCGCTTGGCCGGGCTGGCCCTGGCCCTGTTCCTGGCGGCCCTGATCTCCCTGGAGGCCTTCCGCCGCCGGGTCTAGGCCCGCCGTTCCGTCGGACGCCGGTACAGCACCATGGCCGCCAGCACCCCCCAGGCCATGGGCACCGCCAACACCGCCGCCATCACCGCATCGAGGACCGGCACCGCTCCCCGGGCTCCCTCCACCACCAGCAGCCCGGTGACGGTGATGCCGGCCAGGTCCAGCACCAGCACCGCCGCTAGGTACACCCCGAGGATGGCCCAGGCGGCACCGAAGGACCCACCCCTAACGATCCGGTCCAGGGCGTCGCCCATACCGCGCAGCACCCCCGGCCCGGCGTAGGAGGCGCCCAGCCAGAGCAGGGCCGTGGGCAGGCCCAGGACCAAGAGGCCCACCAACCACAGCGTCGCCACGAAGACGGCCAGGGGGACGGCATGGACCTGCACCAGGATCCCGCCCACCAGCAGGGGCGGTACAATGGCCAAGAGCCATCCCGCCACGTACAGGCCCACGGTGCGGGGCAGGTTCGCCGCTCCCAAGGCCCAAAAGCGCCCCGGGCCGAGCCGCTCCCCATCCTCGGTGATCCGGGCCGCCCCGGCGAACATGCCCCCCAGCACCAATCCGCCCACCAGCAGCGTGGCCAAAAAGAGGGCCGTGGCCGCCGGCGGCATCGGCAGGTGCGGCAGGGCGGGCAGCCCGGTCGTCCCCGTCCGCGACACCAAGTGGACCCCCCATGCCCGCAGGAAGGCCATGGACAGGACGTTGTTCACCAGCATTCCCGCCGCCGCCATCAGCCAATAGGCCGGCTGCTCCGACAAAAGGATCCTCGCCCGCGCCAAGATCTGCCGGGTGGGGTGCTCCCGCTCCATCCCCTGGGTCACCAAGGCGCCGCAGTTGGGGCAAACGGCTCCCTCACTCTCCGCGCCGCAATGAGGACATACTGCCACGTATTGTGCCTCCTCGCTAAAATGTGATGTGCAGTTCCCGCATCATGGCAAATAGATCAACACATTGTACACCAAAAGCCATACAAACATTTGGTATGGGAACCGTACGCTTACTTTCAGCGTTGAATTTTTCTTGGGTTACCACCTTACACTGTTCTTCGACGGCATATGCTACCAACCAACCGTCTGCACCCGCCGCGAATTCCATTTTGCCGGCTTCGAAAAATTGATCTTGCTTTTGAAGCCATCCCATGATCTGCCTATATCGTTCCAGAACCTCCACCCTATCCGTGGAAGCAAAGCAAATACCGCTGTCGTTTGTCGCCCACTCCGCCAGACGGTCACGGCCAAGCTGCAATTCCTTAAGCACCCGGTCAATGCTGCCTATCTGCCCCGCGGCGCCCTGCATCTCGAGCATACTCCAAAAGGCAGGGAAGATATCGAAGGCGTAGAACTGGCGGGCAGCCTGGATCAAGGCGCTGGCATCCACCACATACCCCGGCGCCACGATCAACCGGGCTCTCCCATCCGCAAGGTAAATTCCTCAAAGGTTCGCCCGTACAGCCCCGTGAGCTGGTAGGCCTCCCGGTACAATAGGCTTCCCTCCCGAGCCGCGCGCACCACCGCCGCCGCGAAGGACCGGCCCAGCCGAAGCCGCTGCGTGGCATAGAAGTTGCCGCCGCTTTGGGTAGTCCCCCGGCCCTGCTCCCGCCGCAAGTACTCCCGGTACAAGGCTCGGAATTCCTCCCGGGAGACCAATTCCAGATCCAGGGCCCGGCGAGCCGCCGCCAGGGCGCTCACCTTGAAGGTTCGGGCCAGCCTCTGCCAGCGATCCGGGCGTCGGGCCACCGCGGGCCAGCGTTCCGCGAGTTCCCGCGCCGGCACCAGAAACTCCGCCGCCGCCGCGTCGCAGCGCCGCTCAGCCGCGTCGCCGGCCGGCTGCAGCTCCGCCAGGTCGAAGGCCGCACTGACGCCGTACCATAGGTGGGCCAACTCGTGCGCCAGGGTGAACATCTGGGCCGCCTTGGCGTCGGCACCGTTCACAAACACCCAGGGCGCATGCCCGTCCACCAGCACGAAGCCGCGGAACTCCGCCACCCGCAGGGCGCGACGGGTGTTGTTGCCGACGATGCCGCTCACGCAGACCGTTACGCCGGCTTCCTCCATGCGCTCCCGCAAGGTCCGCAGCGCGTCTTCCCAAGTCGCCGCCCCGGCTGCCCAACCCGCAGCCAGCCCCAAGGCAGCGCGCATCCGAAGGGCCAGCCGGCCCGGATCCGCGCCGGGGCGGGCGCTGCCCACGAAGGCCAGGGGGGAGTGCCCCAGTTCCCGGCGGTACTCCCGCAGCCAGTCCTGCCGCCACTGCATCACCCGCACCGTCTCCAGCAGCTCCGGACTGGGCCGGCGGGCCATGTTGCCCTCCCGGGTGCGCAGGAAGGGCAGGGCCAGCCGCTCCTCGGGCGGCTCGGGGAGCAGCAGGTAGCCCAAGGGCAGCCCCACGGCGGCAGCCAACTGCTGCGCCTGCCGCAGCGTGGGTCCGCCGCTGCCCTGCAGCCACGCCGCCAGCTTGGGGAACCTACGCTCCAGCTCCTCCTGCGCCTTGCCGCTACGCTCCAAAGCCCAGCGCAGCACGACCGGGCGGATTAACACCTGTGCCATGACCAGCTCCTATGAACTCTCCCGCCGCCTAAGCCGTGCGGCTTGAGGCGGGGGTTTCCGGGGTCGCCCCCCGGAGTTTCCTGGCTCGCCGACCGCCGCGCCGGAAGCCTTCGGCCTCCGGCGTCTTCCGCAATCTCCCCAGGCGTGACTTCGGACCGTTCCGGCCCTAGTTTCCGAAACATCTTGACGGACTTTCCCTCCGGCGCCAGCGGCTCCCCGGAGAGAAGCTTCCGCGCTCCCCGGCGGGCGATGACCACGGAGGCGTGGTGGTCGGCGTTGTCCCGATGTCCGCAGGCGTGACAGACGAACTCGGCCTGCGATGGCCGGTTGTCCGGGTGAGTGTGGCCGCAGGCGGCACACTCCTGCGAACTGTGGGCGGGCGGAACCGTGACGACCAGCTTGCCCGCGCGAAGCGCCTTGTAGCGGGTGAACGACACCACCTGTCCCCATGCCGACGCCAGGATGGCCCGGTTGAGCCCGGCCTTCGCCCGGGCTCCGTTGGGTAACCACCTCCCATTTTCGTCCTGTCTAGCCTTTGGCTTGCGAGTCATGTTGCCGATCCGCAGATCTTCGAAGGCGTACAGGTCGTACCTGTCGTCGACCACCAGGGCATGGCTGGTCTTGTGGGCGTAGTCTTGGCGGACGTTGGCCTCGTACCGGGCGTAGCGGCCAGCCCTTCGGTAGGCTTTCTTCTGGTTGCGGCTACCCTTCCCGCGCCGAGCAGCCCGCCGCTGCCACGTCTTCCGCCGCCGCCGGGCCTTCCCGATACGTTCTTTTTGCACCGCCGACAGGTCGAGGACCCGCCCGTCGGACGTCATGAGGGGCTTCGCCACTCCACGGTCGGCCCCCAAGGTGCGCTCCAAAAGTTGCCCCTCCGACAGGTGGCGCAGATCCTCGGCGATCCGCTCGGCGGCATTTTCCGGTTTTCCGCCGGGAACCGCCGGGTCCTCGGCGGCGAAGGAGACGAACCACTGCCCGCCTTCCACGCAGATGTGGATGGACGCCGGGATGCCGTGCGGACGGTGCGCCCGATAGGAAACCTCGCCCACGGGGAACCTCGTGGTTCCGATGCGCAGCCGGTAGCGAACAACACCAGTTCGTGGATCGGTCTTCGGAACGAACTCGAACAGTTCGGAGGTAAGCCAGACGGCCTGCCTGCCCGCCTTGGTCTGGTACTTGGGGCGTCCGCCCAGACCCGCGAAAAACCGGGCGTAGGCTTGTCGCCAGAGCGCGGCGCCGTTTCGCAGCACCTGGGACGGCACCTCGCGGAGGAACGCCGTGCGCTCGGTGATGAACCGGCTGTACTCCTGGTCGAGCGGCACGGGCATTCCCACCAGGGCGACCAACCGCCGTTGGAATTTCCGGTAGTAGCGGTCCTCTTGCACCTTGGCGTTGTAGATCAGCCGCTGGCAGCCGATCCACCGCAGCAGGATCCGCTCCTGCTCCCGGTCGGGATACAGGCGGAACCGGTAGCCGCCCAGCATCGGCATCACCTCCTTGCGCCCTTGCTGAAAGTATCATATCATTAGGCCACTATAAGCACAACGGAGAAATGATGTCTGCATCGCACGCCGTATATGCCCTTAGGTTACATATCGTCTTGGTCACCAAATACCGTCGAAAGGCCTTAACCCCGGAGATACTGGAAGCACTGCGGGAAGCGTTGGTGGAGATCCTGGAACATTGGCGCTGGGCCTTGATCGAATTCGGTGGGGAAGCCGACCATGTCCATCTCTTGGTGGGCATCCATCCGGCCCTGAACATCGCGACGCTCATCAACAACCTCAAGTCGGCCTCATCCCGCCGTGTGCGAAACCGGTTCCCTGACCATCTTCGGAATTTCTACAGGAAACCATACTTTTGGCACCGTGCGTATTACGTGGGTAGCGTTGGGAACGCCTCGCTGGATGCCGTGAAACGCTACGTGGAGGCGCAGGGAACCCGAGAAAAGTCCCGGAAGGCAACCCGGAGACCACCGCCCGCTTGACCCCCTCCCGGCTGCGCCTGGGAAGGGGAATGCGCGGGCGTCATGTTCAGGGCGCCGGAGTCGCTCCCGCCGCGCCGGAACCTCCCCGCAGGGTCTGAAGATCCTTGCCCAGCTGCTGCAGGTCCTGGCCGAAGGAGTACCAGTCCCCGGAACCCGCCGCCTGCTCGGCTTTCAGGTACTCCTGCCAGGCCTGGTCCAAAAGGTTGCCGGGCACGGTGGGCGTCGCGGTGGTGGGGGGCGCCGCCGCCCCCGTCAGCCGGCTCAGGGCCGAAGCCAAGTCTCGCTCCATCACCACCCGGTCCCCGGACACCACGATCACCCGTTTCAACTCGGGGATGCTGGCGTTGCCCGAAGCGGTGGATTCCAGGAACACCGGCTCCACGTAGAGGAGGGCGCCGTGCACCGGGATCACCAGCAGGTTGCCCTGCACCACCCGGGAGCCGTGCTGCCCCCACAGGGTGAATTCCTGGGAGATGGTGGGATTTTGCTGGATCAATGCCTCCACCTGCATGGGGCCGTAGATCTGCCTCCCCTTGGGGAACTCCTCCAGGGTCAGTTGCCCGTAGTTCTTGAGCCCCATGCTAGCCGCCAGCCAGGCCACCATGTTGTGCCGATGGATGGGGGTGAAGGAGGTCATCAGCACCATCTGGGGTCGGGCCTGACCGGGCAGGCGCACCATGGCGTAGTAGGACTCGGTACGGGTACTGCTCCCGGAGTACGCCTCGGTGGACTGGCTCCAGGCGTCCTCCCGGTTGTAGAAGGTGGTGGGATCCGTCATGTGAAAGTTCTGCAGGACCTGCGCCTGGGCGTTGAACAGGTCCTCCGGGTAGCGCAGATGCGCGCGCAGGTCCGCGGGCATGGCCGACAGGGGACGGAACAATCCCGGGTACACCCGGCCAAGGGTGGCCACGATGGGGTCGTTGCCGGGCATCCGGTAGAAGGTTACGGTGCCGTTGTACGCGTCCACCACCACCTTCACCGAGTTGCGGATGTAGTTCACGGGGGCGGCGTGGAAATTCACCCGGTTCGCGTAGGGGTAGCGGTCGCTGGTGGTGTAGGCGTCCACGATCCAATAGATGCGTCCGCCGGCCACCACCACGTAGGGATCGCTATCGAGGCGCAGGAACGGCGCGATGCGCCGGATCCGGGTCAGGATCTGCCGGTCCAACAGCACCCGGGAGCGCGCCGTCAGCTCGTGGTCGAAATAGAAGCGGGTGGTTCCCATGTTGAGGGACAGGGCCAGCTTGGTCCAGCCCGTCAGGGGCAGGCCGTCCTTGCCGTGATACTGGTTGGTGTAGCTGCGGCCGTGGGCGGTGTAGTTGAACTCCCCACCCCGGGTGTCCGTGATCACCCAGTCGGTGGTGTCCAGGCCGAAATACAGCTCGGGCTGGGTGATGTGCAGTACCCCCCGGGGCGGGATGTCCCGCTCCAGAAACTCCGGCTCGCCCTGGGTGTTGGCGGCGTTCACCGGCGACATCACCACCCCGTAGCCGTGGGTATACCGCTCGTGCAGGTTGACCCAGGTCTGGGCCGCGGTGGGCAGCAGGCTTTGCTTAAGCTCCCGGGGAGCCAGGAGCACCTCGGTCTCACGCCCGCCGATGGGGTAGCGGTCCAGGGTGACGGTGGAGAAATTGTAGTACAGGCGCAGACCCTGCAGCTGCTGATAGGCCTGGGTCAGGGGACGATAGTCCATGATCCGCAGGTTCCGGATGGTGCCGGCGTCGGCGGCCAGGTCGGCCGTGCTCACCTGCCCCTTGGCCGGATACTGCCGCACCTGCACCTGGGAGGTGCCGAAGGCCCGGTTGGTGCCGGCGATGTAGTCGGCGATGTAGGGCCGCTCCTGGGCCAGTTGGTTGGGGGACACCACATAGTTCTCCAGCAGGCCGCCGTAGATGCTCCCCAGCACGGACACCGCGACCAGCGCCCCCACCGGCACCGCCGGGGTCCAAAGCCGCGCTCGGCCGGCAAGCCCCGTTCCCAGCAGGAACAAGCCCCCGGCCAGGGCCACCAGCGCCTTCACCCCCAAGAGGGGCAGGTAGACATGCATGGTGACGTAGCCGGGTCCCACCAGGTAGTGGGAAGGTTCGGCCATCAGGCGGTAGCGCGCCAGGTAGTCGCCCCAGGCCCACACCACGAGGATCAGTCCCAACAGCACCGCGCCGTGGCGCACCACCGGGCGGGCCTGGGTTACGTCCAGCCGGGCGGCGGCGTAGGCCATGGCGTACACCGCCCCCACCAGCACCAGGCCGACCAGCAGGAGGAACAGGAGGTCCCGCTGCGCCGTGACCAGGGCCGGCAGTTGGAACAGGTAGAAGCTGAGGCTGCGGTGAAAGACGCCGTCGCGCACCGGGGAAGGCGCGCGGTGCCACGCGGTCAAAAAGCGCAGCCAGGCGGCTCCCCCCATGCCGCCGCCCAGCAAGGCGGCCAAAAGGGTGCTCCATAGCACCAGGGCCCTGGTGGTCCTGGGGCCGCCCGGCACCGCCACGGACGAGGAACGCAGGAACCTGCCGGCGGTGTAGACGTTGGCGCCCACCAGAGCGGCGGCCACCAAGGCTCCCGCCAGGCCGAAGCCCCACGCGGCATAGAAATTGGTCCAAAACACCCCGGCGTAGCCCAGGGAGGCGAACCACCCCGACCACACGGTTACCGAGGCCCATTTGGGCACCACCACCAAAACCGCCAGCACCGCCAACCCCACGATGATGCCCCGGATCTGCCCCGCTCTTTGCCCCACGGTCCCGACCTCCTCCCGGCTGCGTCGTCCCGCCCCTCGATAGGGCGCTACGGCTGCGCCGCCGCTTCCCCGACCGTAACCATCCGGCCGCCCGCCCCGACCGGCTCTCCCCGGGCCACCTCCTGCAGGATATGCCCGAAGGCCTCCGCCGCCTGGTCCCAGTCGAACCGCCGCGCGCGCTCCACCGCCCTACGGCCCAGCTCTCGGCGCAAGCCTCGGGACTGGTACAGCCGATTAAGGGCCGCCACCGTGGCGGCCAGATCGGGGTAGGCCAGGTCGACCCCCCGGGCGGTGGTGAAGAAGCGTTGGGGCGGGACCAGGATCCCTGCGTCCCCCACCAACTCGGTGGTGGCAGAGAAGTCCTGGGCCACCACCGGCAGGCCGCAGGCCATGGCTTCGGCGGTGGTGAGGCCGAACCCCTCGCCGCAGGAGGTGGAGAGGAAGACATCTCCCAGGTTGTAGATGGAGCACAGGGCCTCCTTGCCAACCCCCTGAAAGGTGTCCAGATTGGCGGTGACCAAAGCTTGCTCCCGGACACCGAAACGCTCCAGCAGGGCGGCCAAATCTCCGCCCTCGTCCCGCACCGCGGCGTGCAGGTACAACACCGCGTCGGCCTTGTCCCGGGCGAACTCGGCGAAGGCGCGCACCGTGTCCGCCAGGTTCTTGCGCAGGGAGTTGCGGTTGACGGAGAGCACCAC
Source organism: Bacillota bacterium (assembly GCA_021810565.1). Taxonomy (GTDB): domain Bacteria; phylum Bacillota; class Sulfobacillia; order JAJZIM01; family JAJZIM01; genus JAJZIM01. The sequence continues at coordinate 64,996 of JAJZIM010000009.1, forward strand.
GAACTTGTCCTCCAGGCGGTGCAGGGCCTTGGCCTCGCGCTTGCTCCGCAGCGTCAGCTCCTCGAAGCCATCCCCGCGAGGCCGGCGCAGCGTCAGGGGGCGCCGGGAGCTCACGGGGTAGAAATGGTCGTGGTCCACCCCGTGCCAGAGCCAGTCCGCCTCCACCCCGCCCTCCCGGGCCAGCACCTCGGCTCCCCAGCGGCTTTGCACCACGGTGCGCCGGGCGGCGTGCACCGGAGCGAACCAGTAGCGCGGCAGCCCCACGCAGTCCACCGGTACGTACAACACCAGCGGCGCGTGGGCCAAAAGCCGGTGCGGGTCCTGCGGGTTCTCGAAAAGCATCCGCTGCAGCACCGGCAGGTCGTTCAGCATGAACACCACGTCGGGCCGAACCCGCTGCAAAAGCTCCACCGTCCGCGACAGCCCGAAGCTGTCCTGGGGGTTGTATTTGGTGGCCGGGTAGAGCTGGTACGGGGCGTCATAGGGATCCCCCCGGTAGTTCACCGCGCCCACGTGGACGGTATGCCCCGCCGCGCACCAGCGCCGGTAGAACTGGTCCGCCACCACGGCGAAACCGGTGTCGGCCCCGGCGTCGGAGAAGGCCAGGATGGTCAGGCGCCGCTTCTCGGGCGCCACCCCGAAGGGCACCCTAAAGACCTCCTCCCCGGGCGGGCCGCCCCATTTACGCAGGTAGTAGGCGCGATTGCGGGGGAAGAGTTGATCGTTGTCGGCGCGCAGCGCGGTATCGGCCCCGATGGCCCCCGAGCCCACATGCCGGTAGGGGGCGGTGCGCAAGACGGCCACGCGGGCACCCGCCAGGCGGATGCGCCGCAGCAGGTCTTGGTCCTCGAAGTAGGCGGGGCGGAAATTCTCGTCGAAGGACCCCACCGCCGCCAGGAGACGGGCATCGGCCACGAAGCAGCTGAAGGCGTTTTTGCCCAGGTCCTCCGTCCACTCCGGCACCGCCGGGCCCTGCGCATCCTCGGCAGACGCTTCCAGGCCGGCCACCAAAACGAACTCCGGGTGTTCCAGGTAGAACCGTACCAGCCGCTCGGCACTGCCCTCCTCCAACACCACGTCCTGATTAAGGATCAGGGCCACCTTCCCCTGAGCGGCGGCCCGCGCCAGCCCCGCGTTCCACACCGCGGCCACGGACATCCCCGGCCCCTCCTGCACCCCCGGGGGCAGCCGCAATCCCGCCGCCGTCCGGGTGGCGATCAGCAGGGTCTCGGCCTCGGGGGGCAGGCTGCCGGCCAGGGCCGCGCACTGGCGGACATGCTCCGGCACGGTGATGACCAGCGGCGCCACCACCAGGACCTCCGCGCGGCTCACCGGCGCTTCTTCAGCTCCTTGAGCAGGCGCTCGTTCAGCACCTTGATGTGGGTACCCTTCATCCCCAGGGAGCGGGACTCGATCACGCCCGCGCTCTCGAACTTGCGCAGGGCGTTGACGATGACCGAGCGGGTGATCCCCACCCGGTCGGCGATCCGGGAGGCCACCAGGAGACCCTCGGTGCCGTTCAACTCCTCGAAAATATGGCGCACCGCCTCCAGCTCCGAGAAGGAGAGGGTGGCGATGGCTATCTGGACGGCGGCCTTCTTGCGCGCCTCCTCCTCCACCTCCTCCGCACGGGCGCGCAGGATCTCCGTGCCCACCACCGTGGCGCCATACTCGGCCAAAAGCAGGTCCTCGTCCCCGAACTTGGCGTCGAAGCGGGCCAAGATCAGGGTCCCCAGCCGGTCGCCGCCGCCCACGATGGGCACCAGGGTGGTCAGCTTCGATCCGTATTTGCACTCGATCCCCGCCTTGAACACGCAGTGCCGGCCCACCTGACTGATGTTGGGGGAGGTCTCCTCCACCTTCAACAGCCCCGTGTTGTAGTCGGGGGGGAACACGCCCTTGGAGAGCACGTCGTCCACCATTATGTCGCACTCGAATTCGTTCAGCAGGGCGTAGCCCAGCACCTTTCCCCGGCGGCTCACCACGTACACGTTGCAGCCGATGAGCGCCGAGAGTACCCGCGCCATCTCCGCGAACTGCACCGGAGCTCCCCCGGTCTTCTGCAGCAACCGATTGATCTGTCGGGTCCTGTCCAACAAAGCCAAAGCCATCTGTGCTCGCGCCTGATCGTTTTTCTCGCGCGCTTCCGGGCCGACCAGGCGGCCCCCTCCTTTTGTCCCGGAAGCGAACCCCCTCACAGGATGTACCGGCGCAGGTCCTCCCGCTCCACGATGTGTTCCAGGTGGCGGTCCACATAGGCGGCGTCGATCTCCACCGTCCGGCCGGCCGCTTCCGGCGCCCCGAAGGACAATTCCTCCAACAGGGCCTCCATGATGGTGGCCAGCCGGCGCGCCCCGATGTTCTCCGTCTGCTCGTTCACCCGGCAGGCCAGGTCCGCGATGCGGTCCACGCCGTCCGGGGCGAAACGCACCACCACCCCTTCGGTGGCCAACAGCGCCTCGTACTGCCGCGGCAAGGCATTGCCGGGCTCGGTCAGGATGCGCACGAAGTCCTCCCGGGTGAGGGACTCCAACTCCACCCGGATGGGGAAGCGGCCCTGCAGTTCCGGGATCAGGTCCGCCGGACTGGTCACGTGGAAGGCCCCGGCGGCCATGAACAGCATGTGGTCGGTGCGCACCGGTCCGTATTTGGTGTGCACGGTGCAGCCCTCCACGATGGGCAGGATATCCCGCTGCACCCCCTCCCGCGAGACGTCCGGTCCCGCCCCCTGCCCCCGACCGGCCACCTTGTCCAGTTCGTCGATGAAGATGATCCCCCACTGCTCGGCCCGCTGCACGGCCTCCACGGCCACCTCCTCCGGATTGATCATCCGGGCGGCCTCCTCCCGGGTCAGCAGCCGCTTGGCCTCGGCCACCGCCACCCGCTGGCGGCGGCGCCGACGCGGCAGCAGGTTCCCCAACACGTCCTGGAGATTGACCCCCATCTCCTCCGCCCCGGATCCCGAGAACACCTCCAACATGGAGGGGAGGCTCTCCTCCAACTCCACCTCCACCGGTCGGTCCTCCAGCTCCCCCGCCGCCAACTGGCGGCGCACCCGTTCCCGCCGCTCGCGATAGGCGGGTTCCTCGGTCGGCGGCGGCGCGGCGGGCCCCCCGAAGATGGCCTGCAGCGGGTTGGACGCCTCGGGCCGCGGCGGAGGAGGAGCCAAGAGGTCCACCAGGCGTTCCTGGGCGGCCGCCGCCGCCGGCTCCTGCACCGCGCGCAACAACTCTTCCCGCACCATGCGCACCGCCACCTCCACCAGGTCGCGCACCATGGACTCCACGTCGCGCCCCACGTACCCCACCTCGGTGTACTTGGTGGCCTCCACCTTCAGGAAGGGCGCCCCCACCAAGGCGGCCAGGCGGCGCGCGATCTCCGTCTTGCCCACCCCGGTGGGCCCGATCATCAGGATGTTCTTGGGCAACACCTCGTCCCGCAAGCTGGGATCCAGCCGGTTGCGCCGGGAGCGGTTGCGTAGAGCGATGGCCACGCAACGCTTGGCCCGCTCTTGGCCGATGACGTAGCGGTCCAGCGCCGCCACGATCTCCCGCGGGGTTGGGTCGGGGAAATTCCGATCCGGCAACTTTACAACTCCTCGATGGTGATGTTCTCATTGGTGTACACGCAGATGGAGGCGGCCACCCGCAAGGCCTCCTCGGCAATCCGCCGCGGCGGCAGGTCGGTGAAGCCGGCCAGTGCCCGGGCCGCCGCCAGGGCGTAAGGGCCGCCCGAACCCACGGCGGCGATGCCGTCGTCCGGCTCGATGACCTCCCCCGACCCGGACAGCACCAACAGGTGCCTGCCGTCCGCCGCCACCAGGAGGGCCTCCAGACGGCGCAGGGCCCGGTCCGTGCGCCAATCCCTGGCCAAGGCGACTGCGGCCCGCAACAGATTACCGCTGTGCGACTGCAGCTTGCCCTCCAGGTTCTCGAAAAGGGTGAAGGCATCGGCCACCGACCCCGCAAAGCCCGCCACCACCTGGTCCTGATACAGGCGGCGCACTTTGCGGGCCCGGTGCTTCAGGATGGTGTTGCCTCCCCAGGTAACCTGCCCGTCCCCGGCCACCACGGCCCGCCCGTCGCGGTGCACCGCCACGATGGTGGTCCCCTCGATCATCGGCCATGCCCCCAGGCCCGCGGGTGAGCCGCCAGGTAGGTGTCGCGCAGCCGCTCCCGGGTGACGTGGGTGTAGATCTGGGTGCTGGACACCGAGGCATGGCCCAGCATCTCCTGCACCGCCCGCAGGTCCGCCCCGCCGTCCAGGAGGTGCGTGGCGAAGGTGTGCCGCCAGGTATGCGGACTCACCCGTTTCCCCACCGCGGCCCGCCGCGCATATTTTACCACGATGCGCCGGATCCCGCGCACCGACAACCGCCCTCCGGCGCGGTTCACGAATACGGCCCGCTCCTCCCCACCGGTCAGTTGCCCCCGCCCGTCCGCCAGGTACCGCTCCAAGGCCTTCAGCGCTTCCCGCCCCACGGGAACCAGACGTTCCCTGCCCCCCTTGCCCAACACGCGCACCTGCCGTGAGCGCCGGTCCACGTCCCCCAGGTTCAGTCGCCAAACCTCGGAAACCCGCAATCCGGAGGCGTATAGCAGTTCCAGCAGCGCCCGGTCCCGCAGTTGGGCCGGGCTGCCCCCCTCCGCCGCCGCCAGCACGGCCATGGCCTCGTGCAAAAAGAGGAAGTTCGGCAGCCGTCGCCCCAGCCTGGGGGTGGACAAGCCGACCAATGGCGACACCGTCCCGGGCTCCCCCTGGACGACGAAGCGGAAATAGGAGCGCAGGGCGGACAGCTTGCGCGCGATGGTGCGCCGGGCGTAACCGCTGCCGCTCAAGCGGCCGAGGTAGCGCCGCAACAGCGCATGATCCACCGCCTCCGAGGGCTCCTCCTGCAAAAAAGCGAAGAAGCCCGCCAGATCCCGCCCGTAGCTGTCCAGGGTCCGGGGGGACATCCCCCGCACGGCCAGATGATCCAGGAACTCCCGCCGTCTATCTTCCACCGACCTGACCCCACCTCCCACACCTCGCCCAGCTTATCACAGAACAGCGTGCAGGGCAAGGGGGGAAGTCGCAATTTTTCATTAATTCCTCATGGGCCGACGAACCGCGCCGTTAACGTATCGGCCAACCCGTCTGATCACCGTTGATCACCCGCTGCTGTCCAGCATGCCCTCCAGGGCCCGGACGGCAGCCTCCTGCATGCCGGGCAGCACGTGGGCGTAGACCTTCATGGTCATGGCCGCGTCGGCGTGCCCCAGTCGTTGGGCCACCACGTGGGGCGGCACGCCCGCCTGCAGCAGCAGCGTGGCGTGGGTGTGCCGCAGGTCGTGCATCCGGATGGGACGCACCCCGGCTTCCGCGGCGATCTTCCGCAGCGCCCGTCCGGGAATGACCGAAGCCAGCGGCTTGCCCCGCCGTGCGCAGAACACCAGGCCGTTGTCCTCCCATGTCTGGCCCGCCGCCAACCGTTCCCGGAGCTGGCGGGCGCGGTGCTCCCGCAGCGCCGCCGTCACGGCGTTCCCGACGGGCACCGTGCGTGTGCCGGCTGCCGTCTTCGGCTCGTGGATCCACGGATCGCCCTTGACGCGTCCCAGGCTGCGCCGGACGTGGATCCTGTCGCCCGTTACGTCCTCCCAACGCAGCGCCAGCATCTCGCCGACGCGCATGCCCGTGGACAGCGCCAGGACGAACAGCGCGTGCAGCCGATGCTTTCCGGCCGCCTCCAGGAACCGCCGGGCCTCCTCCGCCGTCCACGCCCGCATCTCTTCACGAGGTACGCGGGGTGCCCTGATCCCGAGGGTCGGATCCCTGCGCAGCATGTCCCACGCCACCGCCTGGCGCATGGCCGAGCGCAGCGCCACCAAGCTCTCCCTGCGGGTGGACGCCGCCAACTGCGGCGCAAGATTCTCCAGCGCCCGCTGCACGTCCATCCGCGTCAGCTTCGCCAGCGGGATGCGACCGATGAGGGGCTTCCACCGTTCCAGGCAGTCCCGTCGGGACTTTGCGGTCGTCAGCAGCACCGTTCCATCCGTCGCTTCCATGTACCGCCCCAGGTACTGCTCCACGGTCAGGGACTCCGGAGGCACCCATCCGTCCAGGGCTTGGGCCTTCGTCCTTGCCTCCCACGCCTCGGCCTCCCGGCGTGTGCGGAAGCTCTTTGCTGCCTGCCTTCTCCGGCCTCCCTCCCCGCGGGGCAACTCAACGCGGACGAACCAACTGTCACCTCGCTTCGTAATCGGCACATGCACTTCCCCCTTCCCTGCCGGGCGGGGTCTTGCTTATTTCGCTTTTTTCCGGCGCAAGTCCTTCCCGCAGGAATACCGTCAGCGCCTCTCTGGTTATGCGCAGCCCCGCCCGAGGGCCGATTCCGGCCCGCACGGCGGGCAGCGCGCCCCGGCGCACCATCTCGTACACCGTGGCGCGGCTGACCCGCAGGATTGGTACCACCTCACCGGACAGCAGCACTTCGGGAGCCGTGTTCAGCATTATGCCTAACCAGATAAATCAGCCTCGTAAGATCTAAGCATTACCCACATCTGCCGTGGCCCCTCGCCAAGGAGTAAGGCGGATGGATGGGCAACCCATTACAGGAACTTGTGGCCTCTGGATTTGACGAGTTGGTTCACTGCGACGACCAATAGTTTTTAAAAAGGGGCTGGACACGGCAGGCAACTTATGCTAGGGTTAAACCATGGAAGAGTTGTGGGCGGCACGGGAGTTTGCGAATGCCGATTTTGGCGATGCGCGTCGGACTGCGCGTTTGGTTTCTCTCGCCCCCACCTTTTCCAACAAACCTGCCGCTTCAATACCCGAGGCTTGCAGCGGCTGGGCTGAAACCAAAGCAGCTTA
>JAJZIM010000056.1 GCA_021810565.1 Bacillota bacterium
TCAGAATCACGCTTCAAGTTGCAGATAATTGGAAGGGTTTTCGGTGCATATTTATGCCTTAATTGCTGCCGACCCAGTATTCATGCGGCATTGTCGACTTCTTCATTATGGCAGACATGGATATGGGGATTCGTCAGTGGTGTGGGTGCAGACGCAGCGGAAGGCGGAGGAGATACTGCGCATCGGCGTGGAACACGGCTGGGAGGTGACCGTGGGCATTGGTGGAGACATCGGCCTGCCGGTGGATCCGTCACCCGACGACATGGGGAAAATAAAGCGTGGTTTGGGATGCTCGCGGACAACGCGGCCTCGGAGATAGGCCCGGATGATTAGCGGGATGCCGTGGTGATACGGGTACCGGACGAGGTAGTGGCCGATCCGTTGGAGGCGGGGTGAGGTGCACCGCTCCATGCCCAAGGGGAGAGCCCTCGGCCGTTTTACCCGCTTCACAGGTGGCCGTCGAGCTGCCCGATCCTGGTGATCGGGGGAAGTTGGCCAGCCCGGGGGGCGCGTCCATGACGGCCGTCCGCGGCAAACCAGGCCTCCGGGTTTGCACCGCCTTTCACCCCCGCGCCTCCCCGGCATAGAATGCCACGGGAGGACCGAACCTCCCCCGCGGTGCGGGAAGGAGGTTCTTTTTTTGTCCGGGGAAGAGGACGGGGGGATGGTGGCGGCGATGGAGCGACTGATCATCGAGGGAGGCCGGTCGCTAGAGGGGAGCGTCGAAGTCCACGGGGCCAAGAACGCCGCCTTGCCCCTCTTGGCGGGCACGGTGCTGTCCGCAGGCGACTGCGTCTTCGACGGGGTGCCGCAGTTGGTGGATGTGGCGGTGATGTTGGAGATCCTGGAGCAACTGGGGGCCCAGGTGCGTCGGGAGGGAGGGACGCTGACCATCGCCGGAGGCAACGTCGACCGGGGGGAGGTGTCCGAGGGGCTGGTGCGGCGCATGCGCTCCTCCATTTTCCTGATGGGGCCGCTTTTGGCCCGCCTGGGCCGCGTGGTGCTCTCCTACCCCGGCGGGTGCGCCATCGGTCCGCGGCCCATCGACCTGCACCTGGCCGGACTGGCGGCCATGGGGGCCAGGATCCACGAAGACCACGGCTACATCCACGCCCGGGCCGACCGGCTGGTGGGGGCCGCCATCCACCTGGACTTCCCCAGCGTGGGGGCCACCGAGAACCTGATGATGGCGGCCAGCCTGGCTCACGGCACCACATGGATCCGCAACGCGGCGCGCGAGCCGGAGCTGGTGGATCTGGCGAACTTCCTGAACGCCATGGGGGCCAGGGTGCAGGGGGCGGGGAGCGACTGCGTGCGGGTGGAGGGTGTGCGGGAGCTGGGCGGGGTGCGCCATCGGCCCATCCCCGATCGCATCGAGGCGGGCACCCTGATGGCGGCGGCCGCCATCACCGGGGGAGAGGTTTGCCTGTACCGGGTGCGACCGGAGCACCTCACGGCGGTCACCTCCAAGCTGCGGGAGGCCGGGGCGGCGGTGGAGGAGGCGGGGGACGGCCTGCGCCTGCGCGGTCCGGATCGTCCCCGGGCCACCAACCTGCGCACCCTGCCCTACCCGGGGTTCCCCACCGACCTGCAGCCCCAGATGGTGGCTCTGCTGAGCCTGGCCGAGGGCACCAGCCTGGTTACGGAGAACATCTTCGAGAACCGCTTTGGCCACGTGGAGGAGTTGCGGCGGATGGGCGCCCAGCTCGCCACGGAGGGGCGCGGCCTGACCGTGCAGGGCGTGGAGCGGCTCTCGGGAGCCCGGGTGGTGGCCACGGACCTGCGCTCCGGGGCCGCCCTGGTCCTGGCGGGACTGGCGGCCCAGGGCCGCACCGTGGTGGAGGGGGTGGACCACGTCGACCGCGGCTACCAGGCCTTGGAGGAGACCCTGGCCCGCCTGGGGGCCCGCATCCGCCGCGAACGCCTCGGATAGGGCGCGTCGTTTAAGCGGGGGCTTGTTCCCGTCGCCGCCCCGGGATGGTACAATAGGGGCGAGGAGGAGGCGGCGGGTTGTTCGCCAAGTTTGCTCGTTTGCTTTTGGGCCTGCTCCTGGTGCTGGGACTGGTTGCCTTTCTGGATTCGTCATATTTCCAGCTGCGCTCCGTGCGGGTAACGGGCGGTGATGCGCTGTTGAACCAGCAGGTGCGGGCGCTGGCCGGGGTGCCGTCGGGCCAGAACATCTGGCGGGTCGATCCGGTGCAGGTGGCCGATCGGGTGCGTCGGGATCCCTGGGTGGGCACGGCGCGGGTGTACCGTTCCCTACCGTCCACCCTGGTGATCCAGATCCAGCCGCGGCGGGCAGTGGGGATGATCTGGCAGCAGGGGCGATATTTCATCCTCTCGGCGGGAGGGTGGGTGCTGCAGCGATCGTCCAGTCTGCCTAACGCGCTGCCCTTTTTGACCCCTGCCCCTCCGGCGACCTTGCGGGTGGGGCGGCAGGTGGCGGCACCGTGGCGGCAGCTTTGCGCCGCGGCGGCCGACGTCCCCTCCGGTTTGGCCATCTCGGAGCTGCACCGCCGCTCCGACGGCACGCTTTTTGCCTACCTGCTGAGCGGGGTGGCGGTGCGCCTGGGGCAGGGGCAGGTGCGGCAGAAGCTGGCGGAACTGCCGCCGCTCTTGGCGCAGCAGGCGAGATTGGGGCAGCACCCGGTGCGGGTGGATCTGGGGGATCCCAACCGGCCGGTGGTGCAGGAGGGCAAGCCATGAAGGGTAGCGTGAAGGCGGTGGCTTTGGCCATGCTGGTGTTGGGGATCATGCTGGGGATGAACTACCGCATCCAGGCGGGGCAGGAGAGTTCCCTGGCCTACCAGCGCTACGCGGCGGCGCAGCGGCTGCTGCACACCCAGGATGTCCAGCGCGCCGCCCTGGAGGCCCAGGTTGCCCGCCTGCGCCACCGGCTGGCGGCCATGCCTCAGCCCGGCGCGTCCACCGCCGGATTGCGCAATGCCCTGAGCGGAGCCGAGCTGGCGGCGGGGATGACCACCGTGTCCGGGGCGGGGGTGGTGGTAACGCTGGACGACAGCAAGGCGCGGGTGGCGCCGGGAGCCAACCCGGAGGACTACCTGCTGCACGACCAGGACCTTCTGCGCACCGTCAATGAGCTGAACCTGGCGGGGGCCGAGGCCGTTTCCATCAACGGGCAGCGCCTCACCGCCGGCTCGCAGATCCGTTGCGCCGGCCCCACCATCTCGGTGAACGAGGTGCGCATCGCTCCGCCGGTGCACATCACGGCCATCGGCGACCCCACCCGGCTGGCGGCCGCCATCGAGGCGCCGGGGGCGATCCAGGACACCCTGCATTTCTGGGGGATCCAGGTGCGGGTGCACCAGAAGCAGCGGGTGGTGGTTCCGGGATACGCGGGCCCGCTGATCCTTCGCTACGCGCGACCGGGGAGGTGAGACGCGGATGTGGCTGGCCCTTCTGGCCCTGATCGTCGGTCTGCTCCTGGGCTTCGGCCTGCCGGTGACCTTGCCGGCCTTCTACGGGCGCTACCTGGCGGTGGCGGTCCTGGCGGCCCTGGATGCCACCTTCGGTGGCGTGCGTGCAAACATGGAAGGCAAGTTCTCCAACAGCATCTTTCTCAGCGGCTTCTTCGTCAATTCCCTGCTGGCCGGCTTCCTGACCTTTCTGGGGGACAAGCTGGGGCTCCCCCTCTACTATGCCGCCATCTTCGCTTTCGGGGTGCGCATTTTCCAGAACCTCGGCATAATCCGGCGGTACGTGCTGGCGCGCTCCTGGCGGCGAAAGCCTGAAAATTCCCCGGCGGAAGAGGGATAGAATGGAGGGAAAGCGGTTCCGCTTGTGGAAGATAACCCGCGGGGACACTCCGTCGGCCCGGAGGGGGTAAAGGTACGGGGTTGAGGAAGGAACTGCTGGCCGGCCTGGACCTGGGCACCACCCGCGTCAGCCTGGTGGTGGCGGAGCGCCGGGTGGGAGGGGAACTGGCGGTCCTTGGGATGGGCCGCAGCCCCTCCAGCGGTCTGCGCCGCGGGGTGGTCCTGGATCTGGAGCGCACGGCGCAAGCCATCGCGGCGGTGGCCATCGGCGCCGAGCGCATGGCCGGGACGGAGGTGCGACGGGTGTGCCTGGCGGTGAGCGGCGACCACATTGCCTCCGAGAACAGCCGCGGGGTGGTGGCGGTCTCGGGTCCCGAGGGGGAGATCACGGCGGACGACGTGGCCCGGGCCATGGAGGCGGCGCGGGCGGTGCCCCTTCCTCCGGGGCGCGAGGTCATCCACGTCCTGCCCCGGGGCTATGTGGTGGACGGGTACCGCGGGGTGCGGGATCCGGTAGGGATGGCCGCCGGGCGGCTGGAGGTGGAGGCCAATATCGTCACCGGGGCCGCTGCCTCCCTGCAGAACCTGTTCAAGACGGTCCATCTGGCGGGGCTAAGCCTTCAGGACGCGGTGTTGGCGGCGGTGGCCTCGGCGGAGGCGGTGCTGGAGCCGGCAGAGAAGGAGTTCGGGGTCATCCTGGCGGATATCGGGGGTGGTACCACGGACGTGGCGGTGTACGACGGCGGGGGACTGTGGTGCGCTTTCGTGTTGCCCCTGGGCGGGGATTACCTGACCTCCGACCTGGCGGTGGGTCTTCGGACCCCGGTGTCCCAGGCGGAGAAGATCAAGCGGGAACACGGCTGGGCCATGGCCGAGCAGGCCGCCGAGGATGCCTGGGTGGAGGTGCCGGGCATGGGCGGCAGCGGGCCGCGTCAGGTGCCGGAGAAGCTGGTGGCCTCCATCCTGGAGGCCCGGGTGGAGGAGATCTTCAGCCTGCTGCGCTCAAGGTTGGAGCGCTCCGGGTACCGCGGTTTCAGCCCCGGGGGGATGGTGCTGACGGGCGGTACGGCCCGCCTGCGGGGCATCACGGCGGCGGCGGCCAAGGTGATGGGGATGCCGGTGCGCTTGGGATTGCCTCGCGGCCTGACGGGGATGTCCGACCTGGTGGGCGAACCGGGGGAGGCTACGGCGGTGGGCCTTTTGCATTGCGCCGCCCGCAGCCGCGGTGGGGAGGTGCAGCGGCGAACGGGAGCCGGTCGAGGCTGGCGTCGGATCGGGGACCTGGTGCGGGAGCTTTTGAATTAGCGGCAAAGGAGGCGGAAGGCAGGAATGATGTTGGAACTGGACCTGGAGACCCAGCAGTTTGCCGCCATCAAGGTGGTCGGCGTGGGCGGGGGCGGTGGCAACGCCGTGAATCGCATGGTGCTGAGCGGACTCAAAGGGGTGGATTTCGTCACCGTCAACACCGATCTGCAGGCACTCTCCGTGTCCATGGCCTCCCACAAGATCCAGATCGGAGAGAAGTTAACCAAGGGTTTGGGGGCGGGGGCCGACCCGGCGATGGGTCTGAAGGCCGCCGAGGAGAGCCGGGAAGAGTTGCGCCAAGCGGTGCGAGGGTCCGACATGGTCTTCATCACCGCGGGCATGGGCGGCGGCACGGGCACGGGCGCCGCTCCCATCGTGGCCGAGGTGGCCAAGGAGGCGGGGGCCTTGACCGTGGGAGTGGTCACCCGGCCATTCACCTTCGAGGGAAGGCGGCGCATGGGCTTCGCCGACCAGGGGATCCAGGAGCTGCGGGCCAAGGTGGACACCCTGATCACCATCCCCAATGACCGGCTGCTGCAGGTGGTAGACAAGAAGACCTCCATGCTGGACGCCTTTCGGGTGGCGGATGATGTGCTGCGCCAGGGAGTCCAGGGCATCTCGGACCTCATCGCGGTGCCGGGACTCATCAACCTGGATTTCGCCGATGTGCGCACGGTGATGCTGGACACCGGCTCCGCCCTGATGGGAGTGGGCACGGCGGCGGGTGACAACCGGGCGGTGGAGGCCGCCCGCATGGCCATCTCCTCCCCCCTGCTGGAGACCACCATCGAGGGAGCGCGGGGGGTGCTCTTGAACATCACCGGCGGGGAGGACCTGGGGCTTCTGGAGGTCAACGAGGCGGCGGAGATTGTGGCCCAGGCCGCCGACCCCGACGCCAACATCATCTTCGGCGCGGTTATCGACAAGAACATGGGGGACAAGGTCCAGGTGACGGTTATCGCCACGGGCTTCAACAACCGGAGCAAGAGCTCGCAACTGGACGAGTTGGAGATCAAGCCCTTCGCCGGGGAGGACCTGGAGATTCCGGCCTTCCTGCGTCGCAGGAGCTGAGGCCGGCCCAGGCCCTCCCCTCAACCCAGGGAGCCGCCCAGATGCAGGTAGGCCCTCACCGCGCCGATCCGGCGGCTGCCGTTCGTGAGGCGGAAGCGGAAGGGGATTCCCGGTCGGCCCAGGTAGGGACGGGGGTCTCCCGGCGCGTCGATCCGCAGCTGCACCACGCGGGTGGCGCCCCGGGGCAGCCGCAGGCGCCGGATGGCCGGGGACGGCACTCCCGGCGGCAGCCCGGTCGCGGACAGGGAAAGATCGCGGTTGCGTAGCGAGTCGTTGACCACGGCGACGCTGTAGGTGAAATAGGCGCCGCCGGCGGTCAACTGGCCGCGCTCGGAGCGCAGCTGCAGGAAGGGACCGCCGGGGACGGCCAGGAGCGGGGCGGCACTCAGCAGGAGGGACACCGCAGCGACCCCCGCGGCCAGCAGGGCGCGCCCCCGGATGGTTCCCCGGCCAGCGGACCCGGGGGGCGGGGCCCAGCCGCGCAGGGAGCCGCCCCGCAGCCGGCGGGCGCGGTCACAGGCTGCGACGCACTCCCCGCAGCTCACGCAATCCCAGGAGGTGTCCCGGGACAGGATCGGAACTTGCATGAAGCAGGAGCGCTCGCAGAAGCGGCAGGTTCCGCAGGCCGGGTCCTTGGGCGCCAGGAAGCGCACCCGCAGGGTGTCGCCCAGGGCGGGAAAGGTGTAGGCCAACAGGCGGGTGAGCCAGGCGAAGACCATCTGGTAGCTGACGCCCAGGGGGCACCAGCGGCACCAGCGGTGACGCAAAAAGGTGAGGTTCCCGGCCCAAAGCAGAGCCAGGCCACCCAAGGCCAGGCCCCAGGGACGACCCGTGATCAGCTGGCGGACCAGGAAGGCGGGATCGGCCAGGAAGGACAGGGTCACGAAGGAGGCGCCCAGGGAGCCGGCCGCCAGGGCGGCCAGGGTCGCGAGGAGAACCAGGGCGCGGCGGGCGGGCCGGGCCTGGGGTATGCGCCCCGGCAGCCGCTCCCGGGCTCCCACCAGTTCGCGGCGGCCCGCGAGGAGCACCGTCCCTCGGTCGGCCAGCTCGGACAGGGTGCCCTGGGGACAGGCCCAGCCGCAGAAGGAGCGCTCCAAAAGGAAGGAGAAGCCCAGGAGCAACCCGAATAGGGAAGCCGCCAGGCAGACCGCCAGCACCAGGCTCAGGGGCATCCCGGCGGGGTTGACCGCCGCCAGCGGCCAGGTGTGGCCCCAGAGGATGACCCGCCCTCGGACCAGGTCCATGCGCACCAGGGGGACCGCGGCGGCGGCGATCAGGAAGGCCAGCACGGCGAACTGGCTGATCCGGCGCCAGGTGTGGACCGAAGGAATGCGCAAGCTGTGTCCCCCTTCCTGCCCGGAGGCCGGATGGTCAGCCGAGGGAACCGCTGAAGTGAAGCTCCAACGGAACCGCGGCCACCGGGCGGTGGGTGCGGCCCTCCTCCAGGCGGACCGAGAAGGCGATGCCGGGCCCAAGCAGGCGCCGCCAGGAGCGGGCGGGAACCGTGAAGCGCAGGGTGATAACCCGGGAGCGGTGGGGGCCCAGGATTGCCGACGGGTCGCGAACCGCGATTCCCGCCAGGCCCACCGGTGCCAGGCGGAAGGAGTGGGCCCGCCCCGTCTCGTTGGTCACCCGCAGTCGGTAGGCGAAGGAGTAGCCGGCGGCAACCCGGGCCGCGGTGCGGGTCTCAAGACGCAGCACGAACCGGTGGGGCACCGCCAGGGGCCAGGCGCTCCAGGCGCCCGCCACCAGCAGCGCCACGGCTGCCAAGGCCACGCGGCGCCCCCGGCCGGGGGCGCCGGCAAAAGTGACGGCCGGCGGCAGATGGCGCCGCCCCAGGACGGCGGCGCAGGCGTCCACGCAGTCGCCGCAGCTGACGCACTCGGGGGCCGACCTTCCCTTGAGCAGCGGCACGCCCTGGAAGCACACCCGCTCGCAGTAGCCGCAGCCGCGGCAGGTGGCCGCGCGGGCGCTCAGCAGGCGCACCGTGAGGGGTTCGCCCCAGCGGGGAAAGGTGTAGGCCAGCAGGCGCACCACCCAGCCGAAGATCACCTGGTACAGGGAGCCCACGGGGCAGACCCGGCAGACCAGATGCCGCAGGAAGAGGATGTCCGCGGCCCAGAAGGCCCAAAAAGCCAAGAAAGCCCAGGGAATCCAGCCCTCTCTGGCAGCGAGGGCCTGCCAGATCCGCTCCGGCGTCGCCAGGTAGGTCAGGGAGGCGAAGGCCAAGACGGCTGACCCGGTGGCTAGGGCCGGGACTGCCAGGAGCAGGTACCAGCGGCGCAAGGCGCGCCGGCGCACGCGCCGTCCGGGGGCGGCAGGGGCGCGCCGCGACAGGCCGCGCCGGCCGAAGAGGAAGACGCTCGTCCGGTCGGCCAGCTCGGACAGGGTTCCCTGGGGGCAGACCCAGCCGCAAAAGGCGCGGTCGGCCAGGGCGGCGAAGGCGAAGAGGGCGAAGTAGGCGGCCAGGAGGAAGGCGAAGGCCACCACCAGGAGCATGGGCACGCCCGTGCGGTTGACCGAGGCCAAGGCGAAGCCCTGTCCGTACAGGTAGAAGTGCCCGTCCGGCAGGTTCAGGCGGAACAGGTTCAGCTGCGGGATCAGCAGGAAGACGGCCAGCCCCAAGCCCTGCGCCGCCCAGCGCCAGGGGCGCAGTCTGATGTGGCGCAACGGATCGACCCCCATTTGCAAACAAGTATATATCGAAATTCCGCTCCGGGTCAATCCGCCGGCGCGGCCGGTTCCCGGGCCAGGGATCCAAATGAAAAAATTTCGGCAATGCTCGGCGGCGGGGAAGGAGGCGGGACTCCGGCCGTCGAAAAGCGAGAGGAGAAGGCTACACCTTTCAAAGGAGGGTTTCCAGATGCGTGCCATGACCGAGACGGACCTGTCGGCGGCCTTTGCGGGGGAGAGCCAGGCCCACATGCGCTACCTGGCCTTCGCCCAGGCGGCGGAGGAGCGGGGGAGGCCGGAGGTGGCCAAGCTGTTCCGGGTGATCGCCTTCGCCGAGCAGGTGCACGCCACCAACCACCTGAAGGCCCTGGACAAATTGAAGAGCGATCGGGAAAATCTCCAAGCTGCGGTGGAGGGCGAGACCTACGAGGTGGAGGAGATGTACCCGGCCTTCCTGGCGGTGGCCAAGCTGCAACACGAGGCGGGCGCCGAGGAGTCCATGGGCTGGGCCCTGGAGACGGAGAAGGTGCACATCGGGCTTTACGAGCAGGCCCTGCAGGCGGTGGCGGCGGGGCGGGACCGGGCCCCGGGCAAGCTGTACGTGTGCGAGGTCTGCGGCTACACCGGGGAGGGCGACGCTCCCGACCGCTGCCCCGTGTGCGGGGCGGCCCGCAACCGGATCCGCGAGTTCTGAGGGGAGGGTTGGGCCGTGTGGCGATGCGGAGGATGCGGCTACCTGCACGAGGGGAGCGAGCCGCCGGAGCGGTGCCCCAAGTGCGGTGCGCCCCGGGAGAAGTTCGCCGCCGTGCCGGCGGATGAGGCGCAGCTCATTGAGCGTTCCCGCCTGACCAACTCCCTGCACATGGAGCTGCACCGGCTCCTGCGCATGGTGGACGAGCTGGCCGGGCGGGGCATCGAGGACCATCTGGATCCGCCCTGCGTGGACATCTTCACCCGGGCCAAGGAGGAGGCGGAACTCCTCCAGCGGATGATCCGGGCGGAGATCCGCTCCCACGTGGGCAAGGGCAAATGGGGTTAAGGCCTGAATAGCTTGCGGGGGCGGCGGACAACGTCGCCCCCGCCCTGCTCCCGGCGCGGTGAGCCGGGATGCTGGTTGCGCGGTCCCGCTTTGGAGGAGGTAGAAGATGATGAGCGGACACCTGCTGCGGGAGACGGCGCCCCTTGGCCCTGGCGACTGGAGCCTGCTGGACGAGGCGGTGGTGGCGGCCGCGCGGGCGGCCCTGATCGGCAGGCGGTTTTTGTCCCTGTACGGGCCTTTGGGGGCGGGAGAGCGCACGGTGGCGGTGGACCGGTTTCCGCCCCAGGAGGAGGAGGGGACCCGCCGCAGCTTCCTGCCCCTGACCGTGGTGCACCGGGATTTCCTGTTGCCCTGGCAGGACCTGGAGGCCCATCGGTCCCGAGGCGAGCCCCTGGATGCCTCCCGGGCGGCCCAGGCCGCCGCCTACTGCGCTTGCTGGGAGGACGAGCTGATCTTCCAGGGCGACGAGGAGGCCGGCCTGGAGGGTCTCCTGAACGCCGGCGGCGTGCAGCGCCTGGAGCGCGGGGACTGGAAGCAGCCGGGCAGCGCCTTGGCCGAGGTGGCCAAGGCGGCGGCGGCCCTAGGCCAGGCCGACTGCCCCGGCCCCTACACCCTGGTGCTGTCTCCCGGCCTTTTCGCCCTCCTGGACCGGGTGGTACCCTCCACCGGCTACGCGGAGCTGAGGCTGGTGGAGAAGGCGGTGGGCGGGGAGGTGCTGCGCTCACAGGTCTTGCCCGGCGGCACCGCGGTGCTGCTGGACCCGGCCCCCTACCATTTGGACCTGGCGGTGGGGGAGGACCTGACCACGGCGTATCTGGGCAACGACGGCCTGGATCACGCCTTCCGGGTCTTCGAGAGCGTGGCCCTGCGGCTGAAGCAGCCGGCAGCGGTGGCGGTGCTGGAGGGAGGCGAGTAGGATGGTCGATCCGTGGGGGTACCTGGCCCGGGACATGGCCGACGAGCACGCGGCCATCATCCAATACCTGCAGCACGCGTGGCGGGTGGGGGAGGAGACGGGGTGCGCCCTGGAGGAGATCGCCCGGGACGAGATGCGCCACCTGAACTGGCTGGCCGAGGCCATGGCCGAGGCGGGTCAGCCGGTGCGCCTGGAGCGCAGCCCGGTGGCCCAGGGGGAGGGCGGGATCGCCGACCTCTTGGCCTTGGACGTGGCGGCCGAGGAGGGGGCCGTCGCCGCCTATCGGGAGCAGATCCTGGCCCTGGGACCGGAGCACCCCCTGACGCCGCTTTTGGAGCGCATCCTGGCGGACGAGGAGCATCACCGGGAGGAGTTCCGGCGCCTGGCCGAGGCCGCCGGCGAAGAGGCCGTGGCGGTCGGGGAGCCGAGTGAGGGCGCCCCCTGGGACGGCTTGGCGCATGAAAAGTACCGCCGCGTGCTACGTTATCTGCAGTTGGCCTTCACCGCGGCCGATCCGGCCCTGGGCCGGGAGATGGAGGAACAGGCCCAGGTGCAGATGCGCCACCTGGGCTGGGCGGGCGAGGAGTGGACCCGTTCGGCGGGACGGGCCGTCATCCCGCCGGAGGAGCCGCCCCAGGCGCCCACGCCGGCCCAACTGGCTCAGGAGGCCCTCGCCATGCCGCCGACGGCGGGAGAGCTGGGTCGGCTCATGGAGATCCACGACGCCTTCGCCCGGCGGCGCATCGGCGCCTTAACCTCGCCCTGGAGCGTGGGCAGCCTGAAGCCAAAGTGATCCGGATCACATTCCCAAGCCGGCAACCGGTTCATGATGGTGACGGCAGTCTGCCTGGCTACGCGGGAAAGGAGTGGGAATATTGCCCGATGACAAGGATCGGGAGAAGCACGAGATCTTCGAGGAGCTGCGGGCCGACCCGCGCTACCACGACTTCGTGCGGGGGTGTCTGAACTGCGGGGTGTGCACCGGCTGGTGCCCTTCCCACCGTTTCTTCGACTACGCTCCCCGCATCGTGATCCAGAACTGCTTGGCCGGGGAGGACCGGGTGTATGGGATGATGGGGGAGTACATCTGGGCCTGCGCCCAGTGTTTCAGTTGCGCCATGGTCTGCCCCTTCAACAACAATCCCGGCGGCGTGGTGGCCATTCTGAGGGAGATCGCCGTGCGCCGCGGCATGATGAGCGCCAAAAGGGTGCTCAAGCCGTACAGCCGCGTGCTCTTGAAGGTGATGACCTTCGGCAACCAGGTGTCGCCGGACATGATCCAGCCCGACTTCTTCCCCGACTGGGGGCCCAAGATCCCCTGGGCGCAGGAGGATCTGGAGCTCAAACGCCAGGCCATCCCGGTGCCTACCCTGCGCACCGTGGAGAGCGCCTGGAAGGTGGCGGAGAGCACCATGAACGAGCTGTACACCATCAACAAGGAGGCCGGCATTTTCGACCTGGTGGAGGTCAACGACCCGGGGCTGGCCGAGGTAATCGAGGACGATGTTCAGGACAAGGTGGCGGCGTACCTGGCGGAGGAGGCGAAAAAGGAATGATCACGGATCTGGCCCGGATGCGTGTGCCCTCCCGCAAGGCGCCGGGGAAGAAGCCCTTTCCCTTCCACGAGGAGCTCTTGGAACTGGGGGAGAAGGGCGAAGTCATCGTCATCCCCATCAAGGAGGAGAACCGGCCCGTCGAGGTGGAGTGCCTGGACGGGCGCAAGAAGCGGATCCCCACCAACAAGCTGTGGCACCACAAGTCCTGCGGGCAGTGCGGCAACATCCCCGGCTACCCCGCCTCCATCATGTGGTTCATGAACCGCTTCGGCCTGGAGTATCTGGACGAGACCAATCAGACCTCCTGCACCGCCTGGAACTACCACGGCTCGGGCACCTCCAACGTGCTGGCCCTGGCGGCGGTGGCCTCCCGCAATTTCCACCGGGCCTACGAGACGGGCTACTACCCCCTGATCCATTGCGGCACCAGCTTCGGCAACTACAAGGAGATGCGAAACCTGCTGGTGGAGCACAAGGAGCTGCGGGACGAGGTCAGGAAGATCATGCACAAGCTGGGCCGCGAGCTGGTGCTGCCCGAGGAGATCGTCCACTACAGCGAGTGGCTGCACGTGATGCGCCACGACATCGCCAAGCTCAGGACCCAGGACGTGTCCCAGGTGGTCACCACGGTGCACCCGGCCTGCCACACCTGGAAGATGATCCCGGAGGACTACATCTACGACACCGACGTCTACGGCGGCCGTCGCCCGGCGCCCACCACCAGCGTGCTCTTGGCCCTGGGAGCCCAGGTGGCCGACTACTCCACCTGGAACGACTGCTGCGGCTTCGGTTTCCGCCACATCCTGACGGAGCGCGAGTTCTCCCGCTCCTTCGCCGTCAACCGCAAGATCAAGCCCATGGTGGAGGAGGCCCATTCCGACGTGTGCGTCACCCAGGACACGGGGTGCACCACCACCCTGGACAAATGCCAATGGATCGGCCGCGCCCACGGCATGAAATATGAGCTGCCGGTGATGGCCGACGTGCAGTTCGCCGCCCTGGCCTGCGGCGCCGATCCCTTCAAGCTGGTGCAATTGGTCTGGCACACCGCCGAGTGGCGGCCGCTCCTGGAGAAGATGGGCATCGACTGGCGGAAATATGAGGGCGAATACAAGGAGTACCTGGAAAAGCTGCGCTCGGGCGCACAGCCGGAGAGCCTGTACGAGCTCAAGGTCGAGTAGCGGATGGGAGGGAAAGACATGAGCGAAGCGGTTTTGATCATCGGCGGCGGGCCCGCGGGCCTCGCGGCGGCGGCATCCCTGGCCGATTTAGGGGTGGAGGCCGTCCTGGTGGAGAAGGAGCCCGAGTTGGGAGGCACGCCCAAGAAGTACGCCTACAGCAAGCTGGTGCCGGACCTGCGCCCGGCCCAGGAGACGCTGGCCCCGCTGGTGCAGCGGGTGCAGGGACGGGAGGGCCTGCGGGTGCTGACCGACGCCCGCCCCACCGCCGTGAGCGGCAAGGCCGGCGACTTCAAGGTGCGCCTGGCAGGCCCCGCGGGGGAGGAGGAGCTTTCCGCCGGGGCCATCATCGTGGCCACGGGCTTCGAGCATTTCGACGCCCGGCGCGACACCAAGTACGGCTACGGCATCTACCCGGACGTGGTGGACATCCGGGACATGGAGCGGATGCTCTCGGAGCCGCAGCTCAAGCGCCCCTCCGACGGCCAGGTGCCCCAGCGGGTGGGCTTCATCCTGTGCGTGGGCTCCCGGGACCGCATGGTGGGCAACACCTATTGCTCCCGGGTCTGCTGCTCGGTGTGCTGCGTCCAGGCCATCGAGGTCAAGGAGAAGAACCCCTCGGCGGAGGTCTACATCTTCTACATGGACATCCGCACCTACGGCCTTTTGGAGAACCTGTACTGGGAGGCCCAGGAGGAGCACGGGGTGCTGTTCGTGAAGGGGCGGGTGGGGGAGATCCTGCCCCGGGACGGCCAGCTGATGGTCAAGGGGGAGGACACCCTGCTGCGCGGCCCCTTCGAGGTGCCCTTCGACCTGATGGTCCTGGCCTCGGGCATGGAGCCCGGGGAGGGCACGGTGCAGGTGGCGGAGCTCTTGAACCTGGCCCGGGAGCCCAACGGCTTTCTGGCCCCTCGGGACAGCCACACCGCGCCCCTGGAGGCGGCGGTGGAGGGAGTATTCCTGGCCGGGGCGGACCTGGCCCCCAAGTTCTCCGACGACGCTGTGGCCGAGGGCGCGGGGGCCGCGGTGCGGGCCGCGGCGTTCCTGCGCTCCCGGGCGGGGAGGTGAGCCGCCATGGCGGTGAAAGGTGAGGGGATCGTCGAGCGCTCCCTGGTGGAGGACGACCACATCCTGGAGCAGGAGAAGCTGATCATCGAGGGGGTGGACGTATCCGGACGCTGGAACACCTTCCTGGCGCCCCGGGTGCAGGAGGATTACACCCCCTCTTTGGAGGCCGAGGTGCGCGCCCTGGGGGTGGGGGAGAACATCCGCCGGTGCTGGCAATGCGGCATGTGCACCGCCAGCTGCACCGCCAACAGCGTGTATCCGGATTTCAACCCTCGCCATTTCATCTACCTGGTGAAACTGGGGGACGTCCAGCGCCTGGCCAAGCTGGCCGATGTGGTCTGGCGCTGCGTCGGCTGCTACAAATGCAGCCAGCGCTGCCCCCGGGAGGTCAACCCGGCGGAGGTGATGGAGGCCATCGGGGTGATCGTGCACCGGCGCTGGGGGGAGCGCGTCGCCCGGGAGGAGCAGGTGGGGACGGGGGCCTACAAGAAGCAGATCTACGGCACGGGGAGGCTGAATCTGGCCACGCTGATGGCCGCCGACCTGCGCGGCCTGGGCCGGCAGCGGGAGCTTCTCTCCGCCGAGCAGATGCGCATCGGCATGAAGATGTTCCGGGACTCCCGGCTGTTCCACACCCTGCGCCTGGGCCGGGCCCCGGGCTGGAGCCGCCTCCGACGGGTGCTGGAAGAGCATCGGCGGTCCCGGGAGGAGGTGCACCCATGAGCGCCGTCGCCTACTATCCCGGCTGCGCCTTGAAGAGCATCGACTTGGCCTACGACGTGTCCAGCGTCGCCGTCTGCCGGGAGCTGGGGCTGTCCCTGGAGGAGATCCGGGGCTACAATTGCTGCGGCATCGGGGAGCTGAAGTCCGACGGGGACGTGGCCTACGTCCTGCCCACCCGCATCCTGGCCCTGGCGGAAGGTCAAAACCTGGGCGAGGTGATGGCACCCTGCAGCGTCTGCTACGGGGAGTTGGCGCGGGCCCAGAGCGTGCTGGCCCAGGACGCCGCCCGCCGCGGGCGGGTCAACGGCATGCTGCAGGCGGCGGGGGAGCGGCCCTATACCCGGGAGGTCAAGGTGCGCCACCTGCTGGAGTACCTCTATCGGGAGGCGGGGCCGGAGAAGGTGGCGGCCCAGGTACGCCAGCCCCTCAAGGGTCTGCGCGTCGCCCCCTACTACGGCTGCCTGTACACGCGGCCGGGCTGGTTCACCCAGGCGGGCCGGGATCCCGCCCTGGACAACCCGGAGCGGCCGCATTTCATGGCGGACCTCTTGGACGCGGCGGGCGCCACCGTGGTGGACCACCCCAACCAGGTGTCCTGCTGCGGCGGGCGCAACGTGGTGCAGGACGAGGAGGGTACGGCCCTCTTGGACTACCGCATCTTGAGCGGGGCCAAGGAGGAGGGCGCCCAGGTCCTGGCCCTCATCTGCCCCAAGTGCTCGGGAGCCCTGGACATCAACCAGACCAAGGCCATCGCCCGCCACGGCGAGGGGGCCCGCCTGCCGGTGGTCTACCTGACCCAACTCTTGGGGCTGGCCTTCGGCCTGGGGCGGGGGCAGTTGCGCCTGGGAGACATGGAGTCGGGGGCGGCGGCCCTGCTGCAGGCGAGCGGTTTTCGCAGCTGACGGCGCCCAGTCGAATGAAGGGGCTCCCCATCGGAGCCCCTTCGTTGTTGGCGGCGTGATCGGGGTCACAGACGCTTAGGCCGTCGCAGCCCAAAATCATAGGCAGGAGGAGGCGGCTTCCCTTGGACGCCATCACGGCCGAGATGCTGATCCGCGAGGTGGTGCGTAGCCATCCGGCGACGGCCCGAGTATTCGCCCACCATGGCATGCCCTGCGCCGGCTGCCAGATCGCCGCGGCGGAGACGGTGGCCCAGGGGGCGGCGGCCCACGGCATCGCCCCGGCGCTCCTACTGGAAGAGCTCAACCGGGTGGCCGCCGGGGGTGAGGCGCCCGCCACGACGCGGACCCGGCCTCCCGGCAAGCTGGCCCGGGAGGGCATCCGGCGGGTGGTGGCGGTGATGAGCGGCAAGGGCGGCGTGGGCAAGTCCCTGGTCACCGGGCTGTGCGCCCTGACCACCCGGCGGGCCGGACGACAGGTGGGGATCCTGGACGGGGACATCACCGGGCCCAGCATACCCCGCATGTTCGGGCTGCAGGACGCCCGGCGGGGAGAGCTGCCGGCCGTCTCCCGCAGCGGCATCCGCATCGCCTCCATGAACCTGCTCCTGGAGTCGGAGGAGCAGCCGGTGATCTGGCGGGGGCCGCTGGTATCCGGGGCCCTGCGCCAGTTCTTCACCGACCTGGAGTGGGGGGAGTTGGACTATCTGTGGGTGGACTTGCCGCCGGGCACCTCCGACGCGCCGCTCACGGCGCTGCAGGCCCTGCCCCTGGACGGGGTGGTGATGGTGGCCACGCCCCAGGCCCTGGCCGGCATGGTGGTGAAGAAGGCCATCCGCCTGGTGCAGGAGCTGGGGGTGCCCATCCTGGGGGTGGTGGAGAACATGAGCTACCTGCCCCTGCCCGACGGCACCATCCTGGAGCCCTTCGGGCCCAGCACCGCCCGCGAGCTGGTGCTGGCTTCCGGGGCGCCGCTTTTGGCCCGGGTGCCCCTGGATCAGCGGATCGCCGGGCTGTGCGACACCGGGCGCATCGAGGAGTATCGCTCGCCGGCGGCCGAGGAGTTGGCAGTGAACCTGGGATCGGTGTTGGAAGAAGATCTGCAGGAGGTGGAGAAGGATGGTTGAGGCCCAAGAGACCCTGGCCGCCGTCTTGCGGCGGCTGCCCCAGGCCCGTGGCATCCTGCTGGAGGCCGGGGTGACCCAGCTGTCCGGGGAGGAGGTGCCCGCCGACCTGGCGGGGCGCACCCTGGCCGAGGTGGCCCGGGAGCGGGGGCTGGACGAGACGGCGTTGGTCCGGGAGCTGTCCCGCATCGAGGCCATCGCCCGGGAGCAGCGTGCTCCGGGAGAACTCGCGCCGGGGGAGGCGATCCGGGGCGAGCATGTGGTGGCGCGGGTGCTGGAGGTGTATCCGCAGACTCTGGAGGTGTTCCTGCGCTTCGGCTTCGCCCCCCTGGCCGATCCGGAGCTTCGGGCCACCCTGGCCCGCAACGTCACCGTGGCCATGGGGGCGGCGGTCCACGGCCTGGACCAGGCGGAGCTCTTGCGGCAGTTGAACGCGGCGCGGGAAGGGAGGGAGGGACGGTGACGCAGGAAGTGCTGGACAACCGGGGGCTGGCTCCTCCGGAACCCATGCAGCGCACTTTGGCCAAGTTGGGGGAACTGGTCCCCGACACGGCGCTGGTGATCTTGAACGACCGGGAACCGGTGCCCCTGTATGCCGAGTTGGAGCGGCGGGGTTACGCCCACGCGGCCGAGGAACTGCCCGACGGCGCTTGGCGCGTCACCATCCGACGCCCATGACGGTGGGAGCGGTGCCGATCCGGGCCGAGCAGAGCGCGGCCCCCCGGGTGCATCTGGTGGCGGGGACGGCGGGGCTGGTGCTGTGGAGCGTCTTCCTGGCCGTGGAGGGCCGGGGCTTGGCGGCGGGATGGCTGGGCAACCCCGTGGTCCTGACGGCGGTGCACCTGGCGGCCTTGGCCTGGGCCACCACCGTGGCCATGGGTGCGGCGTACCAACTGCTGCCGGTGGCCCTGGGGGCTCCCGCGCCCCTGACCTCCCTGGGCTATCTGAGCTTCGCCTGCTTCTACCCCGGGTCCTGGCTGCTGGCGGGCGGCTTCTGGAGCGGCCTGCCGCAGCTATTGGCCCTGGGGGGCGCGCTGATCACCGTGGGGGTGTACGTCTTCGCGGCGGCGGTGCTGACCGGCGTGGCCGGGGTGCGCCGCTGGACGCCGTCGGCGGCCTTTCTCACCGCGGCGGTGGTGTACCTGGCCGGGGCGGTCACCTGGGGCCTGACCATGGCCCTGGACCTGAATTTCGGCTTCTGGCCGCTGCAGTTGTCCCGGGACTTGGGCTTTCACCTGCTCCTGGCCCTGGGCGGTTGGTTCACCCTGCTGATCATCGGCGTCTCCTACACCCTGCTGCCCATGTTCTTCCTCTCGGACCGGGCGGCGGGCCGCACGGCCTGGAGCGTGTTCGCCCTCCTCAACGTCGGCCTGATCGGCTTGGCCGTGGCCATATGGCTGGGATCGCCTGCGGCCCGGGTGGCCGCGGTGGCCGTGGTCTGGTTGGGGCTGGTGCTGTGGCTATGGGATCTGCAAGCGATCCTTGGCCGGCGCCGGCGGCGGGGACGCGACGTGCCGCTGCGCCACGCCGTGGCGGGGGCCCTGGCCATGACCCTGGCCGTCACCTGGGCGCTGGGCATGCTGGCGGGACTGCTCCCGGCCGGAGGGCGGGAGGTGCTGGCGGCGGGCTACCTGTTCCTGGTGGGCGGGGTTTCCTCCACCATCATGGGCCACTTGTACCGCGTGGCGCCTTTTTTGATCTGGGTATCCCGCTACGCGCCCCGGGTGGGTCGGGGTCCGGTGCCCCTGGTGCGCCAGCTCTTACGAGAGGGCTGGCAGGAACCGGCCTTCTGGGCCTTCGGCCTGGGGGTGGTGGGTGCCCTGGCGGGCCTGGTGAGTGCAGCGGCGGGTCTGTTGGCGGCGGGGCTGATCCTGCAGGCGGTGGGGGCGGTGCTCTTCGGCGGCAACATCCTGGCGGCGTTCGCGCCGCGGAGGGGGTGAAGGTTATGGTAGCGGAACAGGAGGTGCTCCAGGCCCTGGAGCAGGTGCTGGACCCCGAGGTGGGGCTGAACGTGGTGGAACTGGGCCTGGTGTATGGCGTGCGCATCGACGGCGCCCGGGTGGCGGTGGATCTGACCATGACCACCCCGGGTTGCCCCCTGGACCAGGTGCTGACCCAGGCGGCGGCCGAGGCGGTCGAGCGGGTGCCGGGGGTGGAGCGGGCGCAGGTCAACCTGGTCTGGGACCCGCCGTGGACCCCGGAGCGGCTGAGCCCTCAGGCCAAGCGCAAGCTCGGGAGGTGAGGACGATGCAGGTGGCACCGGAGGAGCAGATCTACCGGGTGCTGGAGCGCCATTCCGGAGCGCTGCAGGTGTTGGCCCAGCAGGGCATCGACTGCTGCTGCGGCACCTTCCGCACCCTGCGGGAGGGGGCGGCCGAGGCGGGGGTGGACCTGGAGGCGCTGCTGGCGGCCTTGCGGCAATTGTCATGAGCCGATCGGCACCGCGCCGGGAGGCCGGGTCCTGGTACATGCTGGCCGCCGCGGCGCTGGTGGGCTTGGCGGCGGGCCGGTGGCTCGTGCCCGGAGCGCTGGCCTCCCTGGCGGCGGCGGCCGTCTGGGGGACGGCCCAGGGGCCGCCCCGGCAGCGCTGGCTGTTGGGTGCGGCGGCCCTGGCCCTGGGAGCCTGGGTGCTCTTCGGATACCGCCGACCGGGGATGCTGCTCCTGGGGGCGGTGGCCGTCGCCCTGCTGGTGGTACGCCGGCAGGCGCGCCGCGGCAGTTGGGCGGACCAGGGGGCGGGGATCGCCCTGACCGCCGCCCTGGCGCCGGGAGTGGCCTATGCCGCGGGAGGGACCGCGGCGGCGACCGCGGCGGCC
>JAJZIM010000057.1 GCA_021810565.1 Bacillota bacterium
CTCCTGCAACAGCCCTTTAAATCCTTCCCGCATCCTCCTGGCGGCGCGCATCCCGTACAGCCTCGCCGAGAAGCTGGTCACGATGGACAAAAGATCCTTGACCAAATCCGCCTGTGCATCTTCCGGCTCCGCAGCTGCGGTGATCACCACCTCCACCCCCAGGAGCTCCAACAGCTCAACCAGATAGGCGAACCCGAAGCGCGCCAACCGATCCTGGTATTCCACCAGCACAAACTTTATTTCCCGGCCTTTGCCGCCCGGATGACCTTCCGCAAACCTCGCCGTGCGGCATGGTCTTCCCCAAAAAGGTCAATAGGTCTTCCCGGAGATACCGGCGGTGACCGCCTTTGGATCGGATCCTGGCGGGCAATGAGCCGTCCGCATCCCACCGGTGCAAGGTCCTCAAGGTAACCCTGAGTAGTTTGGCCACCTCGCCTGGTCGAAGCACCTCCGGCATTTCCATGCCTGTGTTATAAATAATCAGGACTGGTTTCTCAACATATTAAGGCAACTGCTTCAACCTCCTAATCGCCGGTCCCCTGCAACAAGGCTTCGGGGGGATCGCCGGTTTTCCTGCCTCCCCCGCCTATTTGGCGTACTCCACCGCGCGGGTCTCCCGGATCACCGTGACCTTGATCTGGCCGGGATATTCCATCTCCGCCTCCACCCGCTTGACGATGTCCCGAGCCATGCGCACCGACGCCAGGTCGTCGATCCGATCCGGCCGCACGATGATCCGGACCTCGCGCCCCGCCTGGATGGCGTAGGACTTCTCCACTCCCTCGAAAGAGTTGGCGATCCCCTCCAGCTTCTCGAGGCGCTTGAGGTAGTTCTGCAAACTCTCCCGCCGCGCTCCGGGCCGGGCCGCCGACACGGCATCGGCGGCGGTCACCAGCACCGCCTCGATGGACTTGGGCTCCACGTCGCCGTGATGGGCCTCCATGGCCCGGATCACCTCGGGGGTCTCCCGGTACTTGTGCAGCAGGGCCACCCCCAGGGCCACGTGCGTCCCCTCGCTCTCCTGGTCCACCGCCTTCCCGATGTCGTGCAAAAGCCCCGCGCGCCGGGCCAGGGCGTTGTCCACCCCCAGCTCAGCAGCCATCACCCCTGCCAGATACGACACCTCCACGGAGTGGCGCAGCACGTTCTGGCCGTAGCTGGTCCGAAACTGCAGTTTACCCAGCAGCTTGATCAGCTCGCCGTGCAGGCCGTGAACCCCGGCCTCGAAGGCCGCCTCCTCCCCCGCCTCCCGGACGCGCGTATCCACCTCGCGCCGCGCCTTCTCCACCATTTCCTCGATGCGCGCCGGATGGATGCGGCCGTCGGCCACCAGTTTGTTCAGGGCCACCCGGGCCACCTCGCGGCGCACGCCGTCGAAGCCGGAGAGGATCACCGCCTCGGGGGTGTCGTCGATGATCACGTCCACCCCCGTCAGGTTCTCCAGGGTCCGGATATTCCGGCCTTCCCGTCCGATGATCCGCCCCTTCATCTCGTCGCTGGGCAACTCCACCACCGACACGGTGATATCCACCGCGTGCTCGGCGGCGCTGCGCTGGATGGCGGTGGCCACGATCTCCCGGGCGCGCTTGTCCGCCTCCTCCTTGGCCTGGGCTTCGCTGTCCCGGATCATGATGGCCGCCTCCCGGGACAGCTCCTCCTCCAGGCTCTCCAGGAG
Organism: Bacillota bacterium; assembly: GCA_021810565.1. GTDB lineage: Bacteria > Bacillota > Sulfobacillia > JAJZIM01 > JAJZIM01 > JAJZIM01. Next base: position 1,676 of record JAJZIM010000057.1, read on the forward strand.
CATCCGCTTGGCCTCCTCCCCGGTCAGGCCGGAGATGCGCTCCAGCTCCGCCAGCTCCTGGGCCCGCAGCTCCTCCAGGCGCTGCCGCTCGGCCTCCATCAGCTCCTCCCGTCGGCTCAGACCCTCCTCGCGCTTCTCCAGGGACTCACCCTTGCGATCCAGGGACTCCTCCTTCTGCTGCAAACGGCCCTCCAGCCGCTGCACCTCGCCGCGCCGATCCTTGATCTCCTGCTCCAGCTCCAGCCGCTCCCGGTGGATCTCCTCCTTCGCCTCCACCAGCGCCTCGCGCTTCTTGGCCTCCGACTCCCGCTGGGCCTCCTCCAGGAGCTTCTTCTGCTGCTCCTCCGCCGATCCGATGCGAGCCTCCGCCATGAACTTGCGCGCCCAATAGCCCGCCAAGCCCGCTGCCGCCACCACCAGAACTAGGATCCCTATCTCGATGGCGCTAATCCCCCACACCCCCTAAAATTTTCCATACATAAAGGCCGAGTGATCCACTCGGCTGATCGGAAGGATCTCTCCATCTACCCCTTCGGGTCCCGCATGGGCCGCTGCCGCCCACAAAAACGGGCAATCTTGTATAATAAAAAGCGGTAGACGCCAAGCTTAGCCTACAACCGAGCTAATTTATTAGATTTTAACTTTTCCTGGCTTCGCTGTCAAGCCTGTTTTCGATACGACCCCAGGTCAGGGGGCTGATGCGAGTCGCAACCCCGCCCGGCGGCGCCATATCCTTGCTTTTCGAGCTGCCCGATGGCATAACGCCGCCGAGAAGGTGCGGCGCTTGCCGCTCCTCCCGCTGGCGGGATGCCGGCGACATCCCGGGCTAGCCAACAAAAGAGCATGGCCGAGCCATGGAAGGACTGGGGCGAGCACGATCCGAGGTGAAGCGGCATTTAGCCGCCCGGGAACGCTCACTCCATCTGCAACGGCGGATGCGGGGCGGTTGGAGGAGTGCCGGGCCTGTGTTCCCGCGCGCCCGCCCCGGATGCCCGCCGCTCTGGGCGGTCTTTGCATGGCCGCACCGCCCGTCAGGCGCGGCTCACCCGGCTGACCCCGTCCACCAGTTCCACCCGGAAGGAGCGATCGGCCAGTTCCGCCAGATGGGGGTTGTGGGTGACCATCAGCACCTGCCGTCCGAACAGGCTAGCCACATAGCGCAGGAACTGCCCCACCCCTACGATGTACTCTTCGCTGACGTGTTTGGCGGGCTCGTCCAGCACCAGGGGCCCCTCGTTCACCGGTCGGGTGGACTGGAGCAGGGCCACCCGCAGGGCCAAGGCGACCAGGTCCACCACGCCGCCCCCCCGGGCGTCCTCGGGGCGGTTCTCCAAGGTCATGCCGCCCGGTCGGGAAACCACCAGGAACTCGGCCTCCGGCCGCCCTCCCCGCTCCTCCAACCGGATCCCGAAGGCCAGGTCGGTGCCGAACACGTATCCCAGGGCTCCGGTCACCAACTCCTCGATGCGCCGGCGCGAGCGTTCCCGGGCGAACTCCGCAGAGCGGGACAACAGTTGCCGCGTCAGCTCCCAAAGCTCCTGGCGCGCCGCGCATTCCTCGGTCTGGCGGCGCAAGTTCGCCAGTTCCTCCTCCAGCCTTGCGCGCAACGCCTGCCGGCGCAGGAGTTCCTCCCGCGAGCGCCGCAGCTTAACCTCCAACTCCCGACTCACCCCGCCTCCTCCGTTTCCGCCGCCAGATCTGCGGGGATCAGTCGCCGCGCCTCGGTCAGCAGCCGCTCGATCTCCCGGTCCAGCCGCTCCACCTCGGTATCCAGCCCCTCCGGATCCACGCCCAGCTCCGCCAACTCCTGCAGCAGGGACCGCTCCTCCTGCTCCAGGTGCTCCAACTGCGTCTCGGCCCGGATGCGCAGGTTCTTGGCCCGCTCGAGATCCCGCTGCAGCCGCTCTATCTCCCTTTCCGGCTCCATTGCCCTTCCCCCTCCAGGTATTCCGCCACGATGCGCTCCAGAGTGTGTCCGTCCACCGGCCGACGGCAGACGGGGCAGATCTCCGCCCGCCGCAGGGCCTCCTGCAGCAGGCCCGCCTTGCTTCGGAGCTCTTCCTGACAAGACCGCACCTGCCCCCGCGCCTCCTCCCGCCGGCGGCGCACTCCGGTGAGCTTCGAGCGCAACTCCCCCAGCCGCCGTCGCCGCTCCCGCCGCTCTTCCCAGGCCGCCGCCAACCGGCTCGCGGCCTCGAACCTCGTCAGCCGCTCCCGCGTCTCGACGCACCGCCGGCCCAGGGCTTGGCGGCGCGCGGCGGCCGACCGCAACACCCGGCGCCGCCCGGCCACTTCCGGCAGACGGCGCAGATCCTCCTCCCCCCGCACCAACCCGCCGCAAAGCTCAAGCACGCGCCGCCAGCGCCGGGCCGCGCCGGCCCCCGACTCCCGGCGGATGCATATAATCCCCAAACGCTCGCGCCGATGGCGCAACTCCCCTACTCGCCGCAGCAACCCGGCGGCTGCTTCGATTCCGGCGGTGGCTCCGAGCCCCCGCTCCCAGCGGCCTCGCACGCGGCGCGCCGCGCGCACCCGGAGGGCCAGCTGCGCCAGACGCTGTCCCCGCCGGGCCACTTCCCGCGCCGCGGCCAGGGGCGCTTCGGCCTGGGCGGCCTGCCGCAAAGCGCCCACCAGGGTCGCCAGACCCTCCCGCTCCGCACGGACCCGACGCCAGCCCTCGGCGATCCCCTGTATTCGCTGCCGGCGCAAGGCGAGTTCCTGCGCCTGCCGGAAGGCCGCCTCCGCCTGCTGCAGCGCCGCCGCGTCCCGATCCAAGCTGTCGTAGGCGGCAAGCCCGATCGTCAGCCGGGTCTCCTCCTCGGCCAGGCGGCGCCGGCGCTCCTCCTCCCGGCCCAGGTCGCGAGCCACCCCCCGCAAGGCCAGGTCCAACAGGTGCACCCCCGCCAGCCGCCCGATGGCCTTGGCCCGGGTGCCCCCCGTCTCCGCCAGCAGGAAGGGGCTGTCCAACTGCAATGACAGGTTGAGCGACACGGAGCGGTCCACGTCCAGCTCCAGCTCCGGCATGCCGTGGGCCTCCAGCACCTCGGCGGGCACCCCCGCGCCGAAGCCCTCCAGGATCCGCGGCTCCGCTCCCGGACGGATCACGGTGTACCGGTTGCGCGCCCCCCGGCGCTCCCGGCCGAGCACCGCGCCGTCGGAGAACTCCAGGGTCACGCGGCACACCTCGGTACCCACCCGGCGGAAGTCGGCTCCCCGCGGCTGGTTGTACAGGCACCAGCGCAGGGCTCGCACCAAGGCGGACTTGCCCTGATCCGTGGGACCCACGACCACATTGAGCCCGCCGGTGAGCTCCAGGCAGGTGTCGGCGTGGGACTGGAAGTTCTCCACCCGCATGCGCACCAGGTGGCGCACCTACCTCGCCTCCCCAGCCAGTTGCTCCTGCGCCTCGGCCACGCGGCGCAGGGCCTCCCGGCGCACCGGCGGGGGATACCCCGCCGCCGCCCCCACCGTCTGCAATATCTCGTCGAACTCCAACTGCTGCAGATCGGCCGCCGCGGTGAGTCCCCGGCCGAATTCGTCCAGCAGCCGCTCCCGATAGGCCTCCTCCTCGCTCAGGACCTCCGCCAGCACCGCCTCCCCCGGCTGTGCCGTCGTCAGGGGAACCAACTCCAGCCGCGGCCCGCCGCCCCCCACCTCGATCAGCAGCACCGCCGGACGGCGCGCGCGGTCGGCGGCGGTGGCCTGGATGCGCACCAGAGCCCCGGGGTTGGCCACCAGCCGCGAGCCCAGCCGGCGAACCCCGAAGCCCAGGTGGTAGTGGCCGGTCAGAGTCAGGTCCGCCGGGGTGGACGCCAACTCCTCGATCACCGTGTGGGCCAGCCCCGCCACCCGCGGCGGCGTCGGCAGCAACATGCCGTGGACCACGTGGATGGCGAAATCCGCCTCCTTGCCCGGCGGCAGGTAGTCCGCCGCGGCGGGGCGCCGATCCAGGTCGAAATGGAAGGGCTGCCCGGTCAGCTGCACCCGGATCCCGCCGTCGTCGAAAAAAACCGGCCGCGCGGGCTCCAAAAGCCGCAGCAGTCCCAAGCCCTCCAGCAGGCCCAGCATGGTGCGGGGCAGGGTCGCCGGATTGTGGCCGTACACGTCGTGGTTGCCGGCCACGGCGTAGAGCGGCGCCCGCAGGGGACGCAGCACCGCCGCCAACTCCCGGACCACCGCCGGCGACACGTCGGGGCGGTCGAAGAGATCGCCGCCGTGCACCACGGCATCCACCTGTCGCTCCTCGGCCAGGGCCACCACCTCTGCCAGCTTGGCCTGCACCGTGGCGGGAAAATCATCCAGCCGCCCGCGCGGCGAAGTGCCCCGACAATGGGTATCCGTCAGAAACAGCAGGCGCACCGCTACTCCCCCAACTGATCCAGGGCCGCCCGGATGGCCGCCCCGGCGAAGCCTCGCCGCTCCAGGGCGGCCGCCACCCGGCGGGCCCCACGTCCCTCAGCCGAAAGCCGCCGGGCCGCCTGGCAGGCCCGTTCCCGCTCCGCTGCCGGATCGAAGGGACCCAGCACCTCCTGGATGATCCGCCGGTCCACGCCGCGGGCGGAAAGCTCGCCCTCGAAGCGGCGGCGCCCCCACAACCGATCCCTTCGGCCCTCCACGTAGGCGCGGGCGAAGGCCACGTCATCCAAGTAGCCGCAATCCGTGAGGTACTCCAGCGCAGCCTCGATCTCCTCTCCAGGAAAGCCCCGGCGGGCCAGCGCCCCCGCCAGATCGCGGGCGGAGCGCGGCCGGCGTAGCAAAAGGCGCAGGGCGACGGTCCGGACCGGCGAGGGCTGCTCCCTCAAGGCTACTCCTCCTCGGCCCCCGGCGTCGGCGCCGCCGGCTTGAGATTGCCCGCGGCGCGCAATTGCTCCTCCAGGGCGGCGGCGGTATCGGGGTGCTGGCGCAGGAAGTCCCGGGCGTTCTCCCGGCCCTGGCCCAACCGCTGCTCGCCGAGGGAGTACCAGGTTCCCAGCTTCTGAACCAGATTCAACTCCGTGCCCAGGTCCAAAAGCGCCCCCTCCCGGGAGATGCCCACGTCGTAGAGGATGTCGAACTCGGCCTGCCGGAAGGGCGCCGCCACCTTGTTCTTGACCACCTTCACCCGCACCCGGCTCCCCAGGACCTCGTTGCCCTGCTTGATGGCCTCGATCCGGCGCACGTCCAGGCGCATGGAGGCGTAGAACTTGAGGGCGCGACCGCCCGTGGTCACCTCCGGGTTGCCGAACATCACCCCTACCTTCTCCCGCAGCTGGTTGATGAACACGGCGCAGGTCCGGGATTTGCTGATCGCCCCCGTGAGCTTGCGCAGGGCCTGGGACATCAGACGGGCCTGGAGGCCCACATGGGCGTCCCCCATCTCCCCGTCGATCTCGGCCTTGGGCACCAAGGCCGCCACCGAATCCACCACGATCACGTCGATGGCGTTGGAGCGCACCAGCATCTCGGCGATCTCCAACGCCTGCTCCCCCGTGTCCGGCTGGGCGATGAGGAGGTTCTCCACGTCCACGCCCAGCCGCTTGGCGTAGGAGGGGTCCAAAGCGTGCTCGGCGTCGATGAAGGCGGCATTGCCGCCCCGCTTCTGCGCCTCGGCGATGATGTGCAACGAGACCGTGGTCTTGCCGCTGGACTCGGGTCCGAAGATCTCCACCACCCGCCCCCGCGGCACTCCCCCCACCCCGGTGGCCAAGTCCAGGGTGATGGCTCCCGTGGGAATGACGTCCACCGCCATGCGGGCCGTGATCTCTCCCAGACGCATGACTGCCCCTTTGCCGTGCTGCTTCTCTATCTGCTGCAGGGCCGCCTGCAGGGCTACCTCGCGGTCCGCCGGGCGCTCCGCCATGGAACAACCTCCCTTCATCCTCCTGAGCCTGTCTCTGGTCATCGAGGATTCGACTTCGACGTGGTCGGGACAGAATCCTTTCCCGGTCCCCGCAAGGCGAACCGCTCCCGCACCTCGTAAATCGGTCCGCGGGGGGTGAGCCGGCTGACGAACAGGATGAGGTGTTCCACCCGGAATTGCGCCGAAGCCTCCACCGGCGATGGCTCGGGCAGCTGGCCCTCCCGCACCCGTCCCAGGGTCAGATGGGCCTGCACCCGGCGCCCCTCGGGCGCAAAGCCCAGCTCCCCCAGGGAAGCTCCCACCCGCCGCACCATGCGCACGAACTCCACCTCTCCCCTGGCCAGGGAAAGAAAAACCACCCGCGCCTCCTCCCAACGGGGGAAGGCGCCCAAAGCTCCCAAGGACGCGTCGAAGGGCGCCAGCTCCTCGACCGAGCGGGCCAGGGCGCGGCGCACCCGCTGCTCGCCCGCCTCCCCCACTTCGCCCAAAAACTGCACCGTCAGGTGCAAGTTCTGCTCGGCCACCCAGGTGACCCGGGCCGCCGTCACCGCCGCCAGCCGCCGCTGCAGGGCCGCCGCCTCCCGCCGCGGTCCCTCCGGCACCGGCGCGGCCACGAACAGTCGCATCTTTCCACCCTCCCCTCGGAGGAGGATTCCCCGCCGACGGCCACGATCCCTGCCCCACTCTTTATCCCGGTCCCCCGGCGTGGTAGGATCAGGAGCGAGGGGGGATAAACGTGAGCCTGCACCTGCCCGTGCAGCAGATGGAGACCATCGAGGAGTTGAAGCTCCACTACCGTTGGACGACCCGGGACGACGATAACCTGCGGCAGTTGGCTCCCCTGGCCCGGCGCAGCCGGCAGCGCTTCGTGGAGAGCCTGTACCAGTACCTGCAGACCTTCCCCGACACGGGGCACTACCTGCCGGACGAGCAGGTGCGCCATCGTCATCAGAGCAAGCTCGGGCAATGGTTCGAGGACCTTTTCGCCGGCCGCTACGACGCCGCCTACCTGCACCGCCTCTACCGCATCGGGGAGGTGCACGTGCGCATCGGCCTGCCGCCCCACTACGTCATGGCCACCATGAACCACGTGCGGGAGTTCCTGCGGGAACTCTTGACCGAGGAGTTGGGGCCCGGCCCACAATTGAACGCCACCTTGGAATCGGTGCACAAGCTTTTGGACCTCAACCTGGACGTCATGACCTCCTCCTACCGGGAGGAGGAGCTCAAGCGCTATCTCGCCTCCGGGCCGGTGCCCAAGAGCCTCCTGGAGGGCGCCCGCCGCGTGTCCTACGCCGTCGACCTGGTCATCATCCTGTTCCTCCTGCTGGTGGCCACCCTGATGGTGGTCCAGGTGGCCGTGGAATTCGTGGCCACCGCCCTGGGTCACCTGAACCTCCCCAGCGGTGTCCTGGACATCCTGGGGTACCTGTTGATCCTGTATGCCGTGAGCGAGTTGGTGCGGGAGGAAATCAAACATAGCCGCGGCGCTCCCGTGAGCCTCAAATCCTTCGTGGGGGTGGCCCTGGCCGCGGTGATCCGCAAGGTGCTCATCGACTCCCTGGCCGCCGGCGCCACGGCCCAGCTCACGGTGTTGGCCTTGTTGCTCCTGGCGCTGGGCGGCGTCTATTTCATCATCTGGCGGGTGGAGGTGAAATAGGCCGGGGGTGCCCACGACACCGACGAGGAGATGACATCGCCGTGCGCCATCGGATTTGGCTCCTCCTGCCCCTGCTGATCGTTTCGCTCCTGGGCACGCCGGCCGCCGCCGCCAGCCCCTTCGTCGATCTCGGCGCCGTGCCCTGGGCCGCCCCGGCCGTGAACACCCTTTACGCGCGACACCTGGTGGCGGGCCTTGCCCCGGGCCGTTTCGCTCCCGGGCAGGAGGCGACCTGGGCCCAGACCGTGACGCTCTTGGTCAAAGCCCTCTACGACGGGGCGGTGCCCTCCGCAAGCTCCGGTCAGTCTTTTTCCAGCGCCCCTTGGTCGGCACCCTACGCCGGGGTGGCCGCCCTGAGCGATGCCGCCTTGCCCGCCGACCTCGACTCGCCGCTCACCCGGGGACAGGCGGCCCAATTGGTCCAAGACCTCCTGGGGCAACCGGGACAGACGACGCAGCAGGCCATGACGGCCCTCGCCCGGCGGGGCGTCCTGGCGGGGGTGGCCCCCGGGCGCCTGGCCGCCGCGGCCTTCCTCACCCGCGCCCAGTTGGCGGTGATCGCTTGGAAGCTTCTGGGTCAGGTGCCCCGAGAGTCCCTGGCCAGCGTGCGGATCGGCTCCTGGCAGGGTACCCTGCCCGTGGCCTCCACCCCTTTGGAACGCCACCTGGGCCTGATGCAGCAGCCTGATCTGGCGGCCAGCCCCCATCCCGGCATGGTCTTCGCCTTCCCCACCCCCGAGTTGCCGGTGTATTGGATGTACCGCACGCCCGAGCCATTGGAACTCTTGTACATCCGGGACGGCAAGGTCGGGGCGGCCATCTACATGCCGCCTTGCCTGGGACCGGCGGCCACTTGCCCGCGCTACCCGGCCCCGTTTCCCGTGACCACGGCGGTGGAGTTGGCCCCCGGAATACCCGTCCAGCTGGGCGACAATTTTCAGCTGGCCGGTCCCTAACGACCACCCCGGCGCCGCAATCCTCCTGGCCATCCAGCCACGCCTCGCGCCCTGGCCCGAGAACACCCAAACGACCTCCTTGAGCCGCAACCTGGTCGGCCGAGGAGTAGGACGGTGAATGGTCGGCGAAAACCGGCCCGTAAAAAAAAGAGAAGCCGGAAAGCCCGGCTCCCGTAGGCGCGTATAAAACTGGTGCAAACTCGCAACCGAGTACCTGGTGGCACAACGCCGCCCGGCCATTATCCGACGGGGGGAAGCACCGCCGCCCGGCTCAACCCAGCCGCGCCGCCAACTTGCCGTCCTCCTGCCGCTCCGCCGGGAACTTACCCTCGGGCACCCCGAAGTCCATCAGCCACCTGACCAGCCGCTTGCCGCCGATCCGCCGGGTGGCCGAGCGCATCTTGCCCAACTTGAAGCCGCCGCGCTCCTCCGGCCAAAGAAAGACCATCCTCTCTTCGTCGTCGTACCCGCAGCCGACCCGCTCAGGAATCGTATCACCGAAAAGCTTCACGCCTTGACCGGAAAGGAAGGCTCCTTTGGCCGTTATCCGCAGGTAGGGATCCTTCCTGCCGGGACCCCGGCTCTTGAGTCTTTCCTTGCGCGACTGGTATACGTGCAATGCCATTTTCCCCATCACTCCTTCGCCATATCTTGGGCATCGTCATTCTAGCACCCGCTTCAGACTTCTGTCAAGACACTCCGGCATATTCCTTGCGGCTTCCTCGGGATACCTGCACATTGTGCCGACCCAGTCAGCGCAACTTCATCGGTCACCGGATAGCCGCCGGTTATCCGCCGTTGATGCCGCTGCACCGCCGGCCCCCCTCAGCCATCCTCCCCACCGCCAGCGTCCGGTTTCCGCGAGGAAAAGCCGGCGCTGCGCCAGCCGCTCACTCCGTCCGCTCCCTCCCCTGCCGGCCGATGCTCCAGGCCGCCAGGGTGGCAACGGCCATCACCCCGCCAGCCAGCAGGAAGTCCGCCGACACGCCCCAGGGCAACCCGGCCAGAACGCCCCCCACCGCCGCCCCCGCGGAGCCGCCCAGGCCCGAAAGGGTGCCCCCCAGGCCCATGGCCAAGGCCCGACCTGCGGGAGAAGCCACGTCCAGCATCAAGGCGTCCCAAGTCGGCAAGGCCATGGCAAAACCCATGGTCAGCGGAAAGGTCAAAAGCCCGAAGACCCACGGGGTACCGGCCAAGCTGAGAGCCAAGAGCGAGGCGGTGGCCAAGGCCAAGCCGGCGACCAAGAGCCGCCGACGCGGGTAGCGATCGGCCAGCCACCCGGCGGGCAGAATGGCCGCCGCCGCCACCACCACCCCCGGCAGCGCCACCAGCACCAGACTCGCCAGGCTCAGGTGCAGCCGATGGGCCAGGGGCACCATGATCGGCAGCAACAGATACATGCCTACGTTGTAGGCGGCGGTGGAGGCTAAGAGCAGCAGCACGTCGCGGCGCAGCACGCCCGTCAGACCTGCGGGGTTAGGCGTCCCCGCCCCTCCGGAGCCAGCCGCCCGACCCGGCGGCTGCAGCATGGCCAGGGGCACCCCAGCGGCCATGGCCGCCCCCGCCAGCCAGAAGCCGGCACCGAACCCCGACTGCTGGATCAAGTAGGCGCCGCCGGCCAGTCCGGCCCCCAGGCCGGCGAACTCGGTCATGTCCAAGGCCGCCGAGAGCCTGCCCCTGAGCTCGGGCCGGTAGCGTCGCGCGATCAGGGCGAAGGAACTGGGCCACACCTCCCCGTGGGTGGCACCCAGGAGGACGCAGGCGACCAGAAAAGCCCAAGCAGACGGACTCCTGGCCGCCAGGGCGATGGGACCCAAGGAGAGGGCGGAGCCCCATACCAACACCGGCCGCGGACCCCAGCGATCAGCCACCCACCCCAGGACGGGCTGGGACAGCCGGTTGGCCAGCAGATAGGCGGACAGGGCCAGCCCCCCGAAGGCCGGACCCGCGTGCAGCACCTTGGCCGGGTACTCCTGGGCCAACAGATAGGCCAGCACCACGGCGCTGAGGTGGGTGATGAACACGGCCCCGACCAGACTCAGCGCGGCGGCGTCCACCCGGCCTACCGACCTCAACCTGCTGCTCACGGACCCGGCCAGGGGCAAAGCGCCCGCAGCGGACATACCTCGCAGCGAGGCCGCCGGGCGATGCATACCTGGCGGCCCAGTTGGATCAACCGGTGGTGGGTATCGACCCACCGCTCACGCGGAATCATGGCCTCCAACTCCCGCTCCGTTCCCGCGGCGTCCCGGGAACGGGCCAGGCCCAGGCGGTGGGCCACCCGAAAGACGTGGGTGTCCACGGGCAGCGCCGGCATGCCGAAGGCATTGGCCAGCACCACCCCCGCCGTCTTAACCCCCACCCCCGGCAGCCGCTCCAACGCCTCCCGCCGCGCAGGCACCGCTCCCCCGTGCTCGGCCACCAGGACCCGAGCCAGGGCCGCCAGGTTCCGTGCCTTGTTCCGGTAGAGCCCCAGGCTGCGGATGAAGGGCTCGATCTCCTCCGGAGCGGCCCCGGCCAGGTCCCGCACCGTGGGAAACCGGGCGAAGAGCGGCGGGGTGAGCCGGTTCACCGAGCGGTCGGTGGTCTGGGCCGACAGCACCGCCGCCACCAGCAATTGATACGGGCCCTGAAATTCCAGGCCGCAACGCGGCTCGGGGTAGGCCGCCGCCAACGCGGCCAGGATCGCTGCCCACCGTCGGACCACTAAAAGCCCTCCAGCCGGCGATACAGGAGGGTCAAAAGCTCCTGGGCCGCCCGCTCCTTAACCTGAACCCGCAAGCCCGGAAACTCCCAGCGCCGGGTCACCACCCCCGCCGCGTCGGCCAGGGCGCCGAAAACCAGGCCGGCCGGTCCCTCCGGTCCTCCTGCGGGGCCGGCGTAGCCCGTGACGCCCAAGCCGATGTCCGCCCCGACCGCCTGCCGCGCTCCCTGGGCCATCCGGACCGCCACTGCGGCGCTGACCACCCCCTCCCGCCGCACCAGGCTGCCGTCCACGCCCAGCAGCCGCTCCTTGGCCGCAACCGCGTAGGCCACCACCGACAGCAGCAGGTATTCGGAGCTGCCCGGCACCTGGGTCAGACGGTGCGCCACCAGCCCCCCAGTGCACGACTCCCCCAGGGCCAGGCTGAGCCCCCGCCCCCGCAGGCGCCGTCCCAACACCTCCTCCAGGGTCTCCTCGTCGGCTCCCCACACCCGAGGGCCGAGGCGCTGCCGCACCGCCGCCTCCAACGGCGCCAGGAGCGCCGCCGCCGCCGCCTGGTCCGGCGCCTTGGCCGTCAGGCGCAGGTGCACCGCGCCGCCGCTCACCAGGGGCGCCAGGGTGGGATTCCCTCCCCCCAGCAGCCCGTCCAAGGCCTCCTCCACCCGGGGCTCCCCCATGGCCAGCACGTGCAGCACCCGCGAACGGATGACCGCTCCCCCCCGTCCGGCCAGGCGCGGTGCCACCTGCTCCCGGAACATGGGCACCAGTTCCCCCGGCGGACCCGGCAGCAGCACCGCCAGCCTCCCGCCCGCCTCCAGCCAGACGCCCGGAGCCGTACCGTGGGGGTTGGGCAGCGCTTCGGCACCCCGGGGCAATAGGTATTGCTGGCGGTTGGCCGCCGGCACCTGTCGCCCGCGGCGGCGGAAAAAGGTCTCCACCATGGAGCGGGCCCCGGGATGCTCCTCCAGGGGCAGCCCCCAGGCCTTCGCCAGGGCCTGGGCGGTGAGGTCGTCCTGGGTCGGTCCCAGCCCCCCGGTGGCCACCGTCAGTTCCGCCCGCTCCCGCGCCTCCCGCAGGACGGCGGCGGCCCGTTCCAGGTTATCCCCCACGGTGACGATGCGATGCAGATCGATGCCGAGCTCCGCCAGCTCCCGCCCCAGGAAGCTGGCGTGGGTGTTGACGATCTGCCCCAGTAACAGCTCCGTCCCCACGCTGACGATCTCAGCCCGCAACCTCCGCTCCCTCCTCCCCCGCCTCGGCCACCAGATCGTAGCCGTGCGCGTCCAGGACGCGCGCGTATACCAGGCGGCCCGGCGCCGGATTCCCTCCCGTCAGGTAGACCGAGCCGTCCACATCGGGGGCGTCCCCCGGAGTGCGGCCAACAAACCAGCCGGGGTTGTCCGGGGAGGGCTGATCCACCAAAACCTGCACCCGGCACCCCACCAACTCGCGCCGCCGCGCGTGGCCGATCTGCGTCTGGAGCCGCTCCAGCCGCTTAAGCCGCCCCCTGGTCTCCCGCAGCTTCACCTGATGCGCCAGGCTGGCCGCCGGCGTGCCCTCCTCCCGCGAATAGGCGAAGAAACCGGCATAGTGAAAACGCTGCTCCTCCAAAAAAGCGGCCAATTCGGCCACCTCGGCCGCGCCCTCTCCCGGGAAGCCCACGATGAAGCTGGTGCGCAGCACGATCCCCGGCACCGCCCGGCGCAGCTCGTCCAGTTTACGTTCTACCTCCCGGCGGGTCACCCCCCGGCCCATGGCCCGCAACAGGGGGTCGGCGATATGCTGCAGGGGAAGATCCAGGTAGGGCACCACCTTGGGACCCCGCAAGGCATCGATCAGGACCGGGGAGAGATGGCGGGGATGCGCGTAGAGGATCCGCAGCCAGTCCACCTCCAGGCGGGACAGTCGCCGCAACAGGTACGCCAAGGCGTCGGGAAGACCCAGGTCGCGGCCGTAGGCGGTGGTGTCCTGGGCGATCAGGATCAGTTCCCGGGCTCCTGACGCCGCGAGGCTTTCCGCCTCCGCCAGGACCTCCTCGGGCGGTCGGCTGGCCAGCCTGCCCCGCAGGGCGGGGATGACGCAGTAGCTGCAGCGGTTGTCGCAGCCCTCGGCCAGCTTCAGGTAGGCCACGTGGGGCGGCGTAGTGCGCACCCGGCCGAGGGAGGGAGCGCACGGCCCGGTCAGGCCCAGAAGGTCGCGGGCCACCTCCCCCACCCGTTGCAACTCCCGCGTGCCCAAGAAGGCGTCCACCTCGGGCAACTCCCCTGCGAGCTCGGAGCGGTAGCGCTGGGCCAGGCAGCCCGTCACCACCAGGGCGCGGCACCGCCCCTCCCGCTTCCAGCGGGCCGCCTCCAGGATGGCTTCCACCGATTCCTGCTTGGCCGGCCCGATGAAGCCGCAGGTGTGCACCACCAGGAGGTCCGCCTCCGCCGCCTGCGGCGTGGGCGTGAAGCCCGCCCCTACCAGGCACCCCAGCATCTCCTCAGCGTCCACCTGGTTCTTGGGACAGCCCAGGCTGATCATTCCCACCTGCAAATTGTCGCTCATGGGCTCAGTATACCAGAAGGGGCGCGGACCAGGAACCGTCCTCGGGGATGCCGCCGGCCGCCCGATCCTCGCCGCCGGCAGCTCCCCCTTGCAATATCCGCCGCCATCCACTATATTGGCCCTGCCCGCCGAAAGGAGCATCGCCGTGCGCTGGTCGCCCTTCGCCTACCTGATCCTGGCTCCCCTGCTTTGGAGCGGCAACTTCCTTTTCGGCAAGTTCCTCAGCCAACAGATCGATCCCTTCACCCTGTCGCTCCTGCGCTGGGCCCTGGCCGCCGCCGTCCTGGTGCCCCTCTGCTGGCATGTCGCGGGCTTGCGGCTGCCGGCTCGCCGGGATTGGCCGGCCTTTGCCACCCTGGGACTTACCGGGGTCTTCGCCTTCAACGCCCTGGTCTATCTCTCCCTGCGCTACACCTCCGCGGTCAGCGCCCTCTTGATCAACGCCGCCATCCCCGTGGCCACCCTGATCCTGGCCTATCCTTTGGGCGGCATCCGGCCGCGGGCGCGGCAATGGGCCGGGTCCGTGCTCTCGCTGATAGGGGTAGGCGTGGTGATCACCCGCGGCTCGGTGGCGGTCTTCCTGGGACTGCGCTTCAACGCGGGCGACCTGATCATGCTGGCCGACACCCTGGTTTGGGGCGCCTACACCTTGGTGGGGCAAAAGGTCATGCGGCGCTACACCCCCCTGGAGACCACCACTTGGTCCATCCTGGCCGGCCTGCCGCCCCTGGTCCTGGCCAGCGCCGTCGAGCTGGCCCTGCTGCCGCCGCCGCACCTGACGGCCCTGGGAATGGTGGGCGTCCTATATATCGGCATCCTGGCCGCCGCCATTGCCTTTCTGGCCTGGTTCGCCGGGGTGGCCGCCGTGGGTTCCGCCCGGGCGGCCAGCTTCGCCAACCTCCTGCCCATCTTCGGGGTGCTGGCGGCCGCCCTGTTTCTGGGTGAGCGCGTGTCCGCCGCCGACCTGGCGGGCGGCGTCCTCACCGTAGCCGGGGTATACCTGGCGGCCCAGGCCGTCCGCCCGTCGCCCCGGGGTCGCGCGCCCGAGGAGTTGAGGGAGGACGGCTAGCGGCAAGCATCCCTTGGCGGCGGCCGACCGGGAGGTGCGGAGGGCGGGGGCGGAAAGCCCCTGCCGGGTACGACCCGCAATCGGTTGCCCAGCTATCTGCCGGAGGCCGTGGTCGTCGAGGGCAACGCGCCGGGGGTGATCCTCGCCGTGCTCACCGGCGGCGGCTGGGAACAGATCAGGGGGGCGTACGACGCCCACGGCAGGGAGCGGCTCGAGGCGGCGGTGCGCAAGGACCCGGAGGGGCGGTGGGGGTCCGCGGATGCCCGTTCCCTGGGAGTTGTAGGTTCGCTGGAAGTCGGTGGTGACCCCCAGGCCTCCGACGCTCAGATCCGTGAAGGACGGGGTGAAGTTGCCCGTGACCACCTTCACGTCACCGACGTACTGGTCCCACGGCACGCGGCCCAGCTCCTCCGCGGATCCGAAGTTGCCGGGACTGCCCGCCACCGCGAATACTTGGCCACCCAATTCGGCCAACGTCGGGCTGGTGGAAGCGTCGATGGTCACGGCCACGCAGCCGGTGGCCGACTCGTAGGTCTGGTTCGAAACGGTCTGCCAGGCCGAGCCGGTCCACCAGTAGGCGGTGGCGGCCCCCAGATGGTCGCAAAAATCCGCCGCGAGGCTGGTGAAGCTGTTCCCGGGGGAAAGGTTCACGTCGTGGTAGGCGGTGGAACCGGATCCGGGGATCGGCGTGCCCGTCGGGTCACCGCTGAAGTCAGCCAGGGTGACGCTCCCGGTGCCGCCTGCCGTGCTGGCCGTGAGGGGGGGAGTGCCGCTGCCGCTTCCCCCCACGGTGATGGGCGCCCCCGTGAGGCTCGTGCCGCGGCTTTCCCCCAGCAGGCTCACCCCGGCGGGCAAGACGTAGAGCACCAGATAGGTCGAGGCCGTCTGGTAGGCTGCGTCCGTCACCGTCACGCCGAGGTCGTAGGTGCCCGCCGCCGCGGAGGCGCCGCTCAAAACACCCGTGGCGGGGTTCAGCGCCAGCCAGGACGGCAGGTCGGTGCCGTACCAGGTGTACGGCGGGCTCCCGCCCGTGGCGGCCAAGGTCTGGCTGTACGCCGTACCAACGGTTGCCGCCGGCAACAAGATGCTGCTTATCCCAAGGGGAGCCGTGTGGTGAAGCGATCTGCGGCTCCCTTCGCGCTGGTGCCATCCGGCGTGGTCACCGTTACGTCCACCGTGCCGCTTCCGGGGGGCGAGACGATCGTGATCTGGTCGGCGGACACGCTGTACACCGCCGCCGCCACGGTGCCGAAATCCACCGCCGTGGTCCCGGTGAAGTCGCTGCCGCTGACGGTCACCTGCGTGCCGCCCGCCGCAGGCCCGGACGACGGGCTGATCCCCGTCACCACCGGCGCCGGTTTGATAATGTGCCTCCGCAATCTAGATTATCTTTAATATTTGCGCCGGTAAAAATACCTCCAAAATGGCAGCCATAATTAGCAACAAGAATGACAAGGGCTTAAAATATCCAGAAGCTATCCACGCTCTATTAAATGCCTCAGGTAGCGGTATATGTCTGGTCACATTTTCAATATATGCATATACTATTGAAGCATATATAAGATTAAATCCTAACAGCTCGATAAATGAATGCACTGCACCACTTAATACAATCATGAAATATGGCACACCCATTTCATGCGATAATGGCACATAATTATAATGATAAAACGAAAGGTAAATTGGCATTGCGCCGATTGTTTCTACGAGAAAGATCATTACAAATATTATTGAAAAATACCGCTTCCTGGACGACAGCCAGAATAAGAGCAGGGCCACAAATAAAAGAGAGCCGTTGTGCAATATTACTTTCACTGCATCGATGTGCTTTACTAACGTGTGTTCAACCGGTCCTTTTAGGGCATTGATTCCCGCATACCATCCTAATAACCCCACGGCTAAGACAGCTATCCAATTTATAATCGTTAGGATCAAGGCAATCATAAAATACCTTTTCACTTATAACCTTTCCTTCTCGTGTATTCTTGCAACCTTGCACTTATGCTAGACAATACTGGATTACGGATCATACTTCGGTGATACTCATTGCCCTTACGGCCTATACCCATTTTTTCTTATGCCTGACCCTTTAAGTCAGCCTCCCGGCATCTAGCCCCACCCCCTAATATGTGGTATAATAGCCCTGGGAAACGGAATTTCGTTGGGAGGTTGATCGCCATGCGGGCACCGGAGATCACCTTGGCGGAGTT
The DNA here is from genome assembly GCA_021810565.1 of Bacillota bacterium. Lineage (GTDB taxonomy): Bacteria > Bacillota > Sulfobacillia > JAJZIM01 > JAJZIM01 > JAJZIM01. The sequence continues at coordinate 18,661 of JAJZIM010000057.1, forward strand.
CCAGGAAAAGTTCCGTAGAGAGGCGGATTGTCAGGACTTCCTTTTCAAGAGGAAGTGGCCAGACGGCTTTCGTTGCCCGGCCTGTGGCAACGACACTTACTGGGCCATCCACAAGGCAGACCACCTTCTCTATGAGTGCCGCCGGTGTCGGCATCAAACATCCCTCACCGCGGGAACGATCTTTCACCGAACCAGACTACCGCTGTGGAAGTGGCTGTGGGCCATTTTCTTCGTAGCTCGGGATAAGCGTGGCCACTCCGCTTTGGCCCTCAAGAAAGACATTCAAGTCAACTACAAAGGAGCCTTGCGCATGTTGCGCCGCATTCGTAGTGCCATGGCCCAGCGGGATGCCGGGTATACCTTGGGCGGATTGCCCACGGAGGTGGACGACGCCTACTTTGGGGGACAGGACCGAGACAGTGGTCACTGTGGGCGGGGAACCACCCAGGTGCCTGTGCTGGTGGCCATAACCCTGGGCTCCGCCGAGGGCGAGTACCCGGAGTTTCTGCGCATGCTGCCGCTGAAAAAGCTTGATCGGCCCACGGTTGAAGCGGCCCTCAAAAAGATGGTCGAACCGGGCAGCGAGCTGAAGACGGACGGTCTGTCGGTGTACAGCGGGCTGGAGGATGCCGGTTACCAACACGAGCGGATAGTGATGGCCGGTCTTTCGCCGCAGGCCCACTTCCGGTGGGTGCACATAGCAATCTCCAACGCCAAGGCGTTCATAGACGGCACCTTCCATGGCGTTACCAAGCAATACCTGGGCGAGTACTTGGACGAATTCTGCTACCGGTTCAACCGGCGCCGCTGGGAGGGAGAGCTGTTCGGGCGCCTGGTGAACGCGTGTCTGGCGGCAAAGCCGCTGGCTGCGCCAAGCCGGGCCACCTGAGGCCCAGGACATTCCCCCCGGGTATTGTTGGCAATGATACCGCTTGACGGCCAGCCCGGCAGGTCCTTGCACCGGGTAATTGGAAGGGAATTGTCTTATTGTTCATCATTATTGCCAGCCCTCAGATGGGCTCCGGAAGAAGTTCCCCACTGGAGGCTCGAATCCCACCCGAAAAGGTTAACTTCGCTCCACCGGCTGACTTAAAGGGTCAGGCATATTTTTTCTTTATAGTTGTCCTTATAGTTTAGGAAATTATGGCTAATAATATGCATGGCCGCCTCACTCTTTTTGAAGCATGCCATATCGTTGCAGTAGTTCTCCACGGCTAATCACTCCTTGCCCAAGCAATGCCTTTAGTGGGTAGAGCATGGCCTCGGTACCGTAGCCATAGCACCAGTCCCTGTTTCCGTCCCTTTCGGGGCGGTGTCCTTAGGAGCCGGAAAACATTAACCTGACTTTTGCTTGTGGGGTAGAACCGAATAATTCCAGTCGCCGTGGAAGGCATCCCGCCGGAGGTTGACGGTAGCCAACTCGTCGTCCAAAACGCGAGTGCCGGTG
>JAJZIM010000010.1 GCA_021810565.1 Bacillota bacterium
GGACTGGAATATCCTACGGCGGGGAAGGGGGACGAAAGTTGTGTAGTAGGAGATTGAGTGCCACGGGCCCTTGTGATTACAGGCCTCGTTGGCTCTCAGACATCACTAAGTCGGAAACTTCCGCTAGCGCGGGTAGGGGGCCATGGAGATGACCAGCCCGAGGGAGCGGACCGCCCCGTGGTAGAGGCCCGCCGAGTAGACATCCTGGCCCGGCGCCCAGGAGACGTCGGTGTGCAACCCGTCCGGGGCGAGGTCGCAATCGAACACGCCGTGGGTCTTTGGCAGCCGGTGGCGGTCGAGGTAGGAGACGATCCTGCGGGCAAGGTCGGTCCAGGGTTCCATGGGGTCGCCGCCGATGCCGCCGTTCAGGTCGCCTTCCAGGAGGAAGGTCCATTCCCCCTCGTTCCAGACCGCCAGGCAGTTGCCCTGGGGCTGCGGCCCGTAGTACAGGGTGGCCGTGATGCCCGGATGCCCTCCGGGGGACGTCGGCTGCAGCACCACCAACCGGGTGTCGGGGCACCCGGCGGGTGCGGCAGCGTTGGCCTGGACGGCTTGCAGCGCCGCAGCCCGGCTGAGGTAGGAGCGGCCGCCGAAAGAGCCGTAGATGCTGGCCATGGCGCCGCACGCCCCCGTTCCGATGTGCGGATCGTTCAACGGCAGCGGTTGGGGGCAGTCGAAAAGACTGACCGAATAACGGGTCGGCGAAGCCGAAGCTTGAGCCGAGTTGGGGCCGGCGCCGGAAGGCCAGGCCACCCTGGTCGGGGCCAACAGGGGGACCTGGGTGCGGGGGGAAACCCAGGCCATGGCTTGCCGAACGACGCCGGGCCAGGACGGCGCGGCCTTGGTCGAGCCGGTGGAACCGGAACTCGGCGCTGTCCCGGTCGTCGCGGGCGAGCTGGTGGTGGGCGGGACGGCGGTCTTTACCGCGGCCGGCCGCGAAAAGGGGTCGCAGGCGGTCAAGGCGAAGCAGGCGGCAAGCAGGAGCGGCCACCGGGGCGAGGGGCGCCAGAGTCGCAAATCGGACCACCCCCTCTCGCCAGGCAGGCGAACCTTGTCGAAAGATAGACGCTGGGAAAACGGTTTTTCTTCCCTGCCCACCTGGGTGTTCCGGCGGCACCGGGCGCCTTGTCCGCCCCCTGGACCCGGGCCTACCCGCCGCCGGGCGGATTGCCATGGTACGCCCGGGCGTAGGCGGCCAGGCTGCCCAAGGCGGGCAGTACCCGTGCGGGTTCGAAGCAGATGAGCGACCAGCGGTCGCAAAGGACCGCGTGGTTCCCATACTGGTAAGGCTCGACGACCCAGGCGGTGCCGCCCAGGATGCCGCGGGAGCGCAGCGCGGCCATGGCCTGGAGCACCGCCTCCACCACCGCCTGCTGGTGGGCGGGGGAACCCACGAGCCTTCGATTGCTTGCTGGGGCGAGACCGTTTTGACCCCCGAACTCCTCCACGAAAACCGGCTTGTTTCCGGATTCGGCCAGCACCGTCTCCAGGTAGCGGCGTGCATAGGGGAGGTAGGTGGCGGGCCGGGTGGAGGTGGTGTTGGCCGTGGTCAGCAGCCCGTCAGGGTACAAATGTACGGAGACGAAGTCCTCCAGGGGCGCCACCCGGCTGGTCACCTGCGGTTGGTTGAAAACGCCCTGGCCGTGGTAGCCGCCGGGAGTGTGCCAGCCGCCGATGGTCACGGGGCGGCCGTGCAGGTCGGCCCGGATCGCCCTAACCAGGGCCGTCAGGGCAGGCAGGTTCGCGCTGTCCACCAGCGGCTCGTTGCCCACGTCCACGGCCGCCAGGGAGACCGGCAGATGGCCGCCCTCCTGGCGGCGTATATCGGCCAGCATGGCCTCCTCGTCCGCGATGTACACCGAGGGGCGCCGGATCAGGCCGTGGGAGGAGACGACCCCGCGGACGAAACGGCCATCGGGGCGCCGCTGCCCGTCGAGGAGCAAGATGGCCTGCACGTGCGCGGCCTTGAGCTCGGCGAAGACGGTGTGCCAGCCGCCTTGGTGCAAGGCTGCCAGCACCCGCGGCGGCTCCCCGGACGCCAGCAGGCGGACCGTGCGCAAGTGGTCCGCGGCCAAAAGGCGCACCAGGGACTCCCCGGTGGGCTTGAGGGCGAGGCCCGAAAGCAAGAGCCCGGGCTGGACGACCACCCCGAGGTGGAAGCCGTGCAGAAAGCGGTTCGCGGCGGCAGGGGGGACCACCGGGGTTGCGGGAACCGCGCCGCAGCTTGTCAAAAGGAACGCCGCCGTCCAGGCCAGAAGGCCGACCCGGGCGGGCCGCAAGCCAGGAGCGGATGCCGGTCGCACCAAAGCACACCGCCTCTCCTTCGGAGGACGTCGCCGGAGTCGGTCCGGGCCGGCGAAGCCCACCGGCCGCGGGGAGCCGTCCAGTCCGGGACCCGCTCAGCGGGCGGCCCCCCTCCGGCGGCGCAACCGTCCGGTGCCGGCCAAGACGGCCAGGAGTGCCGCGAGGATGATCACCGCTCCTACGAGAACGATCTCCTGGGTGCTGCGTGGTCGGATCGGTGCGCCCCGCGCCACCTCTATCAGCACCGTCCGTCGCGGCGGCACGCTCACCGGGATGGAGGAGGATGCGGCCAGCGGCGTCCGGGTGCCCGTCGCGCCGACCAGGGTGTAGCGGGGGTTCGAGAAGCCCGTGGCGGGTGGCGCGAGGTAGACCAACTGGGTTTTCCCCGTAATATTCGAGAGCACAACCGTCATTCCGGCGGCCGAATTCCACGCGCTGGCCAGCACGGCGGGGGTGGTGAGGGAGTAGTTGAAGGGCCGACCGGTTTTCGTCACGAAGGGCACCTCCAGGGTCACGACGCGGGAGGCGATCAACGGCGGGGACAGCATGGCGCCGTCGGCCAGACGGGCGGCATACCTGGTGTAGATCCCCGGCGCGCTCGTCGCGTAAGCTTCGGCGGGCCAGGGGGCTTTCCGGTCCTCGTAGGAGGCGACCGAGGGCTCGATGCCCAGCTGCAGGGAGAGGGCGTCCCGGTAGGCGTTGAAGCTGCGGATATCCGGCAGCGGCGCGTGGGGTCCGAAAGGCTGGCGGGCCAAGGGGATGGCGTAGCGGTGATAGACGTACTCGTACAGGGGGAGCGGCTGCACGCTGCCCTTGAACCGGGGCGTGGCCGCCGCCTCCTGGAAGGATACCCCGTCCGAGATGTAGAAGCTGGCGTAGGGGAGGAAAAGCTCCGGCAGGCCCTCCGTGGCGAAAAGGATGTGCGGGTTCACCGCCCGGGCCGCCGACTCGAGGCGTACGAGGAAAGCCGCCATGCTGCGGCTGTAGGCCGCGCCGGCGAACCCAGGGAGGTGGCCGTGGTTCGAGGCGTAGTCATAAGGCGGATGGAACAAGGCGTCCAACTGGATGACGTCCACGCCGACTTTGGCCAGCTGGGTGACGTCCTGCACCTCCCGCTGCTCGAAGGCCGGGCAGGTGGACCACACGGCTGCGTGCTGCGGGTAGGCGACCTCCACCGCGCCGTCCGCCGTCCGCAGGGCGCAGCCGGCCCCCTCGGAACGGTAATCCGGCAGGGTCGTGGTCCAGGTGCCGGCGGACAGGCCGACCATCACCTTGACCCCCAGGCGGTGCAATTCCCCCACCGTCTGTCGGAAGGTCGCCCACCCTTCGAAGGGAGGAAACACGTCGGGCCCCGCCCACGGCGCGGCGTGTTCCCACCCCATCCAGCGCACCATCACCGGTGGTTCGGCGCGGCCCTTGAAGGATCGGATGCTCTCCACCAGCCGGGCGTCCGAATACCGGTGCGTCGGGCCGTAGTCCGTGTAGACGGAGACCATGACGGGACCCTTGTTCACCCAGGCCGGGAGATGGGCCCGGGAGGGGAAGGGTCCCGGGGTGGTCCACGGCTGGCTCCGCGCCCAGCGGCGGTACAGGTCGGCGCCGGCGGTCCATCCTCCCCGGTACACCCCGAGGACCATGGGGTAGCCCGGGATGACGCTTGCTCCGTAGGCGCGGGGCAGCCGGCTGTTCACGAAAAGCTCCAAGGACCCGCGCCGACGGATCAGGTCGAAGGATTTCGCGTTCCCCCCCGGGTCGTAGGCGGCCAGGTACAAGCCCCCCCGGGCGTCGCCCAAGAGCGCCAACTGCAGGGGGGTGCCCTGGGCCGGGTAGTACTCCGAGGAGAAGTCGCCGTGGGCCATGATCTCTCGGTAAGGGTGACGAAGCACCGCTCCGTCCTGGATGGGCATGACCGCGTAGCCGCCCTTTCCCTGCGGCCCGATACCCTCCAGGATCGGGTAGGTTATGGATACCAGGGCGTAGCCCGGGGGCGGGCGCACGGCGATGCGCCAGTAGGTGAGCGGCGAGGAGGACCCAAGGGACACCGACGCCCGGACCGTGACGGGAAAGCCGCTGCTCCCGGAGAAGCGCATGGAGACCTCCCGGCCGGAGGGGAGGGGAAGGAGCCGGTAGCCGAAAGACAGATTGCGCGCCCGAATGAGCCGGCGCTTCCCGTTCCGGTTTACGAAGGTCAGCCGGAACAGATCGGGCGGCGCGGCCTGGGTGGCCAGGTAATCGGTCCCGGTGAGGCGGTTGACGAAGGAGTGGATGCCTCCCGAGTGCCGGTCCAGCACCAACTGCACCTGGTGGTTGCCCAGGACCAGCCCGTTCCCCGGCGAGGGGGGGCCGCCCCCTACCGCCGGCCGTGCGGTTGGGGCCCCGGGGGCCGCAGCGGCGGGAAAGGCGGCGGGCGCAAAGGACAGCAGCAGGACGGCGGCCACGGTCGGCGATCCCCGGCGGATCTTGCGGTTTCGGGCCGTGATCATCCCGCCCATCCTCCCTCGCGGCGGCCCGGTCCGGATCGGGGACTCCACAGCCCGGCGAAGGCGGTGCACCCCTGTCTAACGTAAAGACGGGGCATGGCGGGGTTTTCTTCCCCTCCCGTGCCTGCGGGCCGCCCCCGCGCCTATTCGCCGCACCGGGGCGCAACCCGGGGCCCACGAAGAAGGCCCGGCTTTGCCGCCAGGCCCCGCGGGTCCCGCTAATGGTGGCGCAGGTGCTCGAAGGCCTCGTAGGACTTTGCGGCCAACTCCTGTTCGTTGGGCTCGTTGGGGAGGAAAGCTTCCGCAGGCGTTCGACCACCCGGGGGAACTGCTCGACCATGTATCCGGTCTGGGCCTGATCGTCGGAGCGGCCCAGAGTGAACCGCACCGAATCCTAAAGGGGAGACGCGGGGCGGCTCACGGGTAGCTCCTCATGGAAGACACGTACTTGAAACCTAAGGTCTCGTTGCCGCAGAACTCGTTGCGCAGGCTGTAGACCGTCCGGCCCACGGCCCAGGAAAGCTCATTGTGCCGGATGGAACAGTCCCCGAAATCCAAGACATAAGAGGATCCGTAGACTCTCGGCAGCGGGTGCCGGGCCAGGTAGGAGACGTCGGCCGCCGCCTGCGGGTCGACGGAGCCCGTGTCCACCTCCCAATCCAGGTCGAAGGTCCAGGTTCCCTCCCGCCAGACGACGCTCTGTGGGGTGGGCTGGGTGCCGGAGACACCGTGTCCCAGGGAAACCCTGGTCCCGCCCGTCCCGCGGATCAGGCCCGCCACCTGGGCCCGCGCGGCGGCCACGCTGGGGAAAAGCTGGGCCGAAAGATCCAGGTAGTTGTAGGAAACGGCAAGGCTCGGGCTGGGGCCGCAACGGGCCGTGCCTCGGAACACCTCTTTTAGGCCAGTCCCGGGGCACACGCCGATGTGCACCAGGTAGGAGGTGGCACGGGACTGGACCCACACCGAGTAGTATCCCGGGCTCGTGCCCGGCGGGGCCACGGTGCCGCTGGGAGCCAGGAGCGGCACCCTGGTCCTTCCCTCCAGGTAGCGCATGGCGGCCAGGATGCCCGGGCTGAAGGAAGCAGGAGCCGCCGCCACCCGCAGGGACAAGGTGCGAAAGACCGTCTTGCCGGCCCGGTCGGTGACGGCCACCGTGAAGGAGAAAACCCCGGCTTGGGCCGGGACGCCGGTGAGGTCGCCGGAGCTGGTGCCGAGGCTGATGCCGGAGGGCAGGCGGCCCTGGGCCAGCCTCCAACGGTAGGGAGGCGCGCCCCCGGCGGCCTCCAGGGTCCGGGAATACGGCTGTCCCACCGTTGCCTTGCTCACGTCTTTCGTGATCACTACCAGGGACGGGGTGGCCGCCGCGGGGGGGGTGCGTGAGGCGCAGGCACCAGCCGCCAGCAGGACCATGAGCAGTCCGGCGGTACGGCACAAGTATACCTTGAGAGGCGCCACGGCGCATTCCTCCCTCGTGAGGCGCGGTCGGGGTCCCCTTCCGGCCGCAGGGTGGCTTGGGGGTCCCGGCCGTTCTGACAGCAAGACGCGGGCAGAGGACGTTTTCTTCCCCCATCGCCCGCCCAGTTTCCGGCCGCTTCGTCGGGAAGCGCCGGGCGCCTCAGTGGTGGTGGAGGTGCTCGAAGGTCTCGTAGGACTCCTCGGCGAACTCCTGCTCGTTGTGCTCGTTCAGGGGGGACATCTCCCGGAGGCGGTGCACCACCCGGGGAAACTGCTCGATCACGTGGCCGATCTGGGCCTGGTCGTTGGAGCGGCCCAGGGTGAACTGCACCGAGCCCTGGGCGTCCACGTGGGAGATGCCCATGGCCAGCAGCACGTGGGAGGGCTCCAGGGTCACGGAGGTGCAGGCCGATCCCGAGGCGGCGGCGATGCCGGCCCGGTTCAGGCCCAAAAGCAGGGCCTCCCCCTCCACGAACTTCACCCGGATGCTGGCGTTGTTGGGCAGCCGCCCCTCCCGGGGCCCGTTGACGAAGGCGTGGGTGAGCCGGCTCAAAACGCCGTCCAGCAGGGCGTCCCGCAGGGCGGCCAGCCGCGCCGCCTCGGCGGGCAGTTCCTGCCGGGCGATCTCAGCCGCCCGACCGAAACCAACGATGCCGGCCAAGTTTTGGGTGCCGGCCCTAAGTCCCCGCTCCTGACCGCCGCCGGCCAGGAGGGGTTGCAGGCGCACCCCCTGGCGCACATAGAGGGCCCCGACTCCCTGCGGACCGTACAGGTCGTTGGAGGACAGGGTCAAAAGGTCGATCCTGTCCCGCTGCACGTCGATCTCCACCTGGCCCGCGGCGGCCACGGCGTCGGTGTGGAAGAGGATGCCGCGTTCCCGGCAGATGGCCCCGATCTCGGCCACCCGCTGGATGGCCCCCATCTCGCCGTTGGCGTACATGACGGACACCAGCACCGTGTCGGGGCGCAGATTATCGCGCAGCGTTTGCGGGTCGATGCGGCCCTCGGCGCCTACCGGCAGGGTGGTGACCTCGAAGCCCTCCTTGGCCAGGGCCTTGACCGGCGTGGACAGGGAGATGTGCTCAATGGCGGAGATCAGCACGTGGCGTCCCTTGGACGCCAGACGCCGCCCCGCCCCCAGGACGGCCAGGTTGTTGGCCTCGGTGGCCCCGGAGGTGAAGACGATCTCCTCCGGCTTGGCCGCGCCCACCAGGGCGGCCACCCGGGCCCGGGCCGCCTCCAGATCCGCTTGCGCCGTGTAGCCGTGGGTGTGCTGGGACATGGGGTTGCCGAAGCGCCCGGCCAGGTAGGGGGCCATGACCTCGGCCACCCGGGGATCCAGCGGCCGCGCCGCGGCGTGATCCAGGTAGACTTCCATAAGGTGGTCCTCCTCAGGTGGCAAGCTTGCGGATGAACACGTGAACCTCGTCCCCGGCCCGGTCCCAGTGGACCACCTCGTGGCCCGCCCGGCGGGCCCAGTCGGTCAGGTCGTCCAGGGCGGCCGGGTCGTCGGCCAGCACCTCCAGGATCTCGCCCTTGTCCAACTGGTCCATCTCCCGCTTGGTGTAGGCGATGGGGATGGGGCAGAACATGCCCAGGGTGTCCAACACGTGCTCGGTCTCCACTTTTACCGACACTGTACGCGCCCCCCTTCGAAATCTTACCATTCTAATCGGGATTGCCTGCCCCTACTCTAGCAGAAAGGCCGGGCCGATGCAAGCCGGCGGCGCGTTTTTTTCGGGGAACCTGCCCATGAAGAAAGGGGGAGGTTCCTCCCGGAGACCTCCCCCGATCCGAGCGACGCTCTTAATGAGTACGGGATGAAGCAGCCGCCTGGCGGGCGTTGAGCAGGGCGGCCCGCAGGGCCAGTTCCGCGGCGTCCAGATTGAGCACCGCCGCGTCGACGCCCTCGCCGCTGACCTCCTCGAAGCAGATGGTGTAGTGGCGCCACCGCCGCGCCGCCGCCCAGAACTGCCGCTGCAGCTCTTCATCCGGCGATGGGGTCTTCATCCGGTTCACCTCCCGGGGGGACGGATGGCAACCCTCCATCCAATTTTACTGCCATTATGGTCCGCGGCGGCGGCATGGTCAAAGACTACATAATACAGCATACCGGTCTGCCGCGGTTTGCCGGGCAGCGCGGGGGACTTTTCGCGACGGCATGGCTCCGGGGGAGTCCAAAGCGGCGGCCAGGCTGCGCCGGCGGGCAGGAGGCATGCGGCATGGGTGGCAGTTACTGCCGGCCGGTCTGCCGGCCCGCGGGGCGCCGCGCCCGGTGTTTCGGAGCGAGGGGCCGGATGGCGGCGGCCGGCTTCGCAGGGACGGGAAAAGGGGCAGGGATTCCGGGGGCCGGCCCGGAAGAACTTCTCCGTGGGAGGTGGGCGGGGATGGGACGGCGGCGGCACCCCCGGAGGGGCAAATCCCGCCGGGGCGGCGCGCGAGGCAACGCGCTCCCTCCGGCGGCGGAGTGGTTTCCGACGAACCTGGTGGACGAGGTGCGCCGTCTCGGCCGGGGCATCGGCCTCTTGGCGAGCGATGAGGAGATGCTGGAGTTCGACATCGGGGAGGATGGCCGGCTCGGCGTTGAGCCTGTGCACGATGTCCGGCTGCCGGCGCGGATCCTGCGCGCCGCCGCGCGGTCGGAGGTGTCGAGCCTGGTGGTGCGCACCTTTCTCCCGGAGACGGTGGCGGTGCGCCACGGGTCCGACCCCGACCGCGTGGTGCGGGTTCCGATGAAGGAGCTGCGCGGCTGGCGGATCGAGCGCCGGGCGGTAGGCCATTCCCCGGTGCGCTTGGAATGGACCAGGATCACCCCGGAGGAGCTGCGGGATGCCTACAGCCGCGATCCGGAGACGGGTGAGCCGGTGCCGCTGATGGTGTCGGAGCGCGACCACCGTTTTCTTTGACGCCCCGGTCGTGGCGAAAGGGGAAGCCGGGCGGTCTCGTCTCAACCGGCGGGAGCTTGCGGAGGACCGCCTTGGGCGGGGGCCGCAGATCCTTGCAGGCCTTCGGCAAGTCGGATAGAATGGGGCCGTGAGGGGGGGATAAGTCCTTGTCGGACGTCCAAATGGGCCGGGAACTGCTGGGGGAGACCGCCATCCGTGACAAGGTGGCCCAACTGGGCCGGCAGATCTCCGCGGACTACCGGGGGCAGGAGCTCCTGGTGGTGGGGGTGCTGAAGGGAGCGGTGATCTTCGCCGCGGACCTGGTGCGCCAGATCACGGTGCCGGTCTATTTGGATTTCATCGCCGTGTCCAGCTACGGCAAGGCCACCCGCACCTCCGGGGTGGTGCGCATCCTGAAGGACCTGGAGGAGAGCATCGCCGGGGTCCACGTCCTGTTGGTGGAGGACATTGCGGACACGGGCCTCACCCTGCACTACCTGCGGGAGAACCTGCTGGCCCGGGGTCCCCGCAGCCTGAAGCTTTGCGCCCTGTTGGACAAGCCGGACTGCCGCCGGGTGGAGGTGCCCTTGGACTACGTGGGCTTTCAGATCCCCGACCAGTTCGTGGTGGGCTACGGGCTGGATTTTGACGGGCGCTTTCGGAACCTGCCCGCCGTCCACCTGCTGTCGCGCGAGGCGGAAAAGAAGTGACCCAGATGGTGCTGCTCCTGGATTTCGGCGCTCAATACGGCCAGCTCATCGCTCGGCGGGTGCGGGAGGCCGGGGTGTACTGCGAGATCTTGCCGGCGGACACCCCCGCGCGACAGGTGGCGGAGCGCCGCCCGGCGGGGATCATCCTCTCGGGCGGCCCCGCCAGCGTCTACGGCCCCGAGGCCCCCACCATGGACCGGGAGCTTTTGAGCGCGGGCGTGCCGGTGCTGGGCATCTGCTACGGGATGCAGCTCATGGCGCAAGTCCTGGGGGGGCGGGTGGAGCCGGGACCGGGGGAGTACGGCCGGGTGGAGCTGAGGGTGGTGGAGCCGGACGGGCTCTTGCGGGGGGTGGAGGAGTGTACCCCCGTGTGGATGAGCCACGGGGACCGCGTGCTGGAGCCGCCGCCGGACTTCCGGGTCCTGGCGGAGAGCTCTGCCTGCCCCGTGGCGGCCATGGCCGCGCCGGAGCGGGGCCTGTACGCGGTGCAGTTTCATCCCGAGGTGGCGCACACCGCCCGGGGCATGGAGATCCTGAAGAACTTCCTCTTCGGGGTCTGCCATCTCGCCGGAGACTGGAGCATGGAGGCCTTCATCCCCGCCGCGGTGGACCAGATCCGTCGGCGGATGGGGGAGGAGGGACGCGCCATCTGCGCGCTGTCGGGCGGGGTGGACTCGGCGGTGGCGGCGGCCCTGGTGCACCGGGCAGTGGGGGACCGGCTGACGGCGGTCTTCGTGGACCACGGCCTGTTGCGGGAGGGCGAGGGCGAGGAGGTGGTCCGCACCTTCCGGGAGCAACTGGGTGTGCCCCTGGTGCATGTCGAGGCCCGGGACCGCTTCCTGGCGAAGCTGGCCGGGGTGACCGACCCCGAGGCCAAGCGGCGGATCATCGGGACCGAGTTCGTGCGGGTCTTCGAGGAGCAGGCCGCCCGGCTGGGGCGCGTCGACTTCCTGGTCCAGGGGACGCTGTATCCCGATGTGATCGAGAGCGGCCACGGCAAGGCGGCCCTGATCAAGACCCACCACAACGTGGGCGGGCTGCCCGAGGATCTGGCCCTTGAGCTGGTGGAGCCTTTGCGCGAGCTTTTCAAGGACGAGGTGCGCCGTCTGGGCCGGGAACTCGGGCTGCCCGAGGGCATCGTCCGGCGCCAGCCCTTCCCGGGACCGGGGCTGGCCGTGCGGATCCTGGGGGAGGTCACCCCCGAACGGCTGGCCCTGCTGCGCCGGGCCGACCGGGTGGTGCGGGAGGAGATCGAGGCGGCGGGGTGGGCGGAGCGGCTTTGGCAGTATTTCGCGGTGCTCCCCGAGGGCCGGAGCGTGGGGGTCATGGGGGACGGCCGCTCCTACGGGGCGGCGGTGGTGCTGCGGGCCGTCACCAGCGAGGACGGCATGACCGCCGATTGGGCCCGCCTGCCCCACGAGCTCTTGGACCGCATCGCCCGCCGGGTGGTCAACGAGGTGCCCGGGGTGGTGCGGGTGGTCTACGACCTGACCGCCAAGCCGCCGGGCACCATCGAGTGGGAGTGAGGAATTTGATCGGCGTGGTTCTGGGATCCAGGTCGGATCTGGCGGCCCTGCAGCCGGCGGTGCGGGTGCTGGACGAGTTTCAGGTTCCCTACGAGGTGACGGTGGCCTCGGCCCACCGGTCCCCGGAGCGGGCCGCGGCGTACGCCCGCACCGCCCGGGAGCGGGGCCTGAAGGTCATCGTGGCGGCGGCGGGGGCGGCGGCGCACCTGGCGGGGGTGCTGGCCTCCCACACCACCCTGCCGGTGGTGGGGCTGCCCCTGTCCGGCTCTCCCTTGGGCGGGGTGGACGCCCTGTACGCCACGGTGCAGATGCCTCCCGGGGTGCCGGTGGCCACGGTGGGGGTGGACGCCGCCGCCAACGCGGCGCTGTTGGCCCTGCGGATCCTGGGCGGCACGGATCCCGGGCTGGCGGCGCGCTTGGAGGCGTACCGGCAGAACCTGGCGGCCAAGGTGGAGGAGCAGGACCGGGAGCTGGCCGAGGGGGGGTGGCGGCGCTGATCGACCGGTATTCCCGGCCCCCCATGCGGGAGATCTGGACCCTGGAGAGCAAATACCGGCGCTGGCTGGAGGTGGAGATCCTGGCCTGCGAGGCGTGGGCCAGACTGGGGGAGGTGCCCGCCGAGGCGGTGGAGGAGATCCGCGCCCGGGCCGACTTTGACGTGGACCGGGTGCTGGCCGTCGAGGAGGAGGTGCGCCACGACGTCATCGCCTTCGTGAGCGCGGTGGCGGAGCGGGTGGGGCCCGCGGGGCGCTACCTCCACTACGGGTTGACCTCCTCCGACGTGGTGGAGACGGGCCAGGCCCTGCAGCTCAGGGCTGCGGCCGACCTGCTGCTGGAGGACCTGGACCGGCTGCTGGCGGTGGTCAAGACCCGCGCCCTGGAGGAGAAGGAGACGGTGATGGTGGGCCGCACCCACGGCATCCACGCCGAGCCCATCACCTTCGGGGTGAAGCTGGCCCTGTGGTACGCGGAGCTGGAGCGGGACCGGCAGCGGCTGGCGCGGGCGCGGGAGACCGTCTGTGTGGGGAAGATCTCCGGGGCCGTGGGCACCTTCGCCCGGGTGCCGCCCCAGGTGGAGGCCTATGTCTGCGACCACCTGGGCCTGACGCCGGACCCGGTGTCCAACCAGGTGCTGCAGCGCGATCGCCACGCGGAGTTTCTGACCACCCTGGCCATCATCGGCGGCTCCGTGGAGCAGTTCGCCCTGGAGGTGCGCAACCTGCAGCGCACCGAGGTGCGGGAGGTGGAGGAGCCCTTCCGGGAGGGTCAAAAAGGCTCCTCGGCCATGCCCCACAAGCAGAATCCGGTGGAGAGCGAGAAGCTGACCGGGCTTTCCCGGGTGCTGCGGGGCAACGCCCTGGCGGCCCTGGAGGACATGGCCCTTTGGCACGAGCGCGACATCTCCCATTCCTCCGTGGAGCGGATCATCCTTCCCGACAGCACCATGCTCCTGGACTACATGCTGGACCGGCTGGCCGACATTTTGGGCCACCTGACCGTACACCGGGACCGCATGCGGCAAAATCTAGAATCCACGGGCGGCCTGGTCTACTCCCAGCGGGTCCTTTTGTCCCTGGTGGAGCGAGGCATGGCCCGGGAGGAGGCGTATCGGATCGTGCAACAGCACGCTCTGGCGGCCTGGGCCGGCGGGCCCGGCTTCCGGGAGCGCATCGGGGCCGATCCCCGGGTGGCCGAGCGGCTCTCTCCCGGGGAGATCGCGGGTCTTTTCGACTACCGGTCGGACCTGGCCCACGTGGACGAGATTTTCCGGCGGGCGGGGATTCTGTAGGACGCCGGGAAAGGGAGGATGCAGATGGACCGGATCTACGAGGGGAAGGCCAAGATCGTCTACCGCACCGACGATCCGGAGCGGGTGCTGATGCACTTCAAGGACGCGGCCACCGCCTTCAACGGCAAGAAGCGGGGGGAGATCGCCGGCAAGGGGCGGATGAACGCCGGCATCACCGTGGCCCTCTTCCGCCACCTGGAGCGCGCCGGCGTGGCCACCCACCTGCTGGAGCAGCCGGCCCCCGACGAGTTGCTGGTGCGCCGGCTTACCATGCTGCCCCTGGAGGTGGTGGTCCGCAACCTGGCTGCCGGCTCCATGAGCCACCGCCTGGGTCTGGAGGAGGGGCGCCCCCTTTCCCTCCCGGTGCGGGAGTTCTATCTGAAGAACGACCAGCTGGGCGATCCCTGGGTCAACCGTCACCACATCCTGGCCCTGGGGCTGGCCGACGCGGCGCAGGTGGCGGGCATGGAGGAGCTCGCGGGGCGGATCAACGAGCTTTTGCGCCGGTTCTTCGCCGAGCGGGAGCTGGAGCTGGTGGACTTCAAGCTGGAGTTCGGCGAGGCCGAGGGAAGACTGATCCTGGGGGACGAGATCACCCCGGACACCTGCCGGCTGTGGCAGGTGGGAAGCCACGAGCGCATGGACAAGGACCGGTTCCGCCGCGACCTGGGCGGGGTGGACGACGCCTATCGCGAGGTGTTCCGCCGAGTGACGGGGAAGGAGGCCGACCATGTGGCGGGCTGAGATGCGGGTCACCCTCAAGCCGGGGGTGCTGGATCCCCAGGGCCGGGCGGTGCGCCAGAAACTCGCCAACCTGGGCTGGACGGGGGTGTCCGACGTGCGGGTGGGCAAGTTCCTGGAGCTTCTCCTCGAGGCGCCGGACCGCGCGGCGGCGGTGGCGCTGGTGGAGGAGATGGGCCGGCGGCTGTTGGCCAACCCGGTCCTGGAGGATTTCAGCTTCGATTTGGAGGAGCGCTGATGCGCTGGGGCGTGGTGGTGTTTCCCGGATCCAACTGTGACCAGGATGCCGTGGGTGCCCTCAGCTGCCTGGGGGAGGAGGTGGTCACCCTTTGGCACGAGGACGAGGACCTGGCCGGGATGGACTGCGTGGTGCTGCCGGGCGGCTTTTCCTACGGCGACTACCTGCGGGCCGGGGCCATGGCGGCCCGTTCCCCGGTTATGGGCGCGGTGCGCCGCCATGCCGCGGCGGGCGGCCTGGTGCTGGGCATCTGCAACGGCTTTCAGATCCTGTGCGAGGCGGGTCTCTTGCCGGGGGCCTTCCTGCCCAATGAAAACCTGCGCTTCGTGTGCCGCACCGTGCAGGTGCGGGTGGAGACGAACCGTCCGGCCTTCACCCGCGACCTGGAGCCGGGGACGGTCCTGTCCATCCCCATCGCCCACGCCGAGGGCAACTACCGGGTGGATCCCCAGACCCTGGAGCGCCTGGAGCGCGCCCAGCAAGTGGTGCTGCGCTATTGCGACGCGACGGGGGAGCCCACCGGCGAGGCCAACCCCAACGGCTCGGTGGCCAACATCGCCGGGGTGGCCAATCCCGAGGGCAATGTCCTGGGCATGATGCCGCATCCGGAGCGGGCGGTGGAGCAGGTTTTGGGCTCTACGGACGGGCGGGGGATCTTCCGCTCGGCGGCGGTGTGCTGGGCGGCGAGGGGGGCGTGACGCAGATGGAGGCCTGGCGCGAGATGGGGCTGTCCGAGGCGGAGCATCGGCGGATGGTGGACCTTTTGGGCCGGGAGCCCAATCTAACCGAGACGGGCATGTTCGCCGTCTTGTGGTCCGAGCATTGCGCCTACAAGCACTCCCGACACATGCTCAAGACCCTGCCCCGCCGGGGGCGGCGGGTGCTGGTGGGACCCGGCGAGAACGCCGGCGTGGTGGGTCTGGGGCGCGGCCTGGCCCTGGCCTTCCGCATCGAGTCCCACAACCACCCCTCCGCCATCGAGCCGCACCAGGGAGCGGCCACGGGCATCGGGGGGATCGTGCGGGACATCCTGGCCATGGGGGCGCGACCGGTGGCCCTCTTGGACTCCTTGCATTTCGGCCCCCCGGGGGAGGCGCGCAACCGCCACCTGCTCTCCGGCGTGGTGGGAGGCATCGCCGCCTACGGCAACTGCATCGGGGTGCCCACGGTGGGCGGGGAGATCGATTTCGGCCCCCGCTACACCGACAACCCCCTGGTGAACGTGCTTTGCGCCGGGGTGGTGGCCAAGGACCGGTTGATGCACGCCCGGGCGGCCCGGCCCGGCAGCGCGCTGCTCCTGGTCGGCTCCTACACCGGACGGGACGGCATCCACGGCGCCACCTTCGCCTCGGCGCAGCTGGACGAGGCATCCCAGGAGCGCCGGCCGGCGGTGCAGGTGGGCGACCCGTTCTTGGAGAAGCTGCTCATCGAGGCCTGCCTGGAGATGGTGGCCACCGGGAAGGTGGAGGGGCTGCAGGACCTGGGGGCGGCGGGGCTCACCTCCTCCCTGGCGGAGACGGCCTCCCGGGGCGGTACCGGGGTGCGGTTGGACCTGGACCGGGTGCCGCTGCGGGAGGAGGGCATGACCTCCTACGAGATCATGCTGTCGGAATCCCAGGAGCGGATGCTGGCGATCTGCCGCCCCGAGGACGCGCAGGAATTGATCGGGATCTGCCGGCGCTGGGGCCTCAACGCCGACGTCATCGGGGAGACCACGGACGACCGGGTGCTGACGGTGCGGCAGGGGGGCGAGATCGTGGCCCAGGTGCCGGTGCGGGCCCTCACCGAGGAGGTGCCGGGCTACTACGTGGCGCCCCGACCGCCGGCGGACCTGGACGAGAGGCGGCGAGTGCCCGAAGACCTGCCGCAGCCGGACGCCACCCAGAGCCTTTTGGACCTCCTGTCCTCCCCGCAGCTTTGCTGCCGGCGCTTCGTGTACGAGCAGTATGACTACCAGGTGCGCACCGACACCCTGATGACGCCGGGGGGCGACGCTGCGGTGCTGCGGCTGCGGGGCACCCGGAAGGCCGTGGCCCTCGCCACCGATTCCGGCGGACTGGCCAGCCGCGTGGACCCCTACCGCGGGGCCGCGCTGGCGGTGGCGGAGGCGGCACGGAACCTGGCCGTGGTGGGAGCGGAGCCGCTGGGGATCACCAACTGCCTGAACTTCGGCGATCCCGACCGGCCCGAGGTGGCCTGGCAGTTCGCCGAGAGCGTGGACGGCATGGCCGAGGCCTGCCGGGCCCTGGGGATACCGGTCACCGGCGGCAACGTCAGCTTCTACAACGAGACGGAGGGAGTCCCGGTGCACCCCACGGTGGTGGTGGGGATGGCCGGATTGGTGCGGGAGCCGGATAGAATTCCTGCCGTGGGCTTCCGTCGGGAGGGGGACTTCCTGGTGCTCCTGGGCTCCCCGGAGGGGGAGCTGGGGGCCAGCGTCTACCTGGAGGTGGTGCATGGCCTGGTGGCCGGGCAGCCTCCGGCGGTGGACTACGCGCGGGAGCGCATGGTGCAGGGTGGGTGCGTCGCGCTGGTGCGCCGGGGGCTTTTGGCCTCGGCCCACGACCTGTCCGCGGGCGGGCTGGCCTTGGCCGTGGCGGAGGGCGTGCTGCACGCCGGCGCGGGTGCCCAGGGCGCCGTGGTGAACCTGCCCGTCCCTATCGGTCGGGTGGACGGGCTGCTCTTCGGGGAGGCGCCCTCCCGCATCCTGGTGTCGTGCTCCGAGCGGCACCTGGTGCGGGTGAAGAACGTGCTGGAGCGCTGGGGGGTGCCCCAGCAGGTCATCGGGCGGGTGTCGGCGAAGGATCTGACCGTCCGGGTGGGCGGCAAGCCGGTGCTCTCGGCCACCACGGAGCAGCTGCGCCAGGCCTGGGAGCCGACCTTGGAAAGGATGATGTCGGGATGAGCCTGCGCGAGGAATGCGGCGTGGCGGGGGTCTGGGACCATCCGGGAGCGGGGGGGCAGGTGATCAACAGCCTCTATGCCCTGCAGCACCGGGGCCAGGAGAGCGCGGGCCTGGCGGTCACCGACGGGCGGCAGGTGCGGGGGCACAAGGGCATGGGCCTGGTGGCGGAGGTGTTCTCCCGGGACCGATTCCGGGAGCTGGCGGGCGCGGCGGCCATCGGCCACGTGCGCTACTCCACCACGGGAGCCAGCCTGCTCACCAACGCCCAGCCCTTGGTGGTCCGCTACCACCGCGGCGGGCTGGCCCTGGCCCACAACGGAAATCTGGTGAACGCCCGCCGCTTGCGCGAGCGGCTGGAGGAGGAGGGCTCCATCTTTCAGACCACCTCGGATACGGAGGTGGTGGCCCACCTCATCGCCCGGGCCGGGGATCGCGACCTGCCCGAGGCCGCCGGCTGGGCCCTGGAGCAGGTGGAGGGCGCCTACGCCCTGCTGATGCTGTCCGAGGACCGGCTGCTGGCGGCCCGGGATCCCGCCGGCATCCGTCCTTTGTCTATCGGTCGATTGGGGGATACGGTGGTCTTCGCCTCCGAAACCTGCGCCCTGGATGCCCTGGGAGCCGTCTTCTGGCGGGACGTGGCCCCCGGGGAGATGGTGGTGGCGGGGCGGGAAGGCCTCGTCTCCTATCGCGTCTTCCCGCCCCGGCCGACCAATCTGTGCGCCTTCGAGTTCATCTACTTCGCCCGTCCGGACTCCGACCTGGACGGAATGAACGTGCACGCCGTGCGCAAGGAGTTGGGCCGTGCCCTCTTCCAGGAGGCGCCGGTCGAGGCCGATCTGGTCACGGGGGTGCCCGACTCCAGCATCTCCGCGGCGGCCGGCTACGCCGAGGCGGCCGGCATCCCCTACGAGTTGGGGCTGGTGAAGAACCGCTACATCGGACGGACCTTCATCCAGCCCGGCCAGGACAAGCGGTCCCAGGGGGTGCGGCTCAAGCTGAACGCCCTGCGCAAGGTGCTGGAGGGCCGCCGCGTGGTGCTGGTGGACGACTCCATCGTGCGGGGCACCACCTCCCGGCACATCGTGCAGCTCTTGCGGGATTCGGGGGCGCGGGAGGTGCATCTGCGCATCAGTTCCCCCCCCTACCGGTACCCCTGCTTCTACGGCATCGACACCTCCGCCACCTCGGAACTGGTGGCCGCCGGGCGGCAGGTGGAGGACATCCGGCAACTGGTGGGGGCGGACAGCCTGGCCTTCCTGTCTTCGGCGGGCCTCCTGGAGGTCATCGGCACCGACCGCTGCATGGCCTGCTTCACCGGGGAATATCCCGTGCGCATCCCTGCGGGAACCGGCAAGCACAGCCTGGAGGAGCGGGTCTGCTGATGGCCGGGGGCTGGACCTACCGGCGGGCCGGGGTGGATCTGGGCGCCGCCCAGCGCTCGGTGGAACTCATCGGCCGGGAGGCCGCCACGGCCGGCCGGCCCGAGGTGCTGGCCGGGGTGGGGGGCTTCGGGGGGCTGATCCGGCTGCCGGAGGGGTACCGCCGGCCGGTGCTGGTGGCGGGATGCGACGGGGTGGGGACCAAGCTGGCGGTGGCCTTCGCCGCCGGTCGGCACGACACGGTGGGGGTGGACCTGGTGGCCATGAGCGTCAACGACGTGCTGGCCCTGGGGGCGGAGCCCCTCTTCTTTCTGGACTACCTGGCGGTGGGGCGGCTGGATCCCGAGCAGGCGGCGGCGGTGGTCCGGGGCATTGCGCGGGGCTGCCGCGAGGCGGGCTGCGCCCTGCTGGGAGGGGAGACGGCCGAGTTGCCCGGCTTCTACCCCCCGGGACAGTACGATCTGGCCGGCTTCGCGGTGGGGGTGGTGGAGGCCGACGCGGTGGTGGACGGCACCCGGGCGGTGCCGGGGGACGCGCTGATCGGCCTGGCCTCGGCGGGGTTGCATTCCAACGGCTACTCTCTGGCCCGCCGCCTCCTGCTGGAGGAGCGGGGCCATGCTTTGGACCAGCGGTTGCCGGGGCTGGACCGGACCCTGGGGGAGGAGCTGTTGGAGCCCACCCGCATCTACGTCAAGAGCGTGCTGGCCCTCCTGAAGGAGGCGCAGGTGCACGCCTTGGCCCACGTCACCGGCGGGGGGATCCCCGGGAACCTGCCCCGGGTGCTGCCGGAGGGGGTGCGGGCCAGGGTCCGCTGGGGCAGCTGGCCGCAGCCCGCCATCTTCCGCCTGATCCAGGAGGCGGGGGAGGTGGAGGAGGCGGAGATGTGGCGCACCTTCAACCGCGGCCTGGGCTTTCTGGCGGCGGTGCCCCCGGAGCAGGCCCCGACGGCCCTGGAGCTGCTGCGGGCCGCCGGGGAGCGGGCCTGGGTAGTGGGCGAACTCGTGGCGGGGGAGCGGGGGGTGGACCTGGAGTGACTCGGGTGACGGTGCTGGTCTCGGGCCGTGGTTCCAACCTGCGGGCGATCCTGGAGCAAAGCCGCGCTCCGGGCTTCCCGGCCCGGGTGGTGGCGGCGGTGAGCGACCGGGGGGAGGTGCCGGCCTTGGAGCACGCCCGATCGGCCGGGGTGGAGGCCCTGGCCCTGGACGCGGCGCGGGACCCTTCTTGGGACGCCCACCTGGCGGCGGTCCTGGAGGAGCGGCAAGTGGATCTGATCTGCTTGGCCGGGTACATGCGCCTGGTGCGCGAGCCGCTTTTGTCCCGCTTCGCGGGCCGCATCCTGAACATTCACCCCTCGCTCCTGCCGGCCTTCCCCGGCCTTGACGCCCAGCGGCAGGCCTGGGAGTATGGGGTGAAGGTGGCCGGCTGCACCGTGCATTTCGTGGACGCGGGGATGGACTCGGGGCCGGTGGTCTTGCAGCGCTCGGTGCCGGTGGCGGAGGACGACACCCCCGAGAGCCTCGCGCGGCGCATCCTGGCGGAGGAGCACCGGGCCTACCCGGAGGCGGTGCGCCTGTTCGCTCTGGGGAGGTTGGAGCTGCGGGGCCGGCGGGTGCTCGTCCGGCCGCAGTGAGCGGAAGGGGGAGAGGACGATGATCCGGCGTGCGCTTTTGTCCGTGTCCGACAAGACGGGCCTGGCCGAATTCGCCCGCGGGCTGGCCGAGCTGGGGGTGGAGCTGGTGTCGAGCGGCGGCACGGCCGGCTTTCTGGCGGGGGAGGGAGTGCCGGTGCGCGCGGTGTCGGACGTGACCGGTTTTCCCGAGATCCTGGGCGGGCGGGTGAAGACGCTGCACCCGGCCATCCACGGCGGCATCCTGGCCCGCCGCGACGAGGCGTCCCACATGGAGCAACTGGCGGCCCACGGCATCGGCCCCATCGACCTGGTGGCGGTGAACCTGTATCCCTTCCGCCACACGGTCCAGCAGCCGGGGGTGACCCTGGAGGATGCCGTGGAGAACATCGACATCGGCGGTCCCACTATGATTCGCGCAGCGGCCAAGAACCACCGCCACGTGGTGGTGGTGGTGGACCCGGCCGATTACCCGGCGGTGTTGGACCAGCTGCGCTCGCAGCCGGAGGTGTCCGAGGAGACCCGCTACCGTCTGGCGGTGACGGCCTTCCGCCACACCGCCGCCTACGACGCGCTCATCGCCCGCTGGCTGGGAGAGCGGATGATGGATGCGGACCCCTTTCCCCAAGAGCTGGTGGTGGCGGCGGAGAAGGTGCGGGAATTGCGCTACGGCGAGAACCCCCACCAGCGCTCGGCCCTCTATCGGGACCCGGTGGGCGGGCTCTCCTTGGTGGGGGCGCGGCAGTTGGGGGGCAAGGAGCTGTCCTACAACAACCTGAACGACGCCGCGGCGGCCCTGGCCCTTTGCCGGGAGTTCTCCGACACGGCGGTGGTGGCGGTGAAGCACGCCAACCCCTGCGGGGTGGCGGAGGGAGGCACCTTGGCGCAAGCCTATCGGCGCGCCCACGACGCGGATCCGGTGTCCATCTTCGGGGGGATCGTGGCCGTGAATCGGGAACTGGACCCCGAGACGGCGGAAGAGATGGCGGAGATCTTTCTGGAGGTGATCATCGCGCCGGCCTTCTCCCCGAAGGCGGTGGAGATCCTGGGGAGAAAGAAGAACCTGCGCCTTTTGGAGACTGGCCCCTTCGAGGATCTGGCGGCCCTGAGCTTCGACCTGCGCCGCTTGGACGGGGGGATCCTGGTGCAGACGGCGGACCCGTTGGGGGAGGACCGGGAGGGCTGGCGCAGCGTCACCAAGAAGCAGCCAACGCAGGCCCAACTGGACGACCTGCTCTTCGCCTGGAAGGTGGCGAAATGGGTCAAGTCCAACGCCATCGTGGTGGCCAAGGACCGCACCACCCTGGGGGTGGGGGCGGGACAGATGAACCGCATCGAGTCCACCCGCCTGGCCCTCAAGGCGGCCGGGGAGGCCGCCCGGGGAGCGGTGCTGGCCTCGGACGCCTTCTTCCCCTTCCCCGACGTGGTGGAGGCGGCGGGAGAGGCGGGGGTCGCGCTCATCGGCCAGCCGGGAGGAGGGATGCGGGACGAGTTGTCCATCCAGGCGGCGGACGAGCGCGGCATGGCCATGGTATTCACCGGGCGGCGCCACTTCCGGCACTGAGGAAGGTAGTCCGGGAACCGGGAGACGCTCCCACCACACGTTGCGGTACTTGGCTGCATCCGGGTGGAGGGCCGTGGCCGACGGTGAGCGGGGTGGTCGGTGGTGGGGTGAGGGCTTGTCCGGCATGGTTCCCACCGCTTGGGGCCGGGATGAGCGATCGGCGGGTTCCCGGGGCGGGGCTCGTCGCTACGCCCAAACCCCGGCCAGATCCACCGTGAGGCCGAGGAAGCCTTCCGGCTTAAAGGAGGCATTGCCCTCGAAGCGGCCCTCCAGCCGGTATTCCCCCTCCATCAGGCGGAAGGCGGTCAGGGTCTGTCCCTGCGGATCTATGACCCAGTAGTGGGGGACGCCCGCCGCGAGGTAGGCGGCCTTCTTGTCCACCCAGTCTGCTCGGGGGCTGCTGGGGGACAGGATCTCCACCACCAGATCGGGGGCACCCAGCACGTTGGCGGTGGCGATTATGGACAGCCGGTCTTTCGCGATGAAGATCAGATCCGGCACCAGATAGCTGCCGGTGGTCGAGAGAACCACGGCCACGGGAGCTGTAAAGACTTTCCCGGCTCCAGAATGCTTGGCCCAGGTGGTCAGCTGCCATCCCAGGTTGGTACTAATTTCCTGATGCTTGACCTTCGGCGGCGGACTCACCGTGAGCTTCCCCCCGATCACCTCGTAGCGGTTGCCGTCGTCGGGCAGGGCCGAGAAGAGCTCCCAGGTCCAGGAGCCATCGGATACGTTCCAGGGCCAGGGAACGCCGGTCGTCTCTGGGGTGTAGGGCATTGCCGCCTCCCGAAGGTTTCCTTCCACTTCGGATCCCTCCCCGTCGTCCTGATGATCTCGTCCCGATGAGACGGGACATGCGGCAAGACATCAGGTTCGAAGAATGCGGCCTCGGCCTGCCGGCTTCCCTTTAGGTTCCGACGGGCGGCCTCTTGGCCATCATAGCAAGGATCATTTGCGGACGCAAGGATGGGGGGCCCTGGGTTTGCGGCGCCTGCAGGAGCAGCTGGCGGCCACGGCGAAAAGACAAATTCTAGAGCACTGTGCCGGTTTTGGAGGGAAGAGCTTGGCGCCGCCCGTGGCGGGCAAGGCGCGAAGGAAACCTGACCAGCCGAAGCGGCGAGGAGAAGGCGGCCGCCAGGAGGGCGGCGGACACTATAATGGACCCCGAAAATCGGACACCGAGGAGGCACAAGTTAAGCAACGAATGATCATGCGGAAGAAATATCCAGCCCCTCTCAAAGCCAAGATCGTCCTGGAAATCCTGAAGGAAGATAAATCCATATCACAGCTGGCTTCGGAGTACAGCGTCCATCCTGCCCAGCTCATTCGCTGGAGGAACACCGCAGTTGAGAACCTGCAATTGGTCTTCTCCGATGACAGCCGAAACATCAGGGCAATGAAAAGCAACTACGAGAAGAAAATCGAGAGCCTCTATGCCGAGGTTGGCCAGCTAACCACCCAGCTATCCTGGTTGGAAAAAAAAGGCATCCATGTTGACCAGGGATGAACGACTCGCTCTGCTGGAACGCGGCAATCCCGAACTGCCCTTGTCTACCCAGGCTGATTTCCTCTGTCTAAATCGAACCGGCTTGTACTACGAACCCAAGCCGATTTCCCGGGAAGAGCTGGCCGTGAAGCGTAAGATTGGCGAAATCTACACCATGTATCCTTTCTATGGATCCCGGCGCATTGCCGCAACCATGTGCAGAGAGGGTGTGATCATCAACCGGAAAGCTGTCCAGCGCAACATGCGCGAGATGGGCATCGAGGCCGTCTATCCCGGCCCCAACCTGAGCAAGCGCAACCATGCCGACGCCGTGTTTCCCTACCTCCTGCGGAACCTGACCCTCACGGGCCCCAATCAGGTCTGGGGGACCGACATCACCTACATTCGGCTCCAGCAGGGCTGGATGTACCTCGCGGCGATCATGGACTGGCACTCGCGCTACGTGCTCGCCTGGGAGCTGCGCGACTCCCTGGAGATCTCCTTCGTGCTGGCGGCCGTCCAGCAGGCCCTGGGGCAGACCAGGCCCCAAATCCTAAACAGCGACCAAGGCAGCCAGTTCACCAGCCCCCAGTACATCGAGCTGGTCCAGGCCGCCGGGGTACGGATCAGTATGGACGGCAAGGGCCGCGCCACGGACAATATCTTCACCGAGCGCCTGTGGCGCAGCCTGAAGTACGAGGAGGTGTATCTGCGCGAGTACACGAGCCCCCGCCAGGCACGCCAAGGGATTGCCGCCTACCTCGACTTCTACAACCACCGGCGGGTGCACCAGTCCCTGGACTACCAGACACCCGCCGAGGTCCACTTTGGACTGACATAACCAAGGAATTCTACTAGCACGAAGCGGGATGCCGAAATGGTAATACGTCCACTATCCTCCATATGAAAGGTGGTGCCATTGCTTAACTCGGCTAAAAAGATGTCTTGACGTAGGGGTCCACCTTAGGTGTGAAGCGGCTCACGCCGAAACCGGAGGAGCAGTTTGCCGAAAACGCTCGGCTGGAGGGCTTGCTCCGAAGAAACCCGCAGCAATTTCTGACCAGGGGGTCATGAAAAATGAGGGAGAGCGTTTTGGATCTGAGCCCCTTGCGCAAGGCCATTGCCTCTTTGGAAGGGGGGCTTAAAACGGTAAATAATTCGCCGTGGTTCAACCGTCAATCAGAAGAAGTTCGGTATACGCTGCTTGCAGGGGTAATCCAGAACTTTGAGTTTGTTTATGAGATAAGCGTAAAGATGCTTAAACGTCGGATAGAGCCGGATGCTTTGACACCAACTGAAGCTGATCTTGGCAATTATCGTAGTTTATTGCGTATAGGTGCAGAAAAAGGACTCATTAAAGACGTAGAAGCCTGGTTCGAGTACCGAGGCATGCGCAACAATATAGTGCATACTTACGACCAGGCAAAGGCCGAGCAAGTATATCAGGGCATTTCGCCCTTCCTTGAGGACGCTAAGGATTTGCTAACGCGTTTGGAAGATCGCAATGGCTGAACTTTTGCTGGATATCCGGCCAAAGCATTTAGAAATCGTCAGGGATATCTTGCAAAAGCACCTACCACAGTATCAGGTGTGGGCATTTGGCTCTCGGACCAGGCGAAACGCAAAGGAATATTCGGATTTGGATCTGGTGGTTATCACCGCAGAACCTCTGAGCCTGTCTGTGAGCGCGGCTCTGGAAGAGGACTTTGCCGCATCCGATCTGCCCTACCGGGTGGATGTGGTTGATTGGGCTACGGCTAGCGACTCTTTTCGCCGAATAATTGAGCGGGATAAGATCGTAGTGCAAGAGGGGAAGAAATGCGAATGATCACCCGGGAGCTGGTGGCGAGCCTTGGAGCGAACTTGACCATCGACTGGACGGCGAGGAAGAGCGCGCAGGCGAAGCCGCGGGTCCTGGCCGGGCGGATCCTGAAGCGGTTCCGGTACCCGCCGGACAAGCAGGAGTTGGCGACGAAGACGGTGTTGGAACAGGCGGAGCTGGTGTGCAAGGATTGGCTGCCTGCCGCCTGAGGCATGGGCACATCCTTCCGGACGGCCGTGGGGGGAGCGAAGAGAATCCTGGCGCGGCGCCGCAGGGGCCCGACCGGGAAGGTATGGGCTCGCCAGGCGGCGAAACTTTCAGGGCCGCACCTGCCGTACCCCTCGGGGAGGGGCTCCAGGAAGCGTATGCTGCGGCGGTCGGATGGGTCGGCACAACGGATCGGCATCAGGGGAGGGGCGTAGATGGCGGGCGGTTTCTGGGACGAAGAGGAGTTGGTGGGCAGCGTCCCCAAGGGACGGGAGGAGGTGCAGGTGCGCCGGGTGGCCAAGGGGGGACGGCGCTACCTGGACCTGCGCTCCTTCTATCCCGGTGCCAACGGGCAGCTCTTGCCGGGGAAGGGCATAGCCTTGCCCACCGAGGTGGCCCCGGCGGTGCTGTCCCTACTCCAGCAGGCTCTGGCGGCGGAGGAGGCTGACGAGGGTTGAGGGTGCTGGTGGTGGGCGGGGGCGGACGGGAGCATGCCCTGGTCTGGAAGCTGGCTTGCTCCGAGCGCGTGCGGGAGGTGCATGCCTGCCCCGGTAACCCGGGCATCGCCCAGCTGGCCGACTGTCATCCCGTTTCGGCCCAGGACTTGCCGGGCATCCTGAACTTGGCGGAAGAGCTCCGCCCTGACCTGGTGGTGGTGGGACCGGAGGTCCCGCTGGTGGCGGGAGTGGTGGACCGTTTGGAAGCCGCGGGCATACCGGCCTTCGGACCCTCGGCGGCGGCAGCGCGCCTCGAGGGCAGCAAGGCCTTCGCCAGGGAACTCACCCAGCGCCACGGCATTCCCGGCCCGCGCCACTGCAGCTTCCAGGGAGCCGCACAGGCGGAGGAATTCATCCGGGCACGGGCCTGGGCCCGGGTGGTGAAGGCGGACGGCCTGGCGGCGGGCAAGGGCGTGGTGGTGGCGGAGGATGCGGAGGAGGCCTGCCGAGCGGCCCGGCGGCTCTTGGAGGAGCATGGCGGACGGGTGGTGGTGGAGGAGCGGCTGACGGGGCGGGAGGTGTCGGTGCTGGCCTTCACCGACGGCCACGAGGTGTCGGTGCTGGAGCCGGCCAGGGATCACAAGCGGGTGTTTGACGCCGACCGGGGTCCCAACACCGGTGGCATGGGAGCCTTCAGCCCGGTGCCGGACTGCCCTGCGGCGACGGTGGCGCGCATCGAGGAGGAGATCCTGCGGCCCACGGTGCGGGCCATGGAGCAGGAGGGCTGTCCCTTCCGCGGCGTGCTGTACGCCGGGATCATGCTCACGGAGCAGGGGCCCCGGGTGCTGGAGTTCAACGCCCGCTTCGGGGATCCGGAGGCGCAGGCCCTCCTGCCGCGCCTCCAGACGGACCTGGTGGAGGTGGCCGAGGCCGTGCGCACCGGCGGGGTGGGCAGGCTGCGTTTGGCCTGGGATCTCAGGGCGGCGGTGACGGTGGTGGCCGCCGCCGCCGGCTACCCGGGCAGCTACGCCCAGGGTCTGCCCATCCGGGGGTTGGAGCAGGTGGCGCAGTTGCCCGACGTCCTGGTCTTCCACGCTGGTACCGCCGACGGTCCCGCGGGACCGGTGACCGCGGGCGGGAGGGTGCTGGCGGTAACCGCCCTGGCGCCCGACTTGGCCGCGGCCGCGGCGCGGGCCTACGTGGCCTTGGCGCATATCGAGTTTCCCGGGATGCACTACCGGCACGACATCGGAAACTGAGGGGGCGAGGGAGCGTGGCCGAAGGGGAGGGGCGGCGCTACGATCAGGCGGGCCTGGAGGCCGTGGATCGGCAGGTGTTGCGGGCCTTGGACTTCGCCTATCCGGGCAGCGACACCCGGGTGGAGTACGCCGACCCGGAGTTCACCTCCGTGTGCCCCTGGACCGGCCTGCCGGACTTCGGGGAGCTGGTGATTCGCTACCTGCCGGACCGCAAGCTGGTGGAGCTCAAGAGCCTGAAGTACTACCTGCACAGCTACCGCAACGTGGGCGTGCTGCAGGAGCACGCGGTGAACGCCGTCTTGGAGGACCTGGTGCGCCTGTTGGCGCCGCGGCGCATGGAGGTGGAGGGCAGGTTTCGTCCGCGGGGCGGCCTGTCCACGGTGGTGACGGCCCGTTACCCCGCCGAAACTTAGCGCACGGCCCGGATCAGCGCCACCAGGCCGCCCAGCCACTCCCGACCGGGGTCGACGCGCCGGGCGCCCGCCGCTTCCAGGAGGGAAGCCAACTCCTGCCGCGTGGTGAAGCGTGCCAGGGACTGGCGCAGCCAGCGGTAGGGGGCGTGCAGGCGTCCGGGAGCGAGGCGGGTGGCGGTATCCAGCCCCCAGCGGGCCAGCCGCCCGTAGGGAGTGACGGGCACCACGACATCCAGGAGCACGATGGTGCCGCCCGGGCGGGTGACCCGGACCAACTCCCGGATGCCGCGATGCCAGTCCTCCATGTTGCGCAGGGAGAACTGGGCGGTGACCTTGTCGAAACTTTCGGCGGGGAAGGGGAGCCGTTGGCCGTCGCCCTGCACCCATTGCACCGATAGGGGCAAGCCGGTGCTGCGGCGGCGCGCCACCGCCAGCATGCCCGGGGAGGAATCCAGGCCCACCACCGAGCCGGCGGCGCCCGCTTGACGGGCCAGGCGCCGGGTGATGCTGCCGGTGCCGCATCCCACGTCCAGGATTCGATCCTGGGGATGCACATCCAGGGCCATGGCCGCCACCCGGTGCCAGGCGGCGAAGCCGCCGCAGGACAAGAGCCAGCTGCTGTGGTCGTAGCCCGGGGCTATGGCGTCGAAGATGGCCGCGCGTTCGGGCTCCTGGGAGAATCGCATTCCGCCGCACCTCCGGCGCGCCGTCACCAGCGGCGCTCTTTTTCTTGCGGGCACAGGCTCAGGAGGCCGTGGTCAAGAGGACCGTGTCCGTGGCGGCGTCCCATTGCACCTTGAGGCCCAGGTCCTGGGCCATGAAGCGCAGGGGCACCAGGGACGAGCCGTTCACCACCATGGGAGGGACGGGCAGTTCCTCACTTTGGCCGTTGATCTGGGCCACGAAGGCCTCGAACTCGATGCTCACGGTGTCGGAGCCGCGGGTGGCCGTGGCGTAGTCGGGGTTGTCGGGAGACCAGTTCACTTGGGCGCCCAGGGCCTGGAACAAGGCCCGAAAAGGCAGCAGCACCCGCCCGTCCACCACCTGGGGCGGCACGGGGAAGGTCAGGGGAGTCCCGTTCAAGGTCACGTGGATGTAGGGGGCGGAAGTCAGTTGGGTGGGCGCCGGGGCGGTGCTGAAGGGCCAGGCGTGGGAGAAGGATTGGGTGCCCTGGGCGTCGGTGTAGGTGCCGCTGATCTGAGCCTGGTAGACGGTGCCCGGAGACAGGGGAGCCTTGGCCATGATGGCCACCGTGTTGCCCAGCTCGTGGTTCGGCGGGGTGTCGTTGGGATCGTTGGCTGGCGTGAGGACGTAGGAGGGCACCGCCACGCCGGCGGCGGTGGTCAGGGTGGCCGAGGCCACGGTGATCCCGGTGACTTGAGAACTGGGGAAATTCAAGGTGACGGGGAAACCTACGGGGTAGAGGGAGGCACCCCCGAAGGCTTTTAGGGGATCGGGCGTCTCACCGGCATGGAAAGTCGTGGGTACGCCCATCTGGCCCGGTACGGGATACAGCACCGTCTGGTCGGGGGGAGCCGGCGGACTGCCCAGATAGCCGAAGTCGATATAGGCGGCGCCGGGATAGGGTTGGGACCCCGGCAGGGAGGCGGCGCCGAAGCCCATGAGGCTGATCTGCGGCGTCAGGAGGGGGGTGCGGTGGTATACCGAGTCGATCCAATCTGCCGTTGCCTGCCGAGGGCCGGACACCGAATCCATGACCTCGGCCGAACTATCTCCGGGGTAGCCGAAGTAGTGGTCCCGCTGCCAGGGGTACACGCCCTGATTCCCGGGGGGCTGCTGGTGCGGGGATAGGCTGCCCGGGTAGTACAGGGCGACATGCTGCACGAAGAAATCGGCCTGCTGCTGGGCGGCGATATCCAGGGAGTCGTTCAGCTTGAGGGGCGCCAAGCCGGCGATGGCCCGATACCGGTTGACCCACTGTAGGGCGGCCTGCTGCTGGGCGGCGGGGGGTGGCAGGACGGTGAGGGCATCCGGCAGCACGGTGAAGCTCCAATCGATGGGTTGGTATTGTTGGCCATCCACCGTCAAGGTCAGGGAGGCCTGGTGGACGCCGGGGGACAAGGGTTGCGGCGGCGTGTAGGAGATCATCAAGGTCTGGGGGTTCAAGGCGGCGCTCACCGGCTGTCCGTCCAGGGACAGCTGAAACTGGATGCTCCCCGGCGCGGTGGTGGTGAAAAGGTGCACCGCCAGGGAGGGCCGCGCGAAATCCACCGGGCCGTGGGGCAAGGGGTTAGTGAAGGACACGCCGGCGGCCTGGGCCGGAAGGGCGAGCACCGAAAGCACCAGCGCCGAAAGCCCGAGCCGCCGGATCAACTGCCGCAAGCCGGTTACCTCCCGCCGGGTGGTTTTTCATCACAAAGCTTCGCGGCTCCGCAGCCGGCTGGGTCCGTGTACCGAGCGTAGCACCTGCGGGTTTGCCGGTCAAGACCATAAAAGGGAGGACTGCGGGTCAAGCTAGAGGGTGAGAAGGGCTGAGAAGAGGGGAGATGGGGCACGGGATGCGACGGGTGATCGCCCTCGTTCTGCTGCTGATCGGGGGCCTGGCGGGGTGCTCCGACCCGGGCGCCGGTGAGTCCCAGCGCACGGTGAGCCAATCCCAGGTGCAATCGGCGGTTGTGGAGGAGATGCACACTCCGGCCATGCAGCGTACCATTCGGGACCTGGTGCTGTCCAGCGAGGCCCGGGCGATCCTTACTTCCGCCGCGGGCCAGAAGGAACTCAAGGACAGCCTGCTCTCCGCTCTTGCGTCGGCACCGGTGCAGCGGCAGCTGCAGGATCAGGTGCAAAGCATCCTGACCTCACCCCAAGGGCAAAAGAGCCTGGATGCATTGATCCGCGCCGCCCTGATCAAGCTGGCCAGCGGCGGGGGCGGCGGCGGCCAGGAGAGGGGCACGGGTGGTTAGCGGGGAGGATTTTCGGCGGCGGCGCACCGAATATACTGCTTCATGGGGAAAACGCAGGGAGAAGAGCTGTACGATTTGGTGGTGGTGGGCGCCGGGCCGGCGGGGGCGGTGGCGGCCCGGTCGGCGGCCGAGCGCGGGCTGCGGGTGCTGCTTCTGGAGCGCTCGCGGCTGCCGCGGATCAAGCCTTGCGCCGGAGCGGTGTCCGCCAAGGCCCTGCCCTATCTGGGCCGGGGGATGGAGCGTTATTTCCGGGAGGAACTGCGCCGGGCGGTCTTTCGCGTCCGGGGGAGGGAGGCTGCGTGCGACTGGGGCGGGGCCTTCGCCCAAATGGTGTTCCGGGAGGAGTTCGACGCTGGGCTGGCCGAGGCCGCCCGGGCGGCGGGGGCCGAGCTGCGGGAGGGTGAGCGGGTCCGGTCGGTGGAGCTGGGGCAGGGGGAGGTGGCGGTGCGCACCGACGCCGCAACTTATCGCGGCCGCTACCTGGCCGGCGCCGACGGGGCCAACGGGGTGACGGCGCGGCAGCTAGGCCTGGCCCAGGGGGTGTGCCGGGCCGTGGCGGTGGAGGCAGAGGTGGCGCGGCCACCGGATTTCCCTTTCCACACGGCGCTGGTGGACTACGGCTGCATCCCCTTCGGCTACGGCTGGGCCTTCCCCAAGGGCGACCGGCTGACGGTGGGGGTGGGCACCTTTCAAAGCGGCAAGCTGCCCCTGCGGCGACATTTCGGGGATTTCGCCCGCAGGGTGCTC
This sequence comes from Bacillota bacterium, assembly GCA_021810565.1. Lineage (GTDB taxonomy): Bacteria > Bacillota > Sulfobacillia > JAJZIM01 > JAJZIM01 > JAJZIM01. The sequence continues at coordinate 30,899 of JAJZIM010000010.1, forward strand.
CCCGGGACGGACTGGCGGACGGTTCAAATGCGGGCTCATCCCATTCCCCTCAGCAGTGCCGTTTCCCGACTGCACCGGGGCCGGGCCTTGGTCCTGGGCGACGCGGGGGGGCTGGTGGATGCCTTCTTCGGAGAGGGGATCTACTACGCCGTGCGTAGCGGGATCATGGCCGCTGCGGCGGTGGAGGGGGCGCTGGGTCGAGGGGGCGATCTCTCCGAGTATCAGACCGCGGTGGAGGAGGCCTTCGGGGCCGATCTGGGCTACGCCGCCAAGGTGGCCCGCTATTTTTACCGGCTGCCTGGACTGGCCCACCTGCTGATGGTGGAGCGAGGCGATGCGGGCAGGTTGTTCCTGGATGTCGTGGCGGGCTCGCGCAGCTACGGCGAGTTCTGGCGGGAGAACCGCCGCCACCTGTTCCGTTTGGGCTTCATCAGAGGCCGGAGACGCCGGCGGGAAGCGGAGGGATCGGGATGAACGACAAGCTGCGGGGGGAGCTGGCCGAGCTCATGGGCGCCGTGCTGCAGCTGCGGGACCGGGAAGAGGCGTATGCCTTCTTCGAGGACCTGTGCACCGTGGCGGAGCTGCATGCCATGGCCCAGCGGTGGGCGGTGGCGCGCCTCTTGCACGGTGGTTACGGGTACCAGGCGGTGGCCGAACGCACGGGGGCGTCCAGCGCCACCATCAGCCGGGTGAAGCGGTCCCTGCTCTACGGGGCGGACGGGTACCGGCGCATCCTGGAGCGGCCGGAGGGCGATCAGGGCTAGGCCCCCGCAGGGGCGGGACGGCCCTCATCGCCGCGACGAGGCGGTGCGGCTCACCGTTTGGGACCGCCCGGACCGGCGGGTTGGGCCGGCACCAGGTAGCGCAGGACCTTCCGCCCGCCGCGCCAGCTCACGACGGCTCCGGGCTTGCGGGGGTCGTGGCGCTGGTCCAGACGGAAGCTGCCCGTGGCGCCGGGGTAGTCCTGCTTCAGGGCGGCGAGGGCGGGGGCCACGCGGCGGGGGTCCAGGCTGCCGGCTTGGCGCATGGCCTGGATTAGCACGCCGGCGGCGTCGTAGCCCAGGGCGGCCGCGGTGTCAGGCCGGCGGTGGTAGTGGGCGGTGTAGGCGGCGGAGAAGGCGCGGGCCGCCGGGCTCAGCCCGGCATAGTATTGGACCGTGAAGAAACAGCGCTCGGCCAGCGACCCCAGGCCGGCCCAATTGGAGTTGTCCCAGGCGTTGGGACCGAGGAAGTCGCCCCGGTAACCGAGGCCTGCCGCCTGCCGGATGACGGCTACGGCTTGCGCGCTGTACAGGGGAAGGTAGATCATGCCGGCATGGGCGGCGAGGGCCTGCCGCAGCAGGGGGCGAAAGTCGGTGCGGGTGGGGGCGAACTCGGCCGTGCCGGCCAGGCGGCCGCCCAGGGCCGTCAGATGCTGGCCGAAGGAGTCGGCCAGTTCCTTGGAATATTGGCTGCCGCGCTCCGCCAGGACGAAGACCCCGCTGCCCCCGCCTAGCCGGTGCCGGGCGAAGGCGGCGGCGAGGGCGCCCTGGTAGTCGGCGGTGAAGCAGGCGCGAAAGACATAGGGGAGGGGACCTCGGCCGCCGGAGGTGAGGGAGGGATCGGTGGCGGAAGGGAAGATGACCGGCACCCGGGCACGGTCGGCCAACGGCGCCACGGCTTGGGCGTCGGAGCTGGCCAGGGGCCCCAGGATGGCCACCACGCCGTAGTCGTGGATCAGCTTGGTGGCGGCCAGGGCGGCGCCATCAGGCGAGCCCGCGTTGTCCTCGACCACCAGGTGCAGCCGGTAGCCCAGCACTCCTCCGGCGCCGTTTACGGCGTCGACAGCCAGGCGCATGCCTCGGAGCGCGTCTTGGGCGAAGGGTGCGTCGGAGCCGGACAGCTCCAGGTCGACGCCCACGTTGAGGGTTCCCGGGGGCGGCAGGGTGGAACCCTGAGGCAACACGGCGCACCCGGACAAGGTCAGGAAAAGGCTCAAGAGCAGGATCATCCCTGCGACGCGACGCAAAACGCCACCTCCCGCGCTCATTTTAACATGGCCGAGCCGGCGGGAGGACTCGGGAGGCCGAAATAAGGTCGATTTTCCGCGGCCGCGAGGGCTAGTTGACGGGAAAGAGACGTTGTGATAAAATCCAGTTTTCTTGACCGGCCCGGCCCGAAGTGGTATTTTTTAAGGGAGAGGTAACTTGGATGGAGGCGGGCCGATGTTCGGAGTGGGGGACCGGGTAGTCTACCCCATGCACGGAGCGGGGGTGATCGAGGGCGTGGAGGAGCGGGAGGTGCTGGGGATGCGACAGCAGTATTATGTGGTGCGCTTCCCGCTGGGGGACATGCAGGTCATGGTTCCGGTGAAGAGCGTCCGGGAGGTGGGGTTGCGACCGGTGGTGGAGGAGGCCGAGTTGGAGCGCGTGGAGGAGATCCTGCGCCGGGGCGAGGACGTGATCGTTGCCAACTGGAACCAGCGCTACCGGACGCACCTGCAGAAGATGAAAAGCGGCCGGATCGACGAGGTGGCGGAGGTCGTGCGCAACCTGTTTCTGCGGGAGCGGCAGAAGGGGCTCTCCACGGGGGAACGGCGGATGTTGGACAACGCCCGGCAGATACTGGTCAGCGAGGTGGCCATGGTCAAGGGGATGGTGGAGGAGCAGGCGGCGCGCTTCATCGAGGCGCAGATCGTGTCCTGAGGGGCGCAGGCCGTATTTTTCTGGCGTGAAACAGGAATTATATCTTCTGGATGGGGAATGCGGGAAACGACTAGGAGGTGAATGCCATTAGCACGATGGTGCGCCGCGCCCTGGCTTTCGCCGGGGTCTTGACGGGCCTCACCGTGGCTCTGCATTTCCAAAGCATGTTGCCCCAAAGCTTGACGGCACGCCTGGGTCCCTACGGTTGGATCGCCATCGTGGCGGCGGGGATGCTGGCAGGCGGACTGATCGGATCACTGCTCGCTCCTTGGGCCATCGCCCGCATCGTCGAACTGAGCGCCTGGCTGGAAAACCGGGCGCAACGCACCCCGCTGCAGGACCTCTTGTCCGGCGGTTTGGGGGCGGCTTTGGGGCTTTTCCTGGCCTTTCTGCTCACCCCGGCCTTGGCGTCGGTGCCGATTTTGGGCTCCTTCCTGCCGGCCATCGTGGCGGTGGTGGCGGGGTACGTGGGCCTGGTGGTGGGGCTCAAGAAGCGCGAGGAGATCTTCGGGGGTAACGGGGTTTGGAGCAGGCTGGGACAACGGGAGCGCCCGGGTAGGACGGCGGAGTCCGTGGCGCCTAAGGTGTTGGATACCAGCGTGATCATCGACGGCCGGATCGCGGATATCTGCCAGGCGGGCTTTCTGGAAGGGACCCTGATCGTTCCTAGCTTCGTGCTGGAGGAATTGCGCCACATCGCCGACTCCTCCGACAGCCTCAAGCGCAATCGTGGGCGCCGCGGCTTGGACGTCTTGAACCGGATGCGTAGTGAACTGGGGATCAAGGTGCAGGTGCACGAGCGCGATGCGGCGTCCGGACTGGAGGTGGACGATCGGCTGCTCAGGCTTTGCAAGGCGGTGGGCGGCAAGATCGTGACCAACGACTACAACCTGAACAAGGTGGCCGAGCTGCAGGGGATCATGGTGCTGAACATCAACGAGCTGGCCAACGCGGTGAAACCGGTGGTGCTGCCCGGCGAGGAGATGAGCGTGCACGTGATCAAGAACGGCAAGGAGACCGGGCAAGGCGTGGCCTACCTGGACGACGGAACCATGATCGTGGTGGACGGCGGGCGCCGCTACATCGGCGAGACGGTGGAGGTGCTGGTCACCAGCGTCCTGCAGACGGCGGCGGGCCGCATGATCTTCGCCCGGCCCCGCGACGCGGCGGAGCCCGACCGGATCCGCGCCCAGGGCTGAGGTTTCAGGGCGGTGGCGCCCGGAGCCTTTCAGTTTAACGTGGTGGAAATGTAGACGCGCCACGAAGCCCTGATATCACTGCGCCGGGCGGGGGTCGGGGCTTCGGGGAGTTTCCAGTCAAGCGGCCCATTAGGGCCGCTTTTTGGCGCCTTTTTGCTGGCTTTGTGAGCAAGCTGTGAGCAGCCCGGGAGCGGAGAGTCCGGCCCTACGGAGGGCCGCTGTTCCAATTCCGCATATTCTGGCCCGCCAATAAATGCCGGGTAACCACAGGAGCCGGGGGGCATCTCCCCGTGGGCGGCGGCGCCCTGCTGCTCAACGGCAGCCTGCGCGGCCTGGTGCCCATCGTCATTGTACCGCCCAAGGACGTGGTGTCCGCCGACGCCCTGGGCTACCGCCTGGCGGCCCTGCCCCTGCGGTGGCCAGGGGGAGCGGATGGCGGCGGCGCTGGAGCGCCTGGCCGCCGCCGTGGAGCGCGGGGGCGTGTCCACCGCTGCCGGGGAGGGCGCCTCTCCTGGGGAAGGCCCTTCCCTGGCCGCCGCCCTGGACGGCCTCTACGACGACTAGGGGTACATCCGCAGCCCACTTTCCACATAACCGTGCGGGTTTTTTTGTGGGCGTTCGGGGCGGAGGCCTCCGGCCCAACTCAGCCCGCTCCGGCCCAGGCATGGGCTTCCACTACTTGACACAAGAAAGGAGCTGGTGGTATGCTCGGGAAAAAGGCGGAGGTGAAGGCGTTCTTGAGCCTGTACAATGATCTCAAACAGGCACTGCAGGATACACTTGCACCGGATATAAAGGCTCTTAGGGCGGAATTAACCGCCATGGAGAAGCGAACCAGTGAGCGTTTTGACGATATGAAAGACCGCATCACACAAGTGGAAACCCGTATGGATCAATGGGGAAATCATATAGACAAACGCATAGAGAGTCTGCATAACGAGATGTTAGCTTATCGCCGAGAGATACTGGCACACCTTCAGCCTCTCTCCAGGGATGACTACGAGCCCGAGCGCTAGAACACAAGGGGAGGTGAAGGCCTTCCTTTTTTGATTTCAGCTCGTCTGGATAAGCGTCACACAATGCCGGGGGGTTCGCCCCCCGGCTTTGCGCATTGTGAAGGAGGCCTGACATTGGAACGCGCAGTCTTTTTCACCAGCGGCAGCGATCAGCGGCTAACCAGCGGCTTCACTCAGGTTCCCAACTGCATAATCCGGTCGCCGGCTCTCTCGGCAGGCGCCAAGATACTCTACCAGATTCTACTCTCCTATGCCTGGCGGCGTGATACCTGCTATCCCGACCAGGCCACTCTGGCCAAGGACGCCGGCTGCACCGAGCGCAATGTCCGGCGATGGCTCAACGAATTGCAGGAGCGCGACTTGGTGCGCGTCCATCAGCGTGGGCTGCAACGCCCCAACCTCTACGAATTGCTTCCCCTTCCTGACCGGACAATTTTGTCCGGTCAGGACCGGACATCTGCGTCCGCTCCGGAGCGGACAGATTTGTCCGCCGAAGAATACTCAGGGGAAGAATACTCAGGGGAACAGCAGCATATCGAGAGTGAATCTCTCGGAGATAGACCCGCGCCCGAAGTCGGCCCTGCCGACCCGGATGCTGCTGCTGCCGACCCTGCCTCCCCGGTTCCCGTTCCCGAATCAGAGGCCCAGCCGCAGGACGCAGCTATTGCCGCGCCCCCCGCGGAGGCCGCTGTTGCCGCCATGGTGGCCGTGGGAGTGGCGGAGCCTGTGGCCCAAGCGCTGGCCGCGCACTACCCGGCAGACGTCATTCGCCGCCAGGTCAAGTACCTACCACATCGCGACCCCGTGGACCCGGCCGCCATGCTGGTCGAGGCCATCCGGGGTAACTGGTCGGACCCCCGCCTCCGGCGCAACCGAGCCCCACGTCGGCGGGTGGCCAGTCAGGCCGCATACAAGCCCAGCGACGTGGACTGGGCGAACGAACCACCGCTGTAGTATAATCTTGCTGAGGTGATTGTCGTGGCCGTCAAGCTGCCAACGCTAGCACGCGACCCCGCGCTCCGCCGCCTGGCGGACACCGTGCTGGACATCGACCCGACCGTTAGGGACCTGACGCTGATCGGCTCCGTAGTCTACGCTCCGGATATTGCGAGGGACTATGACTTGGTGGTGACGACCAACTCCCAGCGGGACCATGACACCCTTTGGCAAGACCTTTTCGTTGCGCTCAACGAAAAGTCAAACAGGACAGTGGACCTGGTCCTCCGACGCCCTGGTGAAAGGATACGGGGCTTGGCCCGTGCGATTACTGCAGGTCGTGCCCTGTGGGGGGGCGGCGGCACCATTGCCGAAGCTTCGCAGTTTTTTCAGGAAGGCGGTGGCATTGTGAGTTCTTTTGTTGAGGCCATGTCTTGGCTAAAAGGGGCGGAGCATCGTATACAGTCTGCCATAGCCGTCGATGATGCGAATTTGAAGGATATAGAATACAAGCAGGCGTTTGATGCTCTTTTCCAGGCTGCGCGTGTTGCCGCCCTGACCTATCTTGGTTGGGACCAGACCAACTGGGGCGGAGTCGCCCATGAACTACCCTGGCCGTACAACCGTGATTTCCGCGAGATGATCGGCACCCTCCATGTGGCCTATGCCTATGACGGCAACTATCCCAAAGATCCGCAGCTTGCCATCATGGAGTTTGACGAGTGGAAAACCAAGGTGGAGACCTTAGTCAAAGAACTCCAAACCAAAATCCTGAAGGCGCCAAAGGGCTTGGGCTATCGGGATGAGCCTGATCCTGCAGACGATAGGTGAGCCGCAGTAGCAAGGTTGGAAAAATGCAAGCCGCTCCCTGGATGGGTGCGGCTTTTACACAGGGGGGGCGAAGACATGCTAACTGATGACATGGCCCAGCGGGCGGAAGCCCTGCGCATGTTGGCGCGCGGCTATCAGGAACTGGAGGCCGTCACCGAACAGGAGGGGCGGGAGGGCATCATGCAGGCCAAGGCACCATGGCTGGCGGCGGAGTACAAGCTCAGCGAGGTGGACTGGGCGAATGAGCCGCCGTTGTGACACATCAGGGGGCTTTCGTCCCTGCCCATAGTCGAGGAGAGGAGGTAAGCAGCCAAGGTACGTTGCTCTGGTTGATGTCATCACCGCCCAGGAGACCATCCTTACGTCGATGGCCCTTTTGCTGGCCGTCGACGTATACATGGACCGTTTGATGTGCTGGAAATATAGACACACCACGAAGCCCTGATATCACTGCGCCGGGCGGGGGTCGGGGCTTCGGGGAGTTTCCAGTCAAGCGGCCCTAATGGGCGGCTTTTTGGCGGCTTTTTGCTGACTTTGTGAGCAAGCTGTGAGCACGGGGCTCCCTTCGGGGAGCCCCTTAAAGTTGGGAGGCGATGGATTCGTGGAGGACCAAATCCGAAGTGCTTGGGATCACGGCGTGTTCTTGGCACCTGATGCCATCTTCGATGCCGCTGACATCACGTCACCGCTGGAACTCCTCGTGTACTTGTACCTGGTGCGCCGGGCGGACAAGCAATGGCGCAGTTTCCCCAGCGCTAGCCGCATCGCCCTGGACTGCCGCGTCTCTCTCCGCACCGTGTGGAATGTGCTGTCTGCTCTAGAAGTCAAGGGCTTGTTGGCGCGTAAGGCCCACACCGACCCGAAGGGGGGCCGGGCAGCTAATCGTTACACCGTGTACCACCCCGACCGCAGGGCGCCTGGGGCAACAGGCAAGGCACCAGCACAGGAGACGAACCACCCTACCCCGTAGAAGTCGCCCTGAACCGCCTTACATCCAGGACACACATGCACTACATAAAACTTGCCGCTTGCTCTGGTAAACCTATTTTCAAGTAGCACACCAAAGGTTGCGGCAATATGGATAAGCGATGCATCACGGCTATATGCGAATGCACTTTCTATATCCCTAAAGCTTTCGCTGGGGTCAAAGATTAGAATGATCCGCATTGTTTGCTTACATCTATAACATTTATATCCATCTCTTATTTCGATATCCCACAGCTGTAGATCTCCACCACACTTTGAGCACCGTTCAATTATCTTAGTGTTGTTGATGCCACTTAGCGTTCCTTCCATTTATTTTCCCCCACTTCCAGACGGAGCGTCCGCTGCTGCCTTTGCCGCCTGAAGCCCCAGGTACACGGACCAGGCGGCCCTCTCAGGGATGCCCAATTGCTTCGCCAACGCCTTGACCAGGTGGTCGGCTGGAAGGCTTTCCAAGAATTTATCCAAATCCTCGGGCTCTTGGGACCCCACTTGGATGGTGACTTGGGTCTCTTTCGGCTCGATGCCAAAAAACCACTCTATCGGTTTACCGAAGAACTGGGCCAGTTTGAACAAGTCACTGGGAGCGATGGTGCTTCTGCCCTTCTCGTAGTCGTAGATTGTTTGACCACTAGCAGACAACACCTTGCCAACCTTTGCTTGGGACAAGCCTGCGGCCAGCCTGGCTTCGCGAAGCCTTCGGCCGATAACTACATTATCTTCCTTTTCTCTTGGGCTGGCCACCTCTTGTACCTCACCTTTTCCCACCCTTTTCCTCGAAACATTTTCCGCAAAAAGCAAGCCGAAACCTCTTGACGTGTCCATGGCATTCTCTTAAACTATAGGAGAACATACTAGTAGGGGGCCTGGCCATGACCAAGCGTTGGCACAAAACTAAGCTGCAGCAAGAGATCGAGGCGCAGTGGGGGAAGCCGTTGGAGCAGCTCCTGCCGGAGCTCTTCCGGCTGCACGGCTCCATGCCGAAGGTGGCGGACGCCCTGGGCATAGCCTACACCACCGCCTACTACTGGGGGCGGCGATACGGCATTGTCCGTTACGACCCGCCGAGGGTGAGGTTCCCGCTGGAGAAATCCAGCGGTTAGAGCCGTTTCACCCTGGCGGGCTTTTCTAACCGCTACTGTTCTTCTACCACCAAAATCTCGCAAGGGAGGGATGCCCACACCCCTGTCCCCCGGTGCCCAACAACCGCATGTGAGAGCCGTGGCCGGCGCACCCGCTGGAGCTGCGTGGTAAGTCACCCCACAGGGGAGGGATAGGTATGCCCCGACACCGGCGACACCGCATCGAAACCAGGCCCACACACATGGCCAGGATCAAGGTGTACTGGCCCTACGAGTGGGGCGGCGCGCGGTGTCTATGGTCCTGGCCTCTCTACTACGCCCGTTTGGCTGCGGGGAACGGCATAGCGTCATGGTGCAGCGTGCGGGACCTGGTGGTCCAGCCGCTGCCGATGGAGCCGGTTTGGGATGATCCCTACGCCGGCGTGGTGCTGCATGGCGCCGCTTTGGATAACGAGGCCGTGGATTTGCCCATCCCGCGCGCGTGGCTGGAGCGGGAACTGCGGCGCGGCGCGGCGGCGGCCATCCTGTTGGCGCTGCTTGACGTGACGCCCACGGTGCAAAGCTGGCATCATCGCGGCGGGTGCGGCGGCATAAGCCGCGGCTGACTTATAGGAGGTGGTCTCATGGATCGCTGGGAACTGGGCGAGAGGGCGCAGCGGGCGGTCATGGCCAGGCTTGTGGCCATGGGCGTGAAGCCCGCAGTGTTCAGGATAGGCGCCAACGATCCCTATTTCGGAAGGCGCGTCGACTGGGAAGCCACGGCGCAGGTCATCCGTGAAACGCTCACCGAAGGCGGCTTCGACGGGCGGGAGGAGAAGGCGAAGATGCTGGCCGACCACTGCATGGTGCTCGCAACGCATCCAGACGTCATGCCCATTCAGGTCGAGCCCCCGCCTGAGCCGGATCATGGTGCGCTGCTGGCACTCTTGACTGACGATCTTGAACCGGGGGGGCGGACGTGATATGCTCAGGATGAAGGAGGTTGAGCGCATGTCCGCGGTGAACGAAGGTTTGAGGTGGTACGAGAGATTTCTCGCTCCGCGCTTAGAAAACATCAGCGGCCAGATATCCAGTCTACAGAACAGAACAGACGACTTGATCAAGCGTTTGGATGAGCAGGCAACGACCATTCGCCGTGAGACAGACTTGAGCCGTAATGAACTTGTTGCGAAGATTGAGAAGGTAGAAACGGTAACTGCGGCAAATTCTGAGAACCTCAATAGGCGCCTAGACGACCTGCGATCCGAAATCCGAACGTACAACGACAACATAACAGCTCAGATGCAGTATCTGCTCCATCTTCTCACCAAGTCTCGGGACTTCGGTCCGTCCGAACCCGATCTGGACCTGGACAGGTAGGCCCGCCACAACCGGCGGGCCTTTCCCGTTCCCGCAGGCTCTCGCCCCCTGCGGCCGGCTCCGGCCATGCGGGGCGGCGGCCTGCTTCTCGCCGCCGGCGCCCCATCCTTCTCACTGGGCGGCTCCCTTCGGGGGGCCGCTCACCCTTTTGCCGAGAGGAGGCACTGCCATGCTGAGAACCGACCTGCGAGAATGGGGAGTCTTCCACAGCTATCACCGCCGCGGCGGGACCGGAGGCATGGCGGTGGAGTCGTAGGCCCTCGCCCCGCACGGCCCACCGGGCTGCGGGGGGCGGGAGGAGGGGGTTGTTCCCGCGAGGCCCCCGGCGGCGTGGGCCTACCAGCCCATTGGCCGGGACAAGCCTTGCGGGGCGGCTGGCGGCAGCGGTCGGCGATGGCGTGGTAGTGCCGGAGACCGCATTGCGCCGGCTCAGGCTGCGGCAACGCCCACCACAATCGGGCGCCCGCAGTGGACTGGCTCCCAGGCTTTGCGAATGGGCGGTTCCCTAGGGGGGCCGCCCTTTCTACTACCGGGAGCACCTGCGCCTGGTGGCTTCGGCGCGGACCGGCTGATGCCGTATTTCGCGCGAAACAAAGGAGGGCTTCGACATGGCGATGACAGCGGCACAGATCGAGGAGAGGACGCCCGCCGGCCCCGGGGAGATGCTCCACCTGGCGGCGGCGGAAATCCGGGTTACGGGCAACGTCCGCAAGGCCTTCGACCAGGCCGCGCTTGAGGAACTGGCGGCCGACATCCGGATCCACGGCATCATTCAGCCCCTGGTGGTGCGCAACGGCGACGACGGCTACGAGCTGATCGCGGGGGAGCGCCGGCTGCGGGCGGCCAAGCTGGCGGGACTGGAGACGGTGCCGGCCCGGGTGATGGAAGTCACCGCGGCCGTGGCAGCCGAGATGCAGCTGGTGGAGAACCTGCAGCGCCAGGACCTGTCGCCCATCGAGGAGGCCTTGGGTTTCCGGCAACTGATGGACAAGGCCGGCCTGTCGCAAAAGGAGCTGGCCGCGAAGATCGGCAAGAGCCAGCCCTACGTGGCCAACCGGCTATGGCTGTTGCGCCTGCCCGAGCGCCTCAAGGAGTACGTGTCGGCGTCCACGCTGACCCCCGCCCACATGAACGAGTTGCACAAGCTGGACGCCAAACCGGAGCTGATGGAGCGGGTAGCCCAAGACGTGGTGCGCAGGCAGCTGAACGTCAAAAGCACCTCCGAGGCGGTGGACTCCCTCATTCGCCAAAGCGGGCGGCCGCTCTATTCCGACGCCGGATATTCGACTACCCCCAAATTCGATTTCAAGGCCGAGTGCGAGACCACAAAGTGCAAGCTCAGGGCGCCGGCGGAGGCGTGGGACGGGAAGACGCATCCCTTCTGCCTTGACCCGGTTTGCTGGGAAAACAAGCAGCAGGTTGTCGAGGCGGCGGCCTTGGAAAAGCGCAAGGCTGACATCCTCGCCGATGATCCCACCCTGGCGGCGGTGCTGGTCGTGCCGGGGGATGATCCGGAGGCCGCGGAGGGCGAACGACTTTGGGATCGCGATATGAGGGAGGATTGCGCCGCGCAACGCTGTCCCCGCATGCGGCTGTTCCTGACACCGAACGGTTTGCCGCCGCAACCCGTTTGCCTCGATCCGGCGTGCTATTCCAAAAGATGTCTCGAAATCGCGGAGCGCCTGCGCGCGGAGCGCCTGCGCACGGAGACGCAGACACGCCAGGCGCAGGAGGCTGCCGCGGCCATGTGGGCGGCCGAGCCCGGACCCCAGCGCCTCCGGTTCCTGGCAGTCAACACGGTCCGGGACATATGGATGGTTGCCCAATGGTTGCCCGGGTTCTATGCCCGGCACCAGTGGCCGCTTCCTTCCGACTACTCGGACACCGCCACCGGCTACGCTCCCAAGGAGGCGCTGGTGAAGGACTTCAGGCGCCGCCTCGCGACAATCGGCGACGAGGCCGTGCTTTGGGAGGCCCTGCTCTTGACGCACCTGCACTCCCCCTCATGTGCCGGCCGGCATCACCTGGGCCTGAAGCCTGCCGGGAAGCAGGAGGCCCCGGAGGAGTAGCGATCCGGCCGGGGCCGTCCAGGAATCTCCACTCTTCTTCCGACCTTGGTGGCTCCGGCACCCAACACTAAGGAGGCCGCATCATGCACATAGTAGCTGTGGATATCGGCTATGGCGATGCCAAGGTGGTGGGCGCGGACGGGCGCCGCCACAGTTTTCCCAGCCGCTGGGCGCCGCACCGGACGGCCGCCTGGGGTATAGGCGCCACGGCCAAGGTGCTCACCCTGGACGGCGGGGAGCCTTTCGTCGTGGGCCAAGGCGCCGACGGGCTGCCCGCCTGCCGGGAGCCGCAGTCCGACGGGCGGCTGTCCGACCCCGCCACCCTGCCGTTGCTGGCGGCGGCGCTGTCCGTCGCCAGGCTCCCCGACGGCGCGGAGGTGGCCTTGGGGAGCGGGCTGCCGCTCGGTTCATATGACCTGGAGGCCCCCGCCGCCAGGGAGGCCCTTCGGGGGCGCACCCTCGCCATAGGCGCGGGCAAGGAGTTACGCCAGGTGACGATCCGCCGCGTGGTGCTCCGCCCGCAGGGCGTGGGCGCGGCCCTGCACCTTGTCGCCTCCGGGTGGCTTCGCGCCCGAAGCGGCCTGGTGCTGATTCTAGACGTGGGCAGCCGCACCACGGACGTGCTGGTGCTCCACGCCCGCACCTTGGAGCCAATTGCGGAGTTGAGTGGCAGCTTGGCCTTGGGCGTGGGTGACGCGGCGGCGGCCTTGGCCCAAGAGATAGCTACCCAGGCGGGCTTCGTCCCGCCTGCCGCCTTGGCACGGGAAGCCCTGGCCCGGGAGGCCGTCTATCGCGGCAAGACCTACGGCGGTGCGAAGGCCGCCGCGCCTCACCTGGACGTCCTGGCCGGCAGGATCACGGACGGCCTCCGGGCCATGCTACGCGAGGCCCTGGACGCCGTGGCCGCCCTGGCCCTTGTGGGCGGCGGGGCTGTCCTGCTGGCCGACCGGCTGGCGGATCTGCCCGGTGAGCGAGTGAGGTGCCCCGCGGCAGATATGCCCTTCGCGAACGCCCTGGGCTACCGCCTGGCGGCGCAAGGGGGGCGGTAGCCATGCCCCGCCCCCGCGCCGGTGGTGTGCGTGTTCTCCTCCGGGTGCCCGCCGGTACCCTGCTGCATGAGTACCTGGCCACCGTACCCGCACATAGCAGAGGCGCGGCGTTGGCCCAGCTGGCGGCGGCTGGCCTTGCCGTGCTGCGGGGTGGGCTGTCCTCAGGCCCCGCGGAAATGCAGGCTTGCCAACCAGAGTCCGACCCGGACCTGGACGCGAAGCTGGCTGCGATCCAGGGGCCTTGGGCCAACGACGACTAAACGACGCGGAAACGACGTCAAAACGCATCGTTTCCCCTTCTCCAGGAATAACGGTGCGCGTTGTGCACCACTTCCGCACAATAAATGCCGACGCGGCTTAGAGCCGTGCGGCTTTAAACGGTGTCCCTTGGGGCCATGGCCAGGAGGGGGCCGGTCCTGTGCCGGCTCTCCTTGGGCAGTACGCCCTGGAGACTCTGAGGAGGCTTGATCTCATGCCCAAGTTAGACCACAAACTTACCCACTGGCTTAATCATGAAGTATATCCCCACCTGACGCATGAAGCAGTCTTTGGCGATCTTACCGGCTTCACCAAGGCTCAATTCGGAGAGAGTTGGTACGCCGACTGTCCTGTTTGCCACCGCTTAGCTACATTTTATATGCTCTCACACCGCCAGGTTGGCCAGTGCAATTCATGTGGTCGCGTGGTCGGCTGGTTCGGGTACATCCGTCGTAGGTATGGGTCCGATCAGGCTGCAATAACTGCGATTGCCGAATTGGCTGGGGTGAACACCAGACCGGAACCATAATCCCCCGGTGCGCAGGAGGGCGTTCCCCTGCGCACCCTTCCCACTCCCCCTAGCCCCCTCGCCCATGCCCCTAGGGGGTACCGGACAGACTCAGGGCGCCGACCCCCTCCCGGCTACTGCGTAGCCACCCTCCCCCTTTCTGGGGAGGATACAGGATAAGAGGTGCTCCCACACAAGCGGCAATGCCGCTTGGTATCACGCTTTCGCATGGGTAGACCATCCTGCCTATGGGCCTACTTTGGGCCTTTGCCAATTCTTCCCCAGGAGGTAATCTGATGGAAGAAATCAACCTACATATCCGTCTGAAACCTGAGTCCGCCGAACGTTTGCGCTTGTTGGCGGCACGGCGCAAGCAATCTATGACCAAGGCAATACAAGGAATTCTTGAACGGGATGCAACTATACAACAAGCCGTGGATGCCGCGGGTACCGTAGAGGATGTATTGCGCAGGGTAGTTTACCAAGAGCAACGCCCTATCCGAGCCCTGTTGCGGCGCATCGCCTATAACAGCCAACTAAATTATGAGTTATTACATTTGCTTTGTGCTGCGCAGAACCAAGCCGAAGGAGGCACCCTGGAAGAGTTCGAGGGGTATATGGCTACCTTTCGCCGTAACGCTGCCCAATCATTGCATCAACCGCTTCCCGAACCTGAACCGACTAGCGAGGAGGACCAATAATGACATCGGACCTTAAGACCGCGATCCAGTTGGCCATGTCATATCTTCAAGAGGCCAAGACTGCCGCTGACAACAAAGCTATCCGCCTGCACATGATAATCAACCGTTTGCGTCAAGAACTGGACGAGACATCCGAGTCCATCGGCCCTAAGCGGCGCATTCCCCCGGATATTGGGAGCATACCCGTGGAGGAATTGGGATGCCTTCAACCGCTGCCTGCGGCGCGGTCGATAAAATGGAGTAACTCTGCCATGGAACAGGCGGCGAAGGGCTCCGCAGCAGAAACCAGGAACCCTCCCAGACCACAGGGGGAATAAGCCATGCCCTTACGGCCCTTGGTGGTGAAGACCTTCTTCTATCTGCCACAAGGCCAGGGCAAACGGTCTCCTCTGGCCCACTTTAAAAAGGCAGTGGATCACCTGGAGTACATGGGCAACCCGAAGAAGGAGGAGCTGGTGCGGGCGGGGGAGGGGGATGATCCCCGGGAAAGCGCAGCCGTCCACGCGGCCTACATGCAGGGCCGTCCAGGGAGCACCGGGTACATCGGCCCTTCCGACACCGACCTGCCGGACCCAGATGCGTTGGCAGAGGAACTGCGCCAGCATCAGGGACCTGTTTGGCGCGTCATCGTGTCCGTGACCGAGAAAGACGCCAAGAAGTTGGACCTCTTGGACCGTCCCAGGTGGGAGGAGACATGCCGCAGTCTTGTGCCGAAAATGGCGGACCATCTGGCAATACGGCGGGAGGACCTGGTTTGGGTGGCCGCCATGCACCGCAAGCGTGGCCACCCGCACATCCATCTGCTCTTTTGGGAGCGCGGGGCTTCCCGGGAAAGGGGCATGTGGTCGGACTGGGAACGCAAAGGCATCCGCCAGGACTGGATCAAGATGCTCTATGCCCCGGAGCGGGACCGCCTGGCCATGAAGATGGCTACCGACCGGCTGCTTGTGGAACAGGGAGTAAAAGAAGAGCTTGGCCAGGCCGTCCCGGCCTGGCGCATGGCGGCCGCCAAGCGTGACGACCAGGCCGTAACCCCTCGCCTTTCCACTCCCAAGGCGGAGGAGCTGGCACGCCGGCTGGAGGAGATCAAGGGGATGTTGCCGGGCAAAGGCCGGCAGGCCCTGGGGTACATGCCCCAGGAGGTGAAGGCAAAGATTCGGGATACGACAGACTGGCTCATAAGATCGGTTCCCGAATACCGCAAGGCCCTGGACAGCCACGTGGAGATCATGCGGGAGATGGCCGGCCATTTCAGCGATGATCCGGAAGAGGCAACCAAGGCGGCCAGCAAGGCCGAGGCACGGGTACGGGACAAGGTAGCCCAGAACGTTCTGCGGGCCGCGGTGGCCCTGCAGAATGCCGAGCGCCGGGAAGAGGTACTGCGGATCGCCGCCGCCGCCACGAAGGGCGGCCGGCGGGTCAGGGGCATGCCTCTCCAGGGCCTGCCTCCGGACCTATCCAGACACGTGCACGCGGAGATCCAGCGCATATCCCACCTGGCGCCGAAGCAGCGCCGGGACGAAGCCCTGGCCCTGGCCCGGAAGCTGCTGGCCCAGCCGGCGGCGGCAGGGGCCACCCGGGCTTTTCGGCGCCAGCTGGCCACCGAGGCGGCGGGCAAGGCCATGCCGCCCAAATGGCTGGACGAGCACTCCTCCCAACCCCTTCCGCTCCCTGACCGCTTCGGGTGGCTGGCCCCGGCGCTCGCCAAGGATGCGGCGGGGAGAACCCCCGGCAGCGACGCCGCCCAGGCGTGGCACCGGCAGATAAACGCTGTCCACCAGGCTCCGCCGGGAACTCGCCGGGAAGCTGCGGATCGGGCAGCCGGCTGGCTACTGCGGCAGCCGGAGACGAAGGCAGCACTGGCCGCGCACCTGCGGAGCGTCTCCCGCGGGGGCCGCGCCGCGGCCTATCGGGAGGTGCGGACCCAACTCGCCCGTGTCGTGGACCACCAGGTGAAGCACCTGGCAGCTCAATGGGCCAGGGACCAGGTGGCGAAGGGCATGGACCGCCTCGCCCGGTACGTGGGGCGGTCCATCGGCTGGGCGGCGCAGTACGCCGCCTTCCGGCGGGCCAATCAGGCCCGCCAGTTGGTCATGGGCCTGTACGCCGGCCTGCTGCGCCAGGCCCGGAAAGAGGAGCGGGAGGCGGAGGCGCGGGCGCTGGAGGAGGAGGCCCGGCGCAAGCGCCAGTCTCAATCCCAAATGCAGATGTAGGAGGTGACTTCGTTGGCCAAGCATCGTAGGCGCCACCCACCCCGCACCCAGGCCCAGCACGCTGAGCCCCAGGAAATTCACGACAGCCAGCTGAAGGAACGGTGGCCTCGATGGCCTGCCGCGCTTGGCACTACCCGGGGGGGCGGCTTTGAGGCTACCCAGGCCGAGTACGAGGGATGGGGTGGTCCCAGGGACCACCACCATCAGTTGGACGAACTCGGCATCCACGTGGTGCGCCGGCCATGATCCTGCGGCGAAAGCGCATGTGCCTGGCGGCCGCCATCGGCGGCGGGGTGGCTGCCCTGGTGGTGGCGGAGCCCGTGGTGGCCTACCTGGCGGTGCTGGTCCCTCTGCGCCGGCCTGCCGGCACACCCCCCGCCCCTCCGGCACAGACCATGCACCAGGCGGCGGCGCATTGGGCCGCATGGACCCACTCCGGCGGGTACTGGCCCTGGCACGTTTGGGCGGCGCTTCTACTGCGCCACCCGCACAGTCTGCTCGTGGTGCTGCTGGTGGCCCTGGCGGCGGCGGGCCTCATGGCCTACGCCGCCCGTGGGCGCGGCGGGGTGTCCACCTGGGGCGGCCCTCCGCCGGCGGGCAAGGGGCAGCACGGGACCGCCCACTGGCGCACCCACCAGGACTTGGCCCGAGGATTCACCCTGTGGGTGCCTCCCAAGCAGGAGGTGAGGGTTCATGCTGCTGTTGCGGAGCCGGATGGAGAGTCGGCACCAAAGGAAGACGGAACTGCCTAGCGGTATATTGGTCGGCCAGGGACCCCG
Source organism: Bacillota bacterium (assembly GCA_021810565.1). Lineage (GTDB taxonomy): Bacteria > Bacillota > Sulfobacillia > JAJZIM01 > JAJZIM01 > JAJZIM01. Next base: position 48,567 of record JAJZIM010000010.1, read on the forward strand.
GCCCGGCACCGCCTGGGTCCTCACCGCCGATGAGCATGTTCTCCTGGTCGGCTCACCGGGATCCGGCAAGAGCCGGCGCATAATCCTCCCCACCATCGGGGTAATCGGCATGGCGGGTACCGAGTCCATGCTGATAAACGATCCAAAGGGCGAACTGTACGCCTACAGCGCGGACTGGCTACGGTCCAGGGGCTACCGCGTCGTTAGGATTGACCTGCGGCAGCCCTCCCGCGGCAACCGTTGGAACCCGGTCAAGGCCGTGGCGGACGCCCTGGCGGCGGGCCGGTGGGACGCCGCGTCAGCACTGGCATGGGACATCGGACACCTGTTCGCCTGGTCGAGCGAGTACAAGGGCGGTGATCCCATCTGGCCGCAGTCCCAGGAGGCCCTGATCGCGGCCCTCGTGCTTGGGGTGGCCCAGGGGAAGCCGCCGGGACCCTTCGCCGACGACCCCAGGCTGTCGGTAACGATAGCCGCTAAGGTGGCCAAGGCGCCCTGGCCCAACGCCGACACCATGCACATGGCCTCGGTGTATCAGTCCCTGATTAGCGGCGAGTCCGGGGGGCGCCGCATAGACGAGTGGATGCGCCTCCTCCCGGAGGGACATCCGGCCCGCAGCGCCTTCGGCCCGGTGAGCTTGTCCACGGACAAGACCCGCTCCTCGATCCTGACGGGGGCAGGCGCCAACCTGCGCCTGTTCGGGGACGGCGAGGTGGCTTGGCTCACCGCCGCCCAGGACCACGACCTGGCCGATCTGGGCCGGTGCCCGACGGCGGTATTTCTGGTCATCCCCGACGAGCGCGGCACCCGCTACCCACTGGCCACCCTCTATATACAGCAGACCGTCCAGGCGCTGACGCAGCTGGCCGACACCAACGGAGGGCGCCTGCCGGTCAGGGTCAACATGCTCCTTGACGAGTTCGGCAACCTGCCGCAGCTGCGCGATTGGGATCATACCGTCACGGTGTGCCGCGGGCGCGGCATCCGGCTGCTCCTGGCCCTGCAGGACCTGGCGCAGCTCAAGCGCCACTATCAGGAAGCCGCCCAGACCATCAAGGGGAGCTGCCGGGTGTGGCTGTACCTGCTCACGGCGGACCTCGACACCGCCAAGGAGATCTCGGGCAAGCTCGGGGAATACACCACCTTCGGCGAAACCCAGAGCATGCCCAAAGTCTATTGGACCTCCAGCAGCGTGCCCGGCCACGCCACCAACACCCAGACGTTGATGAAGCGGCCGCTGCTCCTTCCGGACGAGTTGCTGCGCTGGCCGGAGGGCCAGGCGTTGGTGCTGCAGGCCCGCCACGCGCCGGCGCGGCTGACCCTCCCCGACCTGTCGGCCTGGGATGTTTTTCGAGAAATACAGGAGCCGATCTCCCAGGCCCCGGAAAGGCCGGTGCGGGCGCCCACGGTGTGGCGGCCGGGAAAGGAGTTGGAGCCGCCCCCAGGCGCGGTGGGAGCGCAGACTGGCGGCGGGGCCGGAGGAGGCGGTGGGCACGGTGATCCCGGCGGCATCCCCGTTGAGGAGCTGGGGACCGCCATGCAGATGCCGCTCCGAAACATGGCGGCTGCGCTTGCCGCCCAAACAGTCCGTGCCGGCGGGGATGGCACGGAGGAGTAGGAGGGACCCACGATGGATGGCTCTTCGGCGCTGCTGTTCTGGCGGTTGCTCTACCAACACTGCGGGGGCTACCTGGAGCTACGGGCCGTACCCGAACATTCCGGTGGGGTGACCCTTCGTCGGTTCTACGCCATTCCCGAAGAACTCGTCTCCGCCGAGCGGTTCGCTGCCGCCAACGACGGCCAGGCGCACGTGTTCTTCTCCGCCCTGCCACGGGCGGAGCCCCGGGGCGGCTCCGACGCGGTGCGCACCGTGCCGCTGCTCTTCGCGGACATCGACGCCAAGGACTTCGCCGGCGGGGAGGCCCAGATCGAGGACCGGCTGGACAACCTGGCGGCGGTGGGGCTTGGTCCCACCGCCGTGGTGCGTTCCGGGGGCGGCGGCAGGCACGCCTACTGGCTCCTCCGGGAGCCCGTGCCGGTGGCCACACCGGCGGACGCCGCCCGGGTGAGGGATACCCTCTGGGCCTTGGGGGCAGCCGCGGGCATACCGCCCAAGGCCAACGTCGTGACAGACCTGGCCAGGATGCTCCGGGTGCCCGAAACCCACAACATCAAGGCCGAGTACGGCAGTCCACAGTTGTGCCAGGTTGCCGAGTTGCACCCGGAGCGGGCCTACGACCTGGGCGACTTCGCGTCCTTGGTGCGGGCCAACCCGCGGCCCGTCAGTCCGCAGGCTGGCCGGGAGTGGGTGGCCTTCTCGCAACCGGGGCTGCTGCCCAGCGATCCGGAGGAGCTGCTTCGGGACCTTCCCATCAATCCCGCGATCCTCGACTTGATCCGCGGAGGGGCGCCCCAGGGGCAGCGCAGCGAAACCGACATGAAGGTGATTGTGGCCCTCGTCTCGGCTGGAACCGATCAGAACCGCATCCGGGACATCTTCCGCCACCCGCGCCTCTCCATCGGTGCAAAGTACCGGGAGCACATCCAGCCGGACCACTACCTCGGCTACAGCATCAGCAAGGCCAAGGCGTGGCTGGCGGCCAACTCCAGAAAGGAGGTGGGCACGGCTCCGCATGCCATGAGGGGAGGTGAAGACAACGTGAGCCGCACCTACGCCAACATCGAGATCATCGGCAGACTCACGGCAAAGCCTGAGATCCGCGATACGCCGGGCAACCACAAGGTGGGCCACATGACCCTGGCGGTGGACCGGCCGGGCCAGGGGGACAAGACCGACTTCTTTCGCGTGACCACATGGGACAAGCAGGCCCAGGCTTGTCACGACTACCTCGACAAGGGCGACCTGACCTTCGTGCGCGGCGAGCCCCAGCTCAACGCCTACGAGAAGGACGGCCAGAAGCGCCAGAGCTTCGACGTGGAGGCCAAGGACGTGCGCTTCCTGGAGAAACAGCAGACCCATGAGTCGGGCCTCCCGGACCCCGAACCCGCCGCAAACGCGGAACCGGATCGCTGAGGGAGGGGCGCTGCCCCTCCCTCCACATTAGGAGGTATTACCATGACGCCCCTGGAGATCCTGACCGACCTGCACGCCGCGGGGCAGGCCGAGCGGCTGGCGGCGGTGGACGCGCTGACGGCCCAGGACCTGTGGACCGCCGACGTGCGGCTGGCGCTGTTTCGCGTGGTGTACCAGGACCCCGCCGTGCCCGTGCGGCTGGCGGCGCTGCGGGCATTGGCCGCGCGCCGCGGTGACGAGATGTGGGAAGTGCTAACCGAACGCGCCATGCGCCATGCAGCCGCCTACGACCCATCCGCCGAGGTGCGCCGGTTCGCCGGCCAGGCCGTGGTGGTCTACGCGGCCACCTACGCCGCCGAGGCGCTGGCCGCCCAGCGGTTCGTGGCCGAGGTGACCGCCGGTGATTACGTTCCGGCGCTCCTGCGGGGGGAGTGAGCCTCATGGAGATGATTGACGACCGGACCATACCGCCCGTGCCGCCGGCGCCACCCATAGCCGAGCTGGACGGCGGGCTGCCCCGCGACCAGAGGACCAGCCTGCAGCTGGCCATCACCGACGCCTGGCGCTCGGGGCGCGGCGTGGACCTGGCCCGCATCGTCGGGGACCTGGGCCGCTCGGACGAGGCCCGCCTGGCGGCGGTCCAGGCGCTGGCGCGTACCGGCTGGTACGTGCCGCGCGGCGACTACGATGCGGTGCGCGGGGTGGAGGAGTGCCTGTGCGTGGCGGCCCTGCGCGATCCCAACGCCGCCGTGCGCCAGGTGGCCACCCAGACGCTGGCCGCACGCTACGAGGCCCAGGATAGCCTGGCATGGATGCCGCTGCGAGTGCGCCAGAGCCTGGAGACGGTGGCCATCGACGACGCCGCCGTGCCGGTGTACCAAACCGCGGCGCTGACCCTTGCCAAGGCGGATCGGCAGCGGGTGCAGGCGGAGGTGGCCGTGGACCGCCTGGAGGCCCAGGAAGCCATGCGCTTCGTGGCGCGGGCGCAGGCGCACGACTACACGCCCGAACTCGGGGGCGGTATGGAGCGGGGGGGTATGGAGCATTGAACGAATTCCTCGCCGAGAAGCTGCTGGACGAACTGCTGGCCCAGCACCGCCAGGACCCCAGGCGGCAGCCCGATCCGGAGGACAGGTCCGATCGCTTCGTTACCCACGTGCTGGTGCCCGCGCAGCCGGCTGTTGACCCATCCCTTGCCGACGACAAGGAGACGGAAACCCAAGAGGAACCGGACCGATAGTGCCATGAGGAGGGATCAAGCATGCGCCGCCACTGGATAGACGAGGGACCGCCGTCGCTGCCCCGCCCGCTCGACACATGGATCGCGATGCCCGTACCTCAGTTGCTGGCCTACCTCCAGCATTCCGAACCCGAAACGGCGCCGCACAGGATCGAGGCGGCGTTGGTCCTGGCCACCGTGCACACCAGGCCCGGGGGCGGCCCGTTCAGCCCGGACGACCGTCGGGTAATGCGGCAGGCCATGCTCCACGACCCGCAGCCCGCGGTGCGCCATGCGTGCGCGTACAGCTTGGGGGTCCAGTTCGCCAACCGCCTGATGCCGGCGGAGGAGCGGGCCGCCCTGGACTGGGTGGCCAGGTACGATACCGATGTCACGGTGGCCGATGCAGCCGGCTACTTCCTCGCCCGCCAGCGGGCCTACGAGTTCCAGAAGGCGGTGGAGGGTGACCGCATGGCATGGGTGCGGGGTGACGTAACCCGCGAGGAACTGCCGCCGCAGCCGGAGGAGGCACCCAACCGGATCAATAGCCTCTCCGAGAATGCATATCGGCAACTTGAGGAGGCTGCGGGCGAGTTCGACCCTGGTCCCGGCTACGACGGTGAGGAACTGGACCGCTGAGGAGGTGGCAACCGCCATGGACGATTGGCTGACCCGTTACGGCGGCGAGTACCTGGACGGCAGCGGCCTGGAGGCCGAGCCGCCCGACGCACCCGAAGCCGCTGACGACTACCCGGAGGAGGCGCAGGAAGCATGCCCGGCAGAGACTACAGGCAGGAGCTGACCGACAAGCTGGTGGCCGCCCTGGAGGCCGGAACGGCCCCCTGGCAACGGCCTTGGGACCCCGGCATGAGCTTGCCCCACAACCCGACTACCGGCAAGGCATACCGCGGGGCGAACGTCCTGGCGCTGCAGATGCAGGCCATGGCCTCCGGCTACACCGATCCCAGGTGGTGCACCTACCGCCAGGCGCAGGAGCGCGGGTGGCAGGTGCGCAAAGGCGAGCACGGTAGCGTGGTAACTTACTGGAAGCGCACCGAAGAGGTTGTCCAGAAGGACCCCGACACCGGCGAGGAGCGCAAAACGGAGGTGGCCGTGGAGAAGCCCCACCCGTTCAGTGCGGTGGTCTTCAACGGCAGCCAGATCGACGGTATCCCCGCCCTGGAGCCCCGCCAGAGTGCCTGGGCGCCCGCCCTGCGGGCGGAGTCTATTCTTGCCGCCAGCGGTGCCCGGATCGTCCACGGCGGGGCGCGTGCCTGCTACGTGCCGTCCAGCGACACGATCCACCTGCCGCCGCGGGACACCTTCCACACCGCCGCAGGCTACTACGACACCGCGCTCCACGAGCTTACCCACTGGACGGGGCATGAAAGCCGGTTAAACCGACTGGACGGTGCCGCCTTCGGTACTCCGTCGTATGCCCGAGAGGAACTGCGGGCAGAGATCGGCTCCATGTTCCTGTCGGCGGAAACCGGCATAGCGCACGACACAAGCCAGCATGCCGCCTACGTGGGCGAGTGGATCAAGGTCCTGCGTCAGGACAAGCACGAGATCTTCCGCGCCGCCGGTGACGCCAACCGTGCCGCCGACTACCTCCTGGCCAAGGAGCAGGAACAGGAGCGCCAGGAGCCCGCCAGGGCCGCGGACAGCGCCGAAGCCCTGCTGGCCCAGGCGGCGCAGCAATTCCGTGCGGAGGGCCATGCCGCCGGGGAGGCACTGGCGGCGGAGGCGGCAGCCGCAGAGGCGGACGCCGCCTACCGCTCCCTGGTGCTGTCCTACCAGTCGGGCGTGGACCTGCCCACGGCAGCCGTGGAGGTGGCCCATGCCCGCCACCTGGACGGCGGCACGGCGGCGCACATGGCCTGCCTGGTGTACTTCCACCTGGAGCGCCAGGGCGCGCCCCAGGTGTCCCCCGACGCCTGGGAGGCCGCCCAGGCCCAGGCGGCGGATCAGGACCGGGAACTTTTCGAGGTGGACCCGGCGGACTTCGGCCTGGCGGGGCTGGGCCGTGACGCGGACATGGACCGCTGAGGAGGTGGTGCAGACAGTGCCTGTATTCTGCGGTTACTCACACAACAGGAGGTGAACAACGTGGTGCCTTCTTTTCTGTCGAGCTTCCAAACCTTTCTTACAGACGCAGGCACTTGGATCATGGGGTTGGGCGCGGGCGGCGGCAGCCTCATGCTCGCTTACCATGCGCTCATGCGCAACTTCAACGAAGACCCGCAGATGGTCGCCCACCACACAGCCAGCATGAAGAAGGTGCTGATTGGTACGGCCATTGTCGCCGCTTCCGGTGCAATTGCCACATTCGCCGGAACGATCCTGTAGTTGGCGGAGGGGGGCTGCCCGCACGTGCGCAGCCCCTTCTTTTTGCAAAGGGGGGTAGCGGTCAAATGGGGACGCTCATGATGGGCGTGATAGTGAGCCTGCTGCAGCAAGGCATCGTTGATCCCATTCTCAGCGTGCTGTCCTCCATTTTTGCCAACATAACGGCATGGACCACCCGGTTCTTGCAATTGGGTGTGGTCCAAAATGCGGAGCTGGTAGCCGCGGGGGTGGCGGGTGCGCTGCTGACCGTATACATCGCGCGCACTGCCCTGGAGCGGTACATCCTTTGGAACGAGGGTACCGCCGACATGGACGGCAGCCAGCTGGGCAAGGGCATCCTGCGCGTGGCCCTTTACGGCGGCGCGGGTGTATGGCTTGTCGGCCATGTGTTCCAATTTGGCGCGTGGCTGGGGCTCAAACTCCTCATGGGCAACGTGGCTCCTGCCGTGGTTTTGGTCGGTAAGTTGAACACCTCTCTGGCCACGGAAGTGGGCCTTGGTGCCGGAGCCATGTTGCTGGGCTTGGTCATGGTGGCGGCCCTGCTCGTGGTGCTCCTGGTCATCGGCTTCCAGATGGCCGTGCGGACGGCGGACCTGGTGTTCTACGCCGTTGGCGCCCCTTTCGCCGCACTTGGCCAGCTAAATCCTGACGGCGGCGTATGGAACAGCTGGTGGCGCGGCCTCGTGGTGCTGTCCCTGAGTCAGGCCGTCCAGATGCTGGGCCTGGCGCTGTTCGCCGGGGCGTATCACATCATGAACTACACGGACAACACCATTGGCGGTTTTGCGGCGACATGCTTCCTCATGATAGGCATCGCAATAACCACTATCCGCGGCCCTCACATGCTCCGCGAATGGGCCTACCACTCCGGCGTCGGCGGCATGGGGGGCATGGTGGTCATGGGCATGGGCCGCACCGTGGGAGCTGGCTTGGGTCGGGTCTTTGGCGGCGTCGGGATGTAGCGGGGGAGGAAGCGCAATGGACTGGTGGGATGAACTGATATCCCCGGAGCAGGACCTGTTGGAGGAGGAGGCATTCCTGCGGCGCATGGAACGGGAGGAGGAGTCCGATCCCTCCACGTCGGCACAGGCGGCGCGGGACCTGGTGCGTCGGCTCGGCATATGGCCGCCCCGACGTTCGGGAAGGGGGCGCAGCGGCGATGAACGCTGAGGAGCGCGCCCTGAGTTACCTGGTGCCCCGTAGGATCAGTCAGGGCTTCGAGTTTGCGCCCGGGTGGGGCGTACGCCAAGTGAAGGTGCTCGTGGCCTTCGTGGCCGTGGGCTTGGTGCTGGCCCTGCTGGTCTACCTGGCCACCCGGAGCATGGCCGCGGTGCTGCCCCTGGCCCTGGCGGGCGGCGCCGGCTACGCCGTGGGCAAACCGATGCCCGACGGCAGCACCATGCTGGACTGGCTTGCCGCCGCCCGCACATGGGCGGGCGGTTGGCGCGGCATGGCTGCCGGTGCCGGACGGCGGCGAAACCTGTGGCTATACGACTGGAGCCGTCAGGATATAGCGTGAGGAGCAGGGGGGCTGAAGGATGGACATCCGGGCACGGGAATTGGCCGACAATGCGCAATGGGCCGTGGTGGAGCGGCTGCGGGCCATCGGCGTCGAGCCGACGGTGTTCCGCATAATGGCAGACGACCCCTTCTACGGCGGGCGGGTGGATTGGGAGGCCACGGCGGCGCTGGTGCGGGCCAGCCGCCACGCCGACGCCGCAAAGCTGGCGGATGCCTGCATGACCCTGGCCACCCACCCCGACGTCTTTCCGGTACAGACGCGCCCGCCGGCGCAACCCGCAGCCGATCTTTCCACCATTTTGGACGATCTTGTTCGGAGGTGACAACATGCTGACCAGCCGACACAGGCAGCCGCTGGCTAGGACCACAGGCAAAGCGGCGCAGGACTGGCTGCCCCTCAGGGACCTGCACGACGGGCTACTGTACCGTCCCGACGGCGCCGTCGTGGGCGGCGTGGCAGTGGCGCCGTTCAACCTGAGCCTAAAGAGCGCCACAGAACAGCAGGCCGTCATAGCGGCCGTCCATGCGGCCTTGAACGCCCTGGACAAGCCATGGCAAATCGTGTCGGCCTACCGCCCCGTGGACCTGGACGCCTACCTGTCGCAGCTTGACACCATGCTCCAGACCGCTGACCAGCGCCGTAAGCCCGTCCTGCGGGACTACCTGCAATGGGTGCATGCCCTGGTGAGGTCGGGGGAGCATTCGGAGCGGCGCTACTACGTCCTGGTGGTGCGTCAGGGCGCGGATGCCCCGGCGGAGCACCGCCAGCACCTGCCACAACTGGCCGGCGACATCGTGCGCGCCCGCGGCATGCAGGTGCGCGTCATGTCCGACGCGGACTGGCGGGAGCTGCTGTTCCTCGCCTTCCACGGCCAGCAGGCGGCCGTGGAGCAGGTGCCTGACGGGCTGCCACGATTGGCGCCCGTTTATCAACGGGCGGACAAGGAGGGATCAGCGTGACCACCAAAGACCTTCGGACCCTGGCCGAGGCCGCCCGCCGCTGCGGCGGCGAATTTGCCCTTGTCATACTGGGTGTCCATGGACTGCGCGGTCGGGTGCCCCTGCCCGTGTCGCCTGAGCGTACCGCCGGCAGCCTGGCCGTGTGGGCCAGGGTGATCGGAGATACGCCCCGGGGCACCGCCGTGGTGGTGCGGTCGGCGGACGTCCTGCGCGCCCTGGCGGGCGCCACCCGGGGGGCGGCATCATGATCGTCCTCTCCGCCGAGGTGGCGGCCCGGCTCGCCGCCGCGGCCAGGCGGGCCATCGCCGTGGAGGGCGAGGATTACGCGGCGGTGCCCATGGTGGTGCCCCGCCGATGGACCAACCAGCGGCGCATGCAGGTGTGGCCTGGCCTGTGGGGCGAGCCGGTGCAGGAGGTGCCGCGCGGCGTGGTGGTGCTGGTGAAGGCAACCGACATCCTCGACTGGATCAGGAGGCGAGCCCATGCGCAAACACCCGCAGACCACGCCTAGCGGCGCACCGGCCCTGGCAAACGTCTTCGCGCCCCAGGCTTTGCGCTTCTCCCAGCGCTCCGTGGACATCGGCGACCAATGGGGCAGGGTGTACGCCGTGGTCAACTACCCGCCGAAGGTGGGCGTGGCCTGGCTTGCCCGTCCGGCGAACCTGCCGGGTGTGACCCTGGCCCTGCACGGCCTGCCGACCGACCCGACCGCCCTGACCCTGGCGCTGAACCGCAGCATAAGCCTGACGGCGGGCAACCTTCAGGCCGGCGGCAACGCGCTGCTGGTGCAGCGCCTGGAGGCCCAGCTCCGAGACGCGCAGGAGCTTATGCGCAAGATCGACCAGGAGCAGCAGAGCATCTTCACCGTGGGGCTGTTCCTCCTGGTGACGGCGCCCGACGAAACTGAGGGACTGCGCCGGGCGAAGCGGTTGGAAGGGCTCATGGCCGCGGCGGGAATGCGTGCCCGGTGCCTGCCCTTCCGCCAAGAGGAGGGTCTGCGGGCGGTAGGCCCCTGGGGGATCTTTCCGAAAGAGCTTCGGGGCGGCTCCCCCTACCAGATGCCGTCCGAGACCCTGGCGGCGGCGTTTCCGTTCAGCAGCGGCGGGATCACCCACGGCAAGGGCATAGTCCTTGGCCACGACGACAGCGGCGGCCTGGCGCTGGTGGACAGGTGGGATTTGTCCAGCGACAGCCCCACCGTCATAGCCGGTGTCACCAATCGCAACTGGACCATCCTGGCCGGAAGCGGCGCCGGCAAAAGTCACACGACGAAGCTCATGTCCCTGCGCGAGTGGTGCCAGGGGGCCAAGATCATCCTCATAGACCCGGAGCGGGAATACCGCACCCTGTGCGCCAACGTCGGCGGGACATGGGTCAACGCCGTGGGTGGTGACGTGACGATCAACCCCTTCCAGGCCGCGCCGCTGCCCGTGGACGACGCGGCGGATGAGGGCGCCACGGCAGTGGCCGGCCAGGTGCAGCGCGTGAGAGCCTTCCTCGACTTGTATCTGCCCCAGCTCACCGACATCCAGCGGGCGCTGCTCCGACGGGCCATCATGCAGGTTTACCAGGCACGGGGCATCGGCGTGGACACCGATCCGGCCGCCGTGAATCCGGGTGCCTGGCCTACCCTGCGGGATCTTTACGACTACTGCAAGGCGGCCGCCGCCCAGGGGGGCTCCGACGCAGACACCTGGTCCACCCTGGCGGCGCTCCTGGAGGACGCGGCCACCGGGATAGACGCGCACATCTGGAACGGCGCCAGCACTCCCGCCAAGGACACCGACTTCCTGGTGATCGACATACACGACCTGCAGTCCGCCGAGAAGAGCGTCCAGAGGGCGCAGTACCTCAACGTGTTGGGCTATGCATGGGACATCATCCGGCGCGACCGGGAGGAACGGGTGGTCCTGGTGGTCGATGAAGCCTGGATGATGATCGACCCCCAGACGCCCCAGGCGTTGAGCTTCCTAAAGGAAATGAGCAAGCGCATCCGCAAGTACGCCGGGGCGCTCACCGTGGTGAGCCAAAACGCCATCGACTTCCTGGACCCGTCCGTGGCCCGGGAGGGCGAACCCGTGCTGGCCAACTCCAGCACCAAGTTCCTCATGCGCCAGGACGCAAAGGATCTGCCTGCGGTGACGCAACTGTTCTCCCTGTCCCAGGCGGAGCAGGACAAGCTGGCTTCCGCCCGCCAGGGCGAGGGGCTGCTCATCTGCGGCAACACCCGCGCCTGGGTCGTGGTGGACACCGCGCCCCACGAGACCTCCCTCATGTACGGGGGGTGGTAGGACATGGGACACCTGTACGTGCTCTATCGGTTGGGCTACCTGATATATGACCTGCTGAACTTCGGGCGCCACCCCCTGGTGAGCGCCTTCTTCATCGGCATGGGCCTCCTGGCCCTGGTGATCTACTGGCGGCGCGGAAGGAGGTGGCGCAGGCGATGATACCGTGCGAGCGGTACCGCCGGGTGCGGCGGCTGTACCTGGCCCTGTGCGTGCTGGTGGTTGCCGACGGCCTGGAGGTGGCCCTTACCCTGGCGGTGCCGGTCCTGTCGCGTTGGGCGCCCATCCAAGCGGCGTTGCTCTTCGTTGCCGCGGGTGCCCTGGTGTTTCTGCTGGCGGAGGTGACCCAACGATGAGCGAGCGGCGGGAGACCGGTGGCGGCGACGTCCTGAGCCAGGGCATGCGCCTGGCTTGGTGGATCGGCGGCGCCACCCTGGCGCTTATCGTCGGGGTGCTGCTGCTCCTGACGGCGGTGGTGATATTTCTAATGGGCGGCGTGGTCGGCCAGAACACCTACCTGGGGAACGCGGAGATCCGTCCCGCGACATGGCTTGGGCTAATCCAGGGCAGTGATTTCCCCAACACGGTCACGTTGGGCGACATGATCCAGGAAAGCGGCGGCAAGGCCACGGCGGCCAACTACAATTGCAGCAACCGTAAGGCGGCCAACCAGCCGTGCCAGCTGCAATTCTTCGGCCAGGGCGTGACCACGCTCAGCGTGGACGCCGGGCTGATGCAGATCAACAGCGGTACCCCCTACTCCGCCGCCCCCAAGTGGCACCGGGTCTTCGGCAGCCATTCGCCATACAACCCGAAGCTCAACGTGGCGGAAGGGATCAAGGAGCTGGACTACGACACCCAGGGTTGCGGCGGTTACCTCATGGAGGGCCTGGCCGCCTACAACGCCGGCGGCTGCCTGGCTCCCAAGGGCCTGGCCTACGCCGCCTCCGTGCTGCAGCACATTCAGAGCTATCAGGGTCCGCCCCAGGCCAGCGCATGGGCCACGGGCAACTACGTGGGCGGCCAGCAACAGAGCTGCTGGGTCTTCTTCCACTGTGGTCCCATGCAGCACTACTGGCGCCAGCCGTACCCCAACGCCCCGACGTGGATATTGGCCCAGGGCGCCTATGAGCTGCCCCCGCCGGCGGCATACCCGCAGCGGGTGCTGTGGGCGCCTCCTCCGCAGGGCTGCCAAAAGAACTGCCGCCCCGTGACCGAGCAGATCACCCCCGTAAGCAACCCGACCATGATATGGCTTGGCCCGCACCCCGGCTCCGGCGTGCCCATGCGGGAGAACCCGCCGGGCGCTCCACGCATGCCGGGCCAGACGGTTTGGGCCGTCAAGGTGACCAAGCCCGGAACCTACGAGATTACCGCCGAGTGGAAGTGGCAGACCTGCTCCGGCAACCCGCCGACGTGCGTTTGGCACCGGCGCTACGCCACGGCCAGCGTGACGATCCTCCCGGCGAAGACCGCATGACGAGGAGGCGCACCAGCATGGCACCGAATTTTCCCGACGATCCCAAGATCCCCGAGGAGCTTAACAGAATGCACCCTGCTGTCCGCAACGATGTGGAGCGTTGTCTCATGGCCATCCAGGGGAACCTGCGCTATGCGATCCAGGTGTGCAGGCCCAACGCCCCCTCATTGGCGGCTGTCCTGGACGCTCTCGATGAGCACGTGGACGCCCTGTACCTTGCGGTGGACCAGGTGTGGACCATGGGGCCGCCGGAACCTGCCCCGGACAATGACCGCTAGGAGGTGATCCGCAGATGCAGATAGCCTTGCTGCTGCCCCCCGACCACCCATGGCGGGAGCAACTGCCCTCCAAGGCACCGGTAACCGACTTGCCCAGCGCCGCCGACCTGGCGGCGCTTTCCAGAGCGCCCTCCGACGTGGTGCTGGCCCACTACGATCTGCTGACCGGCAATGAGGACGACCTGCGCCGCTACCGCGTGGCCCGCCCCACGGTGCGCATCGTGGTGGCCCACCCGGAAGCCCTGCAGCCGGGCGATCCCCTCATGGCCGCCCTGGTGGGGCTTGGCATCTACGACCTGGTAGCCGAGACCACACCCCTCAACGAGGTGTTGTGGCGACCGCGGACCTATGCCGACGCGGCACGCTGGCACGCAGGCCCTGCCGAACAGTCCATGAGGACAGGGGGGGAGGTGATTGCGGAACGCACCATCAGCCGCCGGCGCCCGTCTCGGCTCCTGATCGTGTGGTTCAGCCCCGCCGGCGGCGTGGGCAAGTCCACCGGCGCCGTATACGTCGGCACCTGGATAGCGGCCTCCGGCCTGCCGGTATGTCTTTTGGAGCTGGATGAGGACAAGCCGGGACTGGTCCGCTGGTTCGGCTTGGAGCCCCCGCAGCGTGGCCTGGACGACCTCCCCGAGGAACTCTTCGACGGGGGCGGGCCGCTGCGAGAAGCGCTGCGGGCCATCACGGTGCGACCGGGCCGCAACCTGGCCCTGGTTCCAGCCCGCGGGCTGCTTGGCGGGCTGCAGATCAAGACCAAAGACCACGTGAGCGCCCTGCTCGACACCCTGCTTGCGGAGCACGCCGTGGTCGTGGCCGATTGTCCGGTGCGCTTCAAGGACGCGGCCGTGTTCTACACGCTGCGCCGTGCCGACCACATTCTCTTGGTGGCCGACCAGAACAAGGTGGTCCTGGACGCCCTTGTCCGCCACCTGGCCGATTCCGAAGCGCTGGGCATACCCAAGTCACGCTACACCCTGGTGGTCAACGGCTACATGGAAAACGTCGGGGTCAGTGTCGCCCAGATCGAGGCTGCGCTGGGTCTCGAAGCTGCGGCCGTGGTGCCACTGGAGCCGGCCCAGTATCAGCGATCCCTCAACGCCGGCAAGGTCTTCGTGAGCAATGATGCTCCTTGGGCCAAGCTTGGCCAAATGCTGACCGTGGAGCTGGAGGAGGAACACACGGTGCGCCGACCAGCCAGGGCTGCCGCCCGCGGCGGGTTCCTGGCCCGACTGTTCAGGAGAGGAGCGTGACGGGATGGCCGCAACCATCGACATCGACGCCGAGCGCGTGATCGCACGCAGGGAGCGGGAGCAGACCCAGACGATGTTGGCCCAGGCTCCCGACAAGGTGGCGGAAGCCCTCGAATGGCTGAAGCGCACATTGGCCGAAACCGAGCGCCCCGCAATGTCCCGGGAGGACTTCCGCGCCCACTGCGGCACTTTGCTGGAGCAGTTGGTCTCGGAATACACCCCGGCGGAGCGGGAGCAGGCCGCTGACGAGATGGCCGCCCTGCGCTACGGATGGGGCAAGCTGGACCCGCTGATGACTGACAGCACCGTTACGGAGGTGGCGGTGGACTCGCCGCGGGAGGTCTGCTACTGGCAGGCGGGACGCCTGCTCCCCGCGGACGGTCGGGATGGGCGCCCCCAGGTGGCTTTCCGCGACGACGACGAGGTCCGCCGCTGGGTCGAGGCAAAGACCCAATTCCTCGGGCGGCACTTCGACCGCGCCAACCCGATCCTGAACGTCATGCTGGACGACGGCACACGGCTGCAGGCCACCCGGGAGCCGGTGTCCCCCTGCGTGACTCTCAATCTCAGAAAGCCCCCGGCGGCCACCCGGCGGTGGACCCCGGAAGACTACGCCGCCACCGGGGCCGCGAGCATGGAGCTTTTGGACTTCATGCGCACCGCGGTGCAGGGCGGAGTGCGCCTGCTGGTTCTGGGCGCCACGGGCACGGGTAAGACAGCCTTCGTCCGCCTCCTGCAGGAACACTACCTGCCTGCTCACCTGCGCCTGCTGATACTGGAGGCGGAGCGGGAGCAGGAGCCGGAGCGGCCCCGCACGGTGAGTCTCCAGGAAGTGCGCCACGGTGCGCGGCGGGGCAGGGACGAGGCGGCGGCCATCGACATGAACGACTTGGCCGACACGGCAGGGCGGAAGACCCCCGACGCATACACCGTGGGCGAGGTGCTGGGGGTGGGTGAGGCGGCGGCCTTTTTCCGCGCCATCAGCACCGGGCACAGCTGGTGCTTTACCACCATGCACGCCGACGGCCCGGAGGACGCGATGGACCTTCTGACGGCGTACACCTCGGGCGGGATCTGGAAGAGCCTGCCCCAGGACCGGGTGGAACGGCTGGTGCATCGGTCCCTGGACCTGATGGTTTTCCTGCGCAAGCTTCCCGCACCGGACAACCCGGAAGAGTACCGCATCGTGGTCACTCAGGTGTTCGAGGTAATGCCGCTGACTGAGGGGGGCGACCCGTACCGGCTGATCTGGCAGTACAACCCCCGACTGGGGGGGCACGTCTACGTGCGTCACGTTAGCCCCTGGCGCCTGGACCGCTGGGAGCAGCGCGGAGCCCGCATTCCCGAGGAATTCGGGCGCAATGAGATGGCGGCGCACAGAGCCGCCGAGGATCAGCGATTGGAGGCGATGCTGAGTGAGCTTGCTTGCGGCGGTGAGCGCGGCGGTGGCCGCGTGGCTGCTGCTGGCGCCCGAAAGGGCGCCAGCCCGAAGGAGGGCGGCGGGGCGGCCGGTCGCAAAACCGCCAAGCGTTAAGCGGGTGCGCTTCCTGCGCACCTGCGACGCGCTGGGTATCCGGCCAAGTGTCTTCAACCTGATCTCGGCCATGGCGGCGGCTGCGGCCTTCGCAGCGGGGCTCTTCCTATGCGGGGGCAACGTGCTGGACGCCCTGGGCTTCGCCCTGGCCGGCTGGTATTTCGCCGGTTTCTTCCTGGAACGCTCAGCGGCGGAGGTCCTGGCGCGGACCAACGAGCAGCTGGGAGCCTTCGTCTCCGTGTTCGCCGACCGGGCCGCTCAGGGTGCCACTATGGAGGAGGCGCTGGCGGCCGGCGCCCGGGTGCTCGACGAGGGCGCACTGTCGGAGCACGCCAGGCTCGCCGTGCGTCAGATGACGCATCACGTGGCCTTCGCGGATGCGGCACGGGAGTTTGCCCAGCGGGTGCGCCGGCCGGTGGCCGCCCTGTGGGCGGAACTGGCCGCCAAGGGCAGGGAGGGAGGCGGCGACTCCGCCAAGGCCCTGCGGCTCATGTCCTGGTTCATGCACGAGAACGAGCGGGTGACCGAAGAGCTGCGCGGGGCGCTCGGAGGGTACATCTCCCTCACGGCGTGGATGACGGCCACCATACCGGGGGCCCTCCTGATCGAGCGGCTGGCCGATCCCGCAATGTGGCATGCTCTGGTGTTCCACGCCGGGTGGTTCCTCACCGCCGCCTGTGCCGCCATGGCGTGGCTGATCCGGGGGCTGCGCAATTACGCCGGCATGGAGGCCGACGTGGTGACCATGGATGTCTAGCTTCGACGGCTGCACCGAAGGGGGGGCGATCAGATGGACGTCGTGGCGGGAGTGGCCATGGCGGTGCTTGCGTGGACGCTCCTCGCCCGCGACAGCGGGGAGGAGTACCGCGCCTCGGTTCTGGGGAGGGGTGCGCCGACGTTGGTCCGGGCGCGGCTCATGCTGGGACGGCTGATGGAGCTTCTTGAGGGTGTTCTCGTGCGGGAACGCACCCGCAGGCACTTCGAGGCGGCGGGCATCCCGCCGGTGACGTACCTGGTCATGTCCGCGGGGCTGATGCTTACCTTGGGCGCCGTCCTGTGGGGCTTCGCCCTGGTGATGTACTGGTCGGTAACTCACTACCTCACCGGCGGCGTAGCCGCCGGGATGCTGATCTGGGGCGCACCTGGGGTGTTCGCCGGCTGGCTCCTGAACCAGCGCCTGGCTTTTGCCGCCTACAGGGATTGGCGAAAGCGCCTCAAGACGGCTGTGCCGGGACTGGTCATGTACCTGCGCATGCCGCTCACGGCGGGGGAAACTGTCGCGCAGGCCGTGCGCGGGGTCGAGCCATTCCTCACGGGTCCGCTCAAAACGGCGTGGGGCAAGGCGCTGCGGGCTGTGGACGAGGGCGCGGACCTCGTGGGTGCCCTGAAGCGGCATGTGGACGAACGGTTCGACGATCCCGACCTGTCGGGCGTGCTGGACCGGCTGTACTCCTACCAGGAGGAGTCGGTGCCCGCCGAACCCTTCGGTGATCTGGGGGAACATCTGGCGCAGTTGCAGTCCATCCAGGCCACGTATCGGGTGAAGCGGATGGAGGGCCCCATCCAACTGTACGTCATGGTGGCCGTCGTGGCCGCCCTGATGGTGACCCTGGTTCCGTACCTCGTCCAGGTGGGCAGCTCCATGTTCGGCTTCTGAGAGGGGGTGACACGATATGCAGGGTGGCGACTACACGGCCCTGGTGCTGAAGATCATCCTTGCCGGGGTGCTTGGGATCAGCGCCATTGGTGGATCCATGGCGTTCTTTCCCAACTGGTGGAACAACATCTTCGGCGCGATCTCCGGGGGCACACTGACGTTTCCATTCATGTTTCAGGTTCTGCAGATGCATCCCTGACGTGGGCGGGCGGCGGCCCCGCCCGGAGGCATGCCATCCCGGACTCCGGGGAGGGCCGCCTGATCCAAAGAAGGAGGTTGGGCACATGTTGAAATGGTTTCAGGATGAACGGGGTCAGGCAGCGAGCTACATCGCCCTGGCCTTCTCGTTATTCGTGCTCCTCGGTGCCGGGGTGGGCTACATGGCCGACATGCAGCACACCGCCCAGGTGCGCTCCAACCTGGTTCAGGCGGGACACATGATCCTGAGCTACGAGGCTCAGGACGGCTGCCTCACGAATCAGGACGTGCGCATCGTCCAGAATTTCCTCCAAAACAATGGGATCGACCCCGCGGGGGTCTACCTGGACGCGAACACCGCCCGGCAGTCCTACGGCCAGGGCGGCAATTACGTGGACATCGGCTACGACTACACCATCGCCAACCTGCCCCTCGTCGGCACCTGGAAGGGGTACGTCGGGCCGGTGCAGGTGACGGCGGCGAAGTCGAGCTACGTGCCTTCGGCGTCCGCCGACACGTCGAGCTGCGACTCGAACGTCCTCGCGGTCTTCTCCGGCTCCTCGACCTTTGGGGGCGGCGGCGGGGGAGGCGGGCCGACGCCGGTAACCATAACCTCGGTGAGCGTCCAGCTTTCCGCCAACGGGTCCCAGGCCGCCACGAGCCTCACCGTGCCTGCCGGCACCACGGTGGATGTCGGTGGGGCCGAGAGCCCCGCCGTGCCGGGAACCCTGGTGGCGGTGGCCACCCCGGTGGGGACGCAGTACGTCACCGCCAACAGTGCCGGGACATACGGCATGGCCTTCGTCGTGGATACCCCGGGGGCGTATACCGTGACAGCCACGGCGGCTTCCCAAACCGCCTCCGCATCCCTCACCGTGACCCCGGGGGCCGCGGCGGACATTACCCTGTCCTACCCCGCGCAGGTGCAGGTGGGCCAGAGCTTCAACATCTCCGGAGCGGCAACGGACGCCTACGGCAACCCCGTGCCGAACGGGACGGCCATCATGGTGAGCACGGCTGACGGCTCCATGTTCACGTCGCCTAGCCCGTTTCCCTCGTCCGTGACCGCTTCGGGCGGCGCTTTCGCGATCCAGGGCATCGTGCCTGACGCCCTGGGGACGGCAACCATCTCCTTCAGTTCCGCTTCGGCCACGGCGACCGCCTCAATCACGGTGCAGCCGGGCCCGGCCCAGAAGGTGACCATCCAGGCCAGCGCAGCCACGGTGACGGCGGGCGGCACGGTGTCCTTCAGCGGCCAGGTCACCGGACCTTACAATACCCCTGTGGCACAGGGCACAAAGCTGGATGTTACGAGCACCGACACGACTGACAACATCATGCCCGACGGAACGCCGACGACTGACGCCAACGGCGACTGGGCCGATCCGCCATCGGGAGGCACCACACCCATCATTCTGACGGTGGCGGGGAGCCAGACCGTCACCGCCACGGTGGACCA
Source organism: Bacillota bacterium (assembly GCA_021810565.1). GTDB lineage: Bacteria > Bacillota > Sulfobacillia > JAJZIM01 > JAJZIM01 > JAJZIM01. Next base: position 67,797 of record JAJZIM010000010.1, read on the forward strand.
GACGGGGAGCCAAGCCCAGCCCGCCTCCGTCCAGGTGCAGGTGCTGCCGGCCTCTCCCGCCCAGGTGGCGGACCTGACGGCTACCCCGGGGCAGACCGAGGTTGGCTCGAACGTCCAGATCGCCGGGGTGCTGGAGGACAAGTACGGCAACCCCGAGCCCGGGGTGAGTGTGAGCGTCCAAAGCGGTGAGATGGCCGCTCCCGTATCGGTGACAACCAACACCTCCGGCCAGTTCAGCGCCACGGTCCAATTCACCCAGGCGGGCCAGGACACTGCGCAGATCGTCTGGAACGGCAACGTCCTGGGGCAGATCAGCGTGGACGTGCTGCCCATGGCCAGCTACACCCTGACCCTGACCCCGGCGCAGACGACCATCGAGGCGGGCACGGCGGACACCGTGACCGTGACGCTGACCGACGCGAACGGCAACCCCGTGGGTGGCCAGACGGTGGGCATCTCCGAGAGCCCCCAGGGCTCCGGGGTGCTGTCCGCGACCTCGGTGACAACGGGTGCCAACGGCACGGCGACGTTCACCGTGACGCCCACCCAGGAGGGCACAGCCACGGTGACGGGCACGGCGGACATCGGCGGAGCGACGGTGCAGAACAGCGCCAGCATCACGGTCAACCCCGGCTCGCCGAACCAGATCACGTGAGGGGGCGCGCGGCGATGCGGCTGACTGCGAGATCATCGGCCCTGGTCCTGGCCGCCGCCCTGGCGCTCCCCGCGGGAGCCCTGGCGGCGGCGCCGAAGCCCGCCGTCACGCCCAACCCCGTCAGGGAGGGCCATGTGGCGGTGCTTACCGGCACCCTGGCGGACCGGTACGGCAACCCGGTGGTCGGCGCCAAGGTGGCTGCTTCGGGTGGCTACGGCCCCCCGGCCTCCGGGACGACCGGCACCAGGGGCCAGTTCGCCCTGATGCTTCAGGCGGAGCGCCCCGGCCGGTGGCCGGTGACGGTGCGGGTGGCCGGGGGCAAGGCGATCCGGTTTCCGATGGAGCTGCTGGTGGAGGGGGCCGACGGCAAGGTGCCGGGAGCGGCCCCGACACACAAGGGGGGCGGTTCGGTGAAGGGACGCGCATGGCCGCCATGGAGCCGCTGGGTTGCGGGCGTGGCGGCGTCCGCCGCGGCCGGCGCGGCGGGATGGTGGCTGTTGAACAGGAGGAGGCGGGACAAATGGGCGCGGCCATGGTGAGACGGTTGGGAGATCGGTTGGCTCTGACGGCGGCGGGAGCCCTCCTGGCGGGGGCGATCTTTGCGGCAGTCCTGGCGGGGTGCGGGACCTCCACGGGCGGCGGCGTGTCCTCCGGACACGGATCCCCAACAACCGTAGATTGGGGCCAAGTCCAGGCATACACCCTGGCGGGCCAGCCTACCACGCTTGACGCCCGGGTGACGCCGCTGCTCATCGTCAGTCCCCGGGATCCTCATGCAGTCAGCGAGATCCGCGCCGTGACCGCCTACGCGGCGGGGGGCGCCCGGCCGCTGGTCATCGCGGGGACGTACTTCGCGGGGAGCAGCCTGGCGGCCGATCGTCAGGCGATGACCGCCCTGGTCCACAAGGCCGGGGTCTCCAACCCGACGGTGCTTCTGGTCGGCAGTCCTCGGATGTACGTGACGAGCGCCCCGGCGTTCGCCGCATGGAGCAAGGGCAGGGTAATAGTCACGGAGGGCATGCCCTCCAAGGCCCAGGTGCAAGCGGCGGTCAAGCTGCCGCCCCCCACGAAGCCCCAGCAGATCCCGTTCATCGTGCCGCCCAAGGCGACTCCTGCGAAGGGGGGAAAGTAGCATGACCATGCTGATGAAGAGGCTGACCCGGCGCCTGACGGCCCCCGCCGCCCTGGCGGCCGCCGTGCTCCTGGCGGCGTGGGGGCCGCTGGTGGTGCCAGTTCTGGCGGCGTCCCAGCCAAACATCACCCCCAGCACGGTGCAGATCGTGCCGCCGGGGACCACCTATCCCGACGTGTCGGGGACGCTCCTAGACCAGTACGGGAACCCCATTCCCAATGCGTCCCTGACCCTCACGATGGTGAACGCCGCCTCGGGGGCCACCCCGGCCACCTTGGGGCCGTTCACGGGGACCACGAACTCCAACGGCCAGTTCAGCATCCAGGTGACCCCGGGGGCGGTGGGCCAGTTCTACCCCCAGATCGTGGCCACCAACCAGTACGGCTCGGCCACGTTCACATACCCCAACGACCTCCTGAACGTGACCGAGTACCCGCCGTCCACCATTTACGAGTGGGCGGTGTACGGGTCCAACGGCCCGCAGAACACGGCCAACGTCACGCCCAGCACCTTCACGGGGCAACTGTACCCGGTGGCGGCCCAGCTGGTCGACGACACCGGCACCCCGATCAACGGGGTGGACGTGACCGTCTCCGTGCCGACCGACCCCGGGGCCACGGTCATGACTCTGCCCCCGTCCTGCCTGATGACCTCCTCCGGGTGCTCCTCCACGGAGAGCGGCACGGGCAGCCTCCAGCAGACGACGGGCACCTACGCCGCGAACAGCGGCGAGGTGGGGGTGAACGTGATCTTCACCCAGGCGGGGCAGCAGACCATACAGGTGACCTACGACAACACGGTGCAGACCCTGACGGTGACCGTCTACCCCGGCGCGGTGGCCCAGATCACGGGCTGGAGCGTGGACACGGGCAACTACGCCGACGCGGGTGGTTCTCCGGTGGGCGGCACCGTCCAGGCCGGCACGGTGCTATACGTTTCCGGCACGGCGGTCAACTCCGACGGCCAGCAGGTGCCGGCGGGCACCCAGATCGTGGTGGAGATGCCGGGGGGCAACGCCGCCCCCGTCACCACGTATACGGTGCAGACGGCCGGCGGCAGCGGCTACTTCCAGGCCGAGTTGACCCCCACGGCTGCGGGCTCCTGGTGGGTGGAGGCCCAGGCATCGGGATCGACATTCCAGGACGTCGACCTGGGCGTTACGGGTGGAACATTGGCCCCTGGAAACTCACCGACGATTTTCTGGAACCCGCCGAACCTGGTGCCACCAGGAACAGCTGTTAGCATAGGTGGAG
>JAJZIM010000114.1 GCA_021810565.1 Bacillota bacterium
TCGCCTGCTGCCACAGCAAGGGCAGTGTTCCGCCCGGCCGCTTAAATCATCTTCCCGCCTGTGACATTAAATGGAGGCGCCGCGAGGGTGCCGACCTCTGTGAGCCAGCTTCATGCTTCAGGGCTGCAGGCTTGACGCCGAGGTTGACAGCCCCTGGGGCCGGTGGTAGTGTATAAGCCGAAATTCGGACCCGGGGAGGCTTTCGGCATGGCGGCGGAGCAGGGAACGCTGCGGGTCAAGCGGGGGCTCGCAGAGATGCTGAAGGGCGGCGTGATCATGGACGTGACCACGCCGGAGCAGGCGATCATCGCGGAGCGCGCGGGAGCCGTGGCGGTGATGGCCTTGGAGCGGGTGCCGGCGGACATCCGCGCCGCGGGCGGCGTGGCCCGGATGGCCGACCCGGCGATCATCGCGGCCATCATGGAGGCGGTGACCATCCCGGTGATGGCCAAGGCCCGCATCGGCCATTTCGTGGAGGCGCAGATCCTGGAGGCCCTGGGGGTGGACTACATCGACGAGAGTGAGGTGCTCACCCCCGCCGACGAGGCCCACCACATCGACAAGCACGCCTTCACCGTGCCTTTCGTGTGCGGCGCCCGCGACCTGGGGGAGGCTTTGCGCCGCATCGCCGAGGGTGCCGCCATGGTGCGCACCAAGGGGGAGCCCGGCACCGGCAACGTGGTGGAGGCGGTGCGCCACCTGCGCGCGGTCAATGCCGGCATCCGCCGCGTGGTCGCCGCCCCGGAGGAGGAGATGCCCACCGTGGCCAAGGAGTTGGGGGCGCCGCTGGAACTGGTGCTCCTGGTACGGCGGGAGGGGCGGTTGCCGGTGGTCAACTTCTCGGCAGGGGGCATCGCCACGCCGGCCGACGCCGCGCTGATGATGCAGCTGGGCGCCGACGGGATCTTCGTGGGCTCCGGCGTCTTCAAGTCCAAGGACCCCGAGGCGCGGGGCCGGGCCATCGTGCGGGCGGTGACCCACTACCGGGATCCGGCGGTGCTGGCCGAGGTGTCCAAGGATCTCGGCGAGGCCATGCCGGGGCTGGAGATCTCCGCCCTGCGCCCCGAGGAGCGGATGCAGGAGCGGGGATGGTAGCCACGCCTCCCCGGGTGGGGGTGCTGGATCTGCAGGGGGCGGTGCGGGAGCATCTGAGGGCCTTCGAGCGCTGCGGCGCCCTGACTGTGGCGGTGAAGCGGACGCAGGATCTGGCGGGGGTGGACGCCTTGGTGATCCCCGGGGGAGAGAGCACGGCCATCGGGCGGCTGATGCAGGAGTACGGCTTCCTGGCGGCCCTGGCAGGGTGGGATCGCCCCCTCTTCGGCACCTGCGCCGGTCTGATCCTCTTGGCCCGGCAGATCAACGACTCCTCCCAGCCGCGCCTTGGCCTCATGGACCTGCGGGTGGAGCGCAACGCCTTCGGGCGCCAGCGGGAGAGCTTCGAGGCCGATCTGGAGGTGCCGGTCTTGGGGGAGGCGGCCTTCCGGGCGGTGTTCATCCGCGCTCCGTACATCCAGGAGGCGGGAGCGGGGGTGCAGGTGCTGGCCCGCTTCGAGGGGAAGATCGTGCTGGCCCGCCAGGGGGCGTTCCTGGCGGCGGCCTTTCATCCGGAGTTGACCGACGACCTGCGGCTGCACCGCTATTTCCTGAGCCTCTTGCCGTGGTGTCAACAGTTGCCCGATTCGCCGGACGAATCCTGACAACCGTCGTTCGTGCCGCCCCTGCGCGGGGACCGTTTCCGGGCCGATCCTCCGGTGCGCCAGTTCGGATCGGCAACCCGCAGGGAGTCGCGTTGTGCCTCTGGGGGCATGCCCCTGCACCATTCACACAACGCCAACACCAGCCCCACCACATTGCGTGAGGACCTTGCGGCCCTCGGGCTTTGGGCTTCCGCCGGAAGTGCTCCGGCTGGGCCGATCGGTTCCGGGACCACCGAAACCCATCAGGCCGGGAGGGCAGCCGCCATTTTGTCGTTGGCCCTCGAAGCTGCGCCTCCGTTTCCGGCGCGTCTTGGTTCAGCCGCCGCCTTGACCTCCTCTTGCGTGGGATACCGGAAGGTCCGGTCCCACTTGGGCTTCAGGTTCAAGGCCGCAGCCACGTTCGCATCTCCAGTCCAGCCGCAGTGCCCGCAAGCTAGCCGGCTGGGGTAGCCGGTACCGCCGGGGGAGAACCTCTCCGCCAAACGGTGACACTTGGGGCATGCTCGACTGGTCCAGGCCGGGTTTCGCTCCACCACCAGGATGCCTTGGATCAGGGCCAGGTGCCTCGCGTACTTCACCACCTTTCCGCGCAGCCAGTAGGAGCGTTTCCGGTTGGTGCGCCGGCTCCAGGAAAGGCCCCGCACGGGCCGGTAGGGCCGCAGGTGCTCGAAGACCAACACCTGGAGGCCAAGCGTTACCGCCCAGGTGACGAGCCGTGCGGCTATTTGCCAGGCCAGGGCGTCGTCCAGGTTGCGGACGTAGTTCCAAAGGGAGCGGTTGGAGCGCTCACCCTTGACCGCCCTACCGGATCGGCGCTGCTTTTTGGCTATCGTCCGCAGGGCCTTCTCCCGCTTTTCGTTCTCCCGGGCATGCCGGATGGTCTTGATCCCGATGCAACGTTTACCTTCCCAGGCCGCCCCCACGGTGGAGGCCGCGTTCAGGTCGAAGGTGCCTACCCGCAGGTCGGGCTCCGCGAGCCGTCGGTCCTCGGCCTTGCCCCGGATCAGCACCCGCTTCTCGAAGGGTACGTGAACCCACCAACCGTCCTTTTTAGGGATCAGCACGGGGGATTGGGCCACCCACACGCCCGCGGTCGGGCGCAGCGCCTCCCGCTCCTCCCGGGTGCGCTCGGTGCGGCCCTCGGCCCTCAGCCGTGCGTTTTGCGCCTCCCGCTCGGCAGCGATGCGCGCCTTTTCCGCCTGAGACTGGGCGAAAAGCTCCCCGGCGTAAGGTGGACCCTGCACCGGCACGTTGTGCCAATTCCACCGCTTGCCATTGAAGAGGCGCAGGCGCAGGAAGCCTTTCCGGTAGTTCTCCAGGCGCAAGGAGGAAAGCCCATCGTAGGCCACCAGGTGTGGGTGGGGCCGGGGCGGGGCCGGGGTCTTGCCCCGCTTTCCGGGATTCGCCGCCTCCCAATTGGCCACGTTCGACAGGTAAGCGCGCACCGCCCCGGCGGCGTGGTTGACGGCTGCCCGACGCAGCACGGTCGGCGCCTCGGGGCAGACCTTCCAGAAGTCGCGTGCCGGGTTCGGATGCGCCCTGGTGGCCACGGTGCAGCGCTCCGCCCAGGTCAGGATCTCCTGATTGGTGAGCGGGCGGCGCCGTTCCTCCCCGGCGTGCTTGCCCCGCCGCACGACGTAGGGTTTTTGCTCGCTGAAGATGCCCGGGTGCTCCAGGAAGAAATCCGTGTAGAAGCCCACGGCCCGGTCCCAGCCCTGGA
>JAJZIM010000058.1 GCA_021810565.1 Bacillota bacterium
TGCGCAGGGCATCCCCTGGCGGTGTTTCCAGCTCCTGCGGCACAACGACGGCTGGCAAATCGGAAGGAGGGAGGCGGCCATTCCTCCCACCCCTGAAGGGGTGGGCTTCCTGGCCGCGATTCTGTGAGCCTTGTCCCCTGGCGCGGCTGGGGTGGGGAGCAGTGAGGCGGCGCGGCGTCAGGCGGCGCTGGTGGTGGCTCTTGGTCGGGCTGGCGATTCTGGGCGTGGTGGCTTCTCGCCCCGCCGTCTGGCGAGCCCTTTTCCCCCTGCCCCATTGGAGGCTGGTGCAAGGCGCGGCCGCGCAGCGGGGGCTCGACCCCTGGCTGGTGGCCGCCTTGGTGGAGACGGAGAGCAGGGGCGATCCCGCGGCGGTGTCGGCCAAGGGGGCGGTGGGGCTGATGCAGCTCATGCCGTCCACGGCGGCCTGGGTGGCCCACCAGCAGGGGCGGCCCGGCCCCCCGGCCGCGCGGCTGCTCGACCCGCGGGAGAACGTCTCCCTGGGCACCTGGTATCTGGCCTACCTGCTGCGCCGCTACGGGGGCAATTCCTACCTGGCCTTGGCCGCCTACAACGCCGGGGAGCACAACGTGGACGCGTGGCGCGCCGCGGGGATCTGGCGAGGCGACGTCAGGAATCTGGGGCGCATCCCCTTTCCCGAGACGCGCCGCTTCGTGCGCCGGGTGCAGGCCCTGCGCCATCTGTATCGCTGGCTGTATGGTCAGCGGGCTGCCCGGTGACCGGAGGTCGGATCGCGATCTAATACTTGACATCCCCCCCGGGGTGGCTAAAATAAGAATTGTGGAACAACGCCGCGAGGCATGGGCCCGCCGGGTCGACTATTCGCTGGGAGAGGGGTGTCGTCATCATGCGTCCGGTCCGTCGATGGGGATGCGCCCTCTTGGCCGCCGTCCTGACCGCCACCTTCGGCATGCCCTTCGCCCTGCCGGCGGCGGCCCAGAGTCTGCCGGGGTACACCCTCCCGCCGGGGTACACCCTGCCGCCAGGGGTGACCCTGCCCAGCCTGCCCCCGGGAATGCTGCAGACCCTGGAGCAGGAGTTCCAAAGCACGGGGCAGCTGCCCTCGCAGGCCTCCTCCCAGGAGCTGGCGGCCCTTTTGAGCGCCGCCCCTGGCTCGTTGCCCCCGGCGCTTGCGTCCCTGGCCGGACAGCTGGGCCAGCTGGCGTCCAGCCCCCTGGCCACCACCCTGGCCAGCCAGGTGGCGTGCCTGCTGCGCTCCTATCAGGCCGGACAGGCGCCCTTCACCGACCTGGCCGGCGTGCCCTGGGCGCAAGGGGACATCGTGGCCTTGCGGGACGCGGGCATCGTGGCGGGCACGGGAGGCGGGGCGTTCGATCCGCAGGAAACCCTCACCCAGGAGCAGTGGCTGGTGATGTTGACGCACGGCCTGAACCTGTCGCCTCCCGCCGGCGCGGCCCCGGTGGCGGGGGCGGCCCCCTGGGCCCAGGCGGCGGTGCAGCAGGCCCTGGCGGGCGGTCTGTTGCCCTCCGGCGGGGGGATCCCCCTGGATCCGGCGGGCGGCGTGGACCGGTACCAGGCGGTGACGCTCTTGGTGCGGGCCCTGGGGCTGGGCGGGGTGGCCCAGGCGGCCGCCCAGCAGCCGTATCCCTTCCAGCCCACGGCCCCGGTGCCTTCCTGGGCCCAGGGGTCGGTGACCCTGGCCTATCACCTGGGGCTGGTGAGCGGCATCGGCAATGGCCGCTTCGGGGGCGGCCAGCCCCTCACCCGCGCCCAGGTGGCGGTGTTCTTGGCCAAGGCCCTGCAGCTTTTCGCCAAGATCCTGAAGGCCACGGGCAAGCCCGCCGTCACCGGGGTCAGCCCCTCGCCCCTGGGGGCGGGCCTGGCGGCCACCATCACCGGACAGGGCCTGGGCAGCCAGGCCGGCAGCGTCACCTGGCAGAGCGCCGGCGGCGCGTCCCAAGCGCTGACGGTCACCGCCTGGACCTACGCCTCCATCACGGTGCAGGTTCCCGCCGACGCCGTTGCGGGCAAGGGGGAACTCACGGTGACCACCGCGAGTGGGGAGCAGACCACGGCGCCGGCCCAGGTGGCCGCCGCCGCCCTTAGCTTCGGGAAACCCCTGCCCGACGGCCAGGTGCCCATGGTCATGGACGGCAAGACCTACTACGTCTCCCCCGGCGAGGTGGCGGGCCTGAAAGCCCTGACGCCCGACCTGCAAAGCCAGTTGGGGGAGCAGTTGCGGCTCAAGTTGTCGCGAGGGGGTGCGCCCGCGATCCCGGGCCAGCCACCCGCCTACGCGCCCTCGCCCCTCACGGTGCGCACCGCTCCCGACCCGGCGGGGACGGCGGCGGATCCTTCCGGCGGTACCTCGCCCTGCCAGGGCGGCTGTGAGACCATCTACGGGCCGGGTATAACCCCCTACTCGCCCAGCCTGTCCTCTGCCCAGGTGAGCTACGACGTTCCCTGCACCAAGGTGCTGGGTTACGAGGTGTGCTCCGGCAGCGCCGACGCCGAGAGCCTCTTGGGCGGTCTGGTCAACGGGGCGGGTTTCCCCAACGGCTACTTCACCCAGGTGGGAGCGGCCTTCTGCGGGACCTGCCTGATCACCGGCGCCTCCATGGACGCCACCCTGGGCTTGGCCTACCAGCCTAAGGCCCCCGGCGATTTCGTGCGCGTGGAGGCCAAGGTGATCACCGACCAGGTGGAGGGCGGCGTGGGCGTGGCCGGGGCCGGGGTGGCGCCGGTGCACGTCTACACCGCCGGCAACGGCGTCGGACAGCAGGAGGACACGGTGGCCAGCCGCCTGGACACCATGAGTGCCTCGGTGGCCAGTTGGCCGGACCTGTCGGCGGTCGACCTGGCCGAAGAGTCCCTAAGCGACCTGGACGCCATCAACGACACCGCCCAGTCCCTGTGGCAGCTGGACGGCTTGCCGGGAGAGACCGGGAAGGCGCACGTGTCGACCTTCACCTGGAGCGGCTACGCACCGGCCGACGGAAGCCCGCTGGACATCTCCCTGGACACCCAGGCCGTGGTGGCCTCCAACGGCGTGGCCCAGACGGAGGTCAACGCCGTGAACGGCGTGGTGCTGGTGAAGGTGCGCGAGTACAGCTCACCGCCGCCCGCTCCCACCGCCTGTACGGGGGCGAGCGCGTCGGCGACCATCACCGGCGTGGCTCCCGCCGACGCCGGGTGGGGGGCCACGATATCGGTGACTGGTTCGGGCTTCGAAGCGCCGGGCCTGGTGGAGCTTTATTCTCCCACCAACACGACCGTGGACCTGGCCCAGGTGGTTTCCTGGAGTTCCACCTCCGTCAGCTTCCGCCTGCCGCCCCTGGCCCCCGGGGCCTATCAAATGTGGATCGCGCCGAGCGACCCCTGCGTCAAGCCGGTGTCCGCCGACTTGACCGTGGATCCGCCGCAGTCCGAGGGGATCCAAATGGGGCACTCCTCCTGGCAGGGCACGGCCCTGACCGTCACCGGGCGGCACTTCGGCTCCGCCTTCGCCAGCTATCCGGCGCTGGACAGCGAATTGTTCCTGACCCCGCCCGCAGGGGGGCAGGCCATCCCCCTGGTTCCGGACAGCTGGAGCTCCTCCGGCTTCACGGTCACGGGGCCGTTCCTGGGTCCCGGGCCCTACCGCTTGACCCTGGTCCAGCACTACCGGGATTACAACGGCGGCTACCTTCCGAACTCCAACCATTCCCTTGCCGGAACGCAGGATAGCCTCGGCTTGTTCTACGCCGTGCCCTATCCAACCACCTTCACCAAGGACGTGACCATCGACCTGGGCACCGTGACCATACCGCGCGTCCTGCTGGACGGCCTGTCCCCCTCGAAGGCCGCTCCGGGCGCGCTGGTCACGGCTACGGGCCAGGGCTTCGGCAGCGCCCCCGGTTCGGTGTGGCTGACCAGGGATGTTTTTCCGGTGAGTGAGGACAACGCCGAGGGCCTGGTGTCGTCGCCGGCCCCGACCTACATCATTCCCGCCGCGGATGTGACCGGTTGGAGCGACACCCAGGTGGCCTTCAACCTGCCCCGGAATGTGCAGCCCGGAGACTACGGCGTCTACGTGCTGCCGCCGGGCTACGGTTCGTGGCAGGAAGAGGCCGGCCCCAATCTGCCGGCCCTCCAGGTGGTGCAAAGCTGCGACTGCTGCGCGGCGCCCGCTCCGTAGCTTGGCCGCCAAGGGGATCCGGGCCTGCCCTTTCGTGGACGGCCCCCTTGGCGGATCGGGTCGGGAAGACGCTTCTTGCCGCTGGCTGGCGGGCGGGCGGCCGTCAGCCGTAGGTGAGCACGGAGAAAGGGAGGACGCGGGCGTCCCCCCTTTTTTGTCGGCGCTGCCGCCGCCGCGCGCGGCCTGCGGATCGGGCCGGTCTAGCGCAGGCCGTGCGCGAACCCGACGGCCACCAGGGTCAGCATGGCCAAGATATATAGGCGCAGCCCCCAGAACACCCAGCGAACCCAGCCTTGGGGCTGGATGCGCCGCAGAGGGGCCCGCGGGGGGGACTCCGGCGGCGCGTTCCGAGCGTTGTCCACGGCAAAGGCCTCCTTTCGCTGCGGGCGGGGCGCCTAGCGGCCGGGCGGAAAGACCACCGTCCAGCCGTAGGCCGCGTTTATGAGCACCAGGGCGCCCACGATGATCCCCGCCGCCCAGTTCTGCCAGGGGCGGTTCACGTGCCTCCCCATGATTTCCCGGTCGTTTAGCAAAAGCAGCAGGAAGAGCATGGCCGCCGGCATGAAGATGGTGGCCACCACCTGGACCGTGAGGTTCAAAAAGCCCAGGGGGGCGTGGGGGATGAGCACGATCCAGGCCGCCACGGCGGCACTAGCCAGGCCGGGCAGATAGAAGCGCCAAGCCCGCCGGGGCGGCAGGTTCAGGCTGCGGGGCCAGTTCAGGGCCTCCCCCGTGGCCCAGGAGGTGCTGGCGGTGACGGCGATGGCCGCGATGACCCCCGCCTCCACCAGGCCCAGGGCGAAGAGCCGCTCGCCCCAGGGACCGACCCGCCGGCCCAGGGCCTGCAGCAGTTGTTGTACGCTCATCCCCCCGGCGTGGGGCAGCCCGTGCACCCAGGTGCCCGTCAGCACCACGATGGCCAGGGCCACCAGGACCATGCCGGCCACCCCCAGGGCGGTGTCCACCTGCCCCGCGCGGATGTCCCGCGGGGTGAGCCCCTTGTCCACCACCGAGGACTGCTGGAAGAAAAGCATCCAGGGGGCGATGGTGGTGCCGAGGTTGGCCAGCACCAAGTACAAGAAGGCGGGGGTGACGCCGCCGGGGATGGTCCACTGGGCGAAGGCTTGGGCCACCGCATCCCAGTGGGGCGGGGCCAGAGCCACCAGGGGCAGGAACACCAGGTTGCCGGCGGCGATGGCCAGGGCCACCCGTTCCCAGGTGTAGTAGCGAAGGCCCAGCATCACCGCGGCGATGAGGGCTACCCCCCCGGCGGCGCTGGCCAGGGGAGGCACCCCGAAGACGGCCAGCCCCACGGTGATGCCGATGAACTCGGTCACCAGGGTGAGGCCGTTGGCCACCACCAGGTCCACCAGGGAGAAGCTGCCCCAGAAGGGGCCGTAGCGGCCCCAGATCATCTCGGCGTGCCCGCGGCCCGTGACCGCCCCCAGGCGCACGGTCATCTCCTGGACCAGATAGGCCACGGGGCCCAAGAGGACCAGGAAGGGCAGGTAGAAGCCCAGCCCATAGCCGGCGCCGGTCTGGGCGTAGGTGATCACGCCCCCGGCGTCGTTGTCCGCGATCATCACCAGGATTCCCGGCCCCACCAGGGCCAGGGCCAATAGGAGGCGCCGCCAGCCGCGCTGCCGGCGTAAAAGGGCCAGGCGCAACTGGTCCTGTGCTCTGATGGCGGCGTCGTCCAGGGCCAGGGTGGACTGTCCCGTAGCCCGCACTTTCATGACTGCATCCCTCCCAGGTCACTCCCGGGCTAGGGCGCAGCCGAAGGCTGGACCCACCCGGGAGCCGTTTCGTTCTTGGCTCGTCTACTGTCTGGGCCTCCCGGGTCTGCCTCCACCGGTCTCACCTCCCGCACGGTCGGAACTCGGGGCAAAAGAGATGACCCCTCCGCGCCGCGAAGGGGCCAATCATGACCCTGGGCTCGCACCCTCCTCGTGGAGCTTCAGCACCACGCCACGTGAGAACTCCCGCGGGAGTCCAGCCACCTTAGAAGAAGCCTTAATCCGGCAACTCCTGGTACACCCCTGAGCGTCTTTGGACGGTGCGGGGCAGTGGCTTGTTTTGGCGTAGCCGCCTCGCCTAACGAGGATGCGGCAGCGTTTATAATATAGGGCGCCCTCCAGGGCGTGTCAAGGCCCAAGACGGTTTTTTCGGCAGTTTTTTGAGCGCGAACCGTCCTCGGGTTGCCGCCCTTGGAGCCGGTGGCCCTTTGCGGTATACTGGGGAGCGGGGAGGGGTGCGGGATGAGCCGCCTGACCAGCGCGGCCGAGGCCTTTCGGAGCCTGTCCGAGGGAGGGCAGAATCCCTGGGTCGCTATCGGAGACTTTCTGGACGATTTCCGCCGCGCCGCCGGGGACGAGGAACGCTCTTCGCTGGTGGTCACGCCCCTGCCTTTGGCTGGGGCGCCTGACGAGCGCCGGTGGGCCGCCTTTCTGGCCGGCGCGGTAAGCATCCTGTGCCGGCGGGAGGGGATGCCCATTCCGGCTTGGACCGCCAGGGAGGAGTACGTGCTGGATCAGCCCTGGTTCCTGTACCGGGGAATGCGGCTTAGGGCCTGGCAACTGGCGACCACCCCTGGCCCCTTCAAGGCCCGCAACGTGTTTTGCGGGGACCGGGCCCTGGAGCGGGTGTGATCGATGCGCCGCGACGAGGTGGAGCGCTACCTGCGGGAACTGGCCGAGGAGTTGTCCGCGCGGGGCCGGGAGGGGGAGATCCTCCTGGTGGGCGGGGCGGCGATGCTCCTGTCCATCGGGAACCGGGAGGCGACCCGGGATCTGGCTGCCTACCTGGGGGAAAATCCCTCCGACATCCGGGAGGCCGCCCGGGCGGTGGCTGCCCGGCACGAATTGCCGGAGGACTGGCTTAACGACGCGGTGAAGGGCTTCTTCTTTGGCACGCCGCCCCAGGAGTTGTGGGCGGAATATCCCGGACTGCGCGTCTTCGTGGCCAAGCCGGAATACGTGCTGGCCATGAAGGCGGTGGTCGGACGCCCCCAGGATGTCCAGGACCTGGTGGCCCTGATCCAGCGGCTGGGCCTCAGCTCGGCGCGCCAAGCCTTGGACATCGTGGAGCGCTATGTACCGGAGGGGGCGCTCACCCCGCGGGTGCGCTACCTGCTGGAGGATCTTTTCGAGTCCTCCGGCGGCTAGGAAGGGGAAGGCAAGCGTTGGACGAGGAGCATGCCCGGCTGCGCCGGCAGGTGGAGCAATTGCGCTCTTTATTGGAGGTGAGTTCCTCCGTGGCCGCCCAGCTGGAGCTGGAGCCGCTTTTGCAGTCGGTGGTGGACACCGCCACCCGCCTGGCGGAGGCCGAGATGGGGGGCCTTTTGGTGTTGGGGACCGAGCCGCTGTACGAGTACTTCAAGGTGTCCGGCTGGCCCCACGAGCCGCGGGGCTTCCCCGCGGGGAGGGGCCTCTTCCGCCTGCCCTACGAGACTGGGCGGCCATTGCGTTTGGACGACGTGACCCGGGATCCCCGGGCGGCGGGGGTGCCGGCGGGGCATCCGCCGGTGCGGGCCTTTCTGGGGGTGCCGCTCAGGATCAAGGACCGCATCCTGGGCACCCTTTTCGTGAGCCACAGTGCGCCGGGGATGGCCTTCAGCGCGGAGCAGGAGGAACTGCTGGCGGCCTTCTCGGTGCAGGCGGCCATCGCCATCGAGAACGCCCGCCTGTACGCCCAGGCGGAGGAGTTGGCGGTGCTGCGGGAGCGCCACCGGCTGGCCCGGGAGCTGCACGACCAGATCGCCCAGACCCTGTACAGCCTGGGATTGGAGGTGGCCGGCTGCCTGGAGGGACCCCAGCCGCGCTGCCCGCGCACCGACCGGATCCGGGTGCTGGCGGCCAGGGCCTCCGGGGAATTGCGGGACGCTATCTTCGCCTTGTCCTGGGGCATGGAGGAGGGCGATGACCTGCAGGCCAACCTGCGCCGCATGCTGCGCCGCTTCGAGGAGACCAGCGGCATCGCCGCCAGCGCCGTCTTGCCCCGGGATTCCATGGCGGAACTACCCGCGCCGGTGCGCCAGGCGGTGCTGCGCATCGTGTCGGAGGCCCTGTCCAACGTGCGCAAGCATGCCCGGGCCCATCGGGCGGTGGTGACGGTGGACTTGGCGTCCGATCGATTGCTCCTGTCGGTGTTGGACGACGGCGTCGGCCTGGTGGGGGAGACGGCCGAGGGGGGATCGCATTTCGGGCTGCGCAGCATGCGGGAGACGGCCGAGGAGCTGGGCGGTCGTATGCAGTTGGTCAACCAGGAGGACGGCGGGCTGGCGGTGAAGGTGGAATTGCCGTGGCCCAGGTGAGCGTGTTCCTGGTGGACGACCACGAGGTGGTGCGCCAGGGCCTGCGCAGCATCCTGGAGGGGGACGGACGCTTCCGGGTGGTGGGCGAGGCGGCGGATGCCGAGACGGCCCTGGAGCGCTTGGCGGGGGAAAAGCCCCAGGTGGTGGTGGCGGACGTGCGCCTGCCGGGCATGAGCGGGGTGGAACTTTGCCGCCGGCTGCACCGCTCCCACCCGGGCACGGCGGTTCTGATGCTGACCAGCTTTCTGGAGGAACCCATCCTGCGGGAGTGTCTGCAGGCGGGGGCGCGGGGCTACGTCTTGAAGGACGTCAGCCGCTTCGACCTGAAAAGCGGCATCCTGCGGGTGGCGGGCGGGGAGGCGGTGCTGGACCCGAAGGCCACCGGCTGGGTGCTGCGCTGGCTGGAGCGGGACGGCGGCGGGCGCACCGTCACCCTGCAGGAGATGGAGATCCTGCGCCACCTGGCCAACGGGCTCACCAACCGGGAGATCGGCGCCGCCATGCACCTGTCGGAGGGAACGGTCAAGGACTACGTGGGGGCCATCCTGGTGAAGCTGGGGGCGCGCAACCGGGTGGAGGCGGTGCTCCTGGCCAGCCGCCGCGGCCTGCTGTAGCGGGGGCTCACAGGTCGGCGATGATCTGCACCAACTTCTCCCGGTATTCCAGGTAGTCGCTCCACTTGCCCACCTCCGCCCGGGCGGTATCCGGCAGCGCATTCAGGTGGAGCAGCTTCTCCACGTCGGGCAGCGAGTTCGTGTTGTATTTCCGGGACAGCTCCAGGATCACCTCGTCCACCTCCGCCAACTCGGCATACAGCCATTTGCGGGCGGCGCTGCGCTGGATGATCCGCTCGTTCTTGCCCGTGAGCTGGGCAAGCCTGGCCCAGGTGGTCACCCTCTTCACCTCCTCCGATCCGTGTCACCGGGGTTTGTGTCTGATTATACAACTTTTTCGGACTGGATTGAAGAACTTGGCGAAGCAATGCCCCCTTTCGGCACCGCAATTTCCCCCGGTCGGGGGTGGCGCCCGGACGGCGGCCGCGCTACGCTGAAAGGCAGCGAAGGGAGGGGAGGACCTTGCGGGAGATCCGCATCTATCCGGAGCGGTGCATGGGCTGCCGATCGTGCGCGGTGGCGTGCGCCGTAGCTCATAGCGCCAGCGGCACCCTGCTGGGCGCTTGGGCGGAGTCGCTCCGGGGACCGGGGCCGCAGGCGCGCATCACCGTCACCTCCGACGGGACGGTGACGGGCCTGCCGGTGCTGGGAGGGGCGGTCAACGTGCCCTTCAACTGCCGCCAATGCGAGCGGCCCGCCTGCGTGGCCGCCTGCATGACCGGCGCCATGGCCAAGGATCCGGAGACGGGGACGGTGCGCTGCGCCGCCGAGCGGTGCGTGGGCTGCTGGATGTGCGTCCAGGCCTGCCCCTTCGGGGCGGTGGCCCCGGGGAACCTGGGCACGGCCCTAAAATGCGACCGCTGCGACGATCGGCCGGAGGGACCGGCCTGCGTGGCGGCTTGCCCCGTGGCGGCGCTGCGCTTCGAGGATCCGGAGGAGCTTTTGCGGCAAAGCCGCCGGCGCACGGCGGCGGCCCTGGTGCAGTCCCGCGCCGCCGCGCAGGCCTCGGAAAGGAGCGTGCTTGCGTAATGGACCAGGTGTTGACCCCGGATTTCACCGGAAAAGAGCGGACCATCGACACCGGGGCGGCCGAACTCATCGACAAGGCGCACCGGATGGGCATCGAGACCGGCTTCGACCGTTTGGCGCGGATGCTGCCCCAGTGCGGCTTCGGGCTTTTGGGGGTGTGCTGCCGCCGCTGCTACAACGGACCCTGCCGGGTGTCCCTCTTCGAGGAGGGGCCGCGCCGCGGCGTGTGCGGGGCCAGTGCCGACACCATCGTGGCCCGCAACTTCCTGGAGACGCTGACGGCCGGCGCCGCGCCCCATGCGGAGCATGCCCGGGAGGTGGCCCTGACCCTCTTGGAGGCGGCCGAGGGCCGGGCGCCCTACCCCATCCGCTCCCCGGAGAAGTTGCGCCAATTGGCGGCGGGGCTGGGGATCGAGGCCGAGGGAGTGGCCGACCGGGAACTGGCGGCGGCGGTGGCGCACCGGGCGCTGGCGGACTTCCAGCAGCAGGACGGGGTGATCGGCTGGCTGGGCGTGCACGCCCCGGCCGAGGCGCGGGAGCGCTGGGACAAGTTGGGGGTGCTGCCCACCAACGCCCACCTGGAGATCGCCCGCTCCGCGACCCGCACCGCCATGGGCTGCGACGCCGATCCGGTCAACCTGCTCCTGGGGGCCGTCACCATGGGGTTGGTGGACGGCTACGACGGCTGCCACCTCTCCTCGGACCTGCAGGACGTGCTCTTCGGCATGCCCCAACTGGTGCGCACCCGGGCGCGCCTGGGGGTGCTGGAGGCCGAGCAGGTGAACATCGCCGTGCACGGTCACGTGCCGGTACTTTCGGAGAAGGTGCTGGAGGCGGCGGGGCGCCTGAAGGAGGAGGCCCGGGAGGCGGGGGCGCAGGGGATCAACGTGGTGGGCGTGTGCTGCACGGGCAACGAGCTGATGGAGCGCCACGGCGTGCCGCTGGCCTCCAACTTCGCCGGTCAGGAGCTGGTGCTCATGACGGGAGCCTGCGACGCCATGGTGGTGGACGTGCAGTGCATCATGCCCGGCCTGGCCGAGGTGGCCAAGTGCTTCCACACCGCCTTCATCACCACCCTGCCCTACGTCAAGATCCCCGGGGCCACCCACGTGGAGTTCTCCCCGGCCCGGGCCGATCAGGCGGCGGAGGAGATCGTGCGCCGGGCCATCGCCGCCTACCGCCGGCGCAACCCCGCCTTGGTGACCATTCCCGACGACACCGTGGAGATGTGGGGCGGCTTCACCCCCGAGAACATCCTGGGCGCCCTGGGCAAGGTGAACGCCGCGGATCCCCTGGGCCCGCTGGTGGACGCCGTGGCGGCGGGGGACATCCTGGGGGCGGTGGCCATCGTGGGCTGCACCGGCTTCAAGGTGCGCCACGACTGGGCCAACACCGAGCTGGCCCGCCACCTGCTGCGCCACAACGTCCTGGTCCTGGCCAACGGCTGCGGCGGGCACTCCCTGGCCCGGCACGGCTTCACCGTACCCGGCGGAAAGGCATTGGAATATTGCGGGGCCTCCCTGCGGGGCGTGCTGGAGGCGGTGGGCCAGGCCAACGGCCTGCCCTCCCTGCCGCCGGTGCTGCATGTGGGCAGCTGCGTGGACAACGCCCGGGTGGCGGACCTCTTGGTGGCCCTGGCCGCCCGCCTGGGCGTGGCGGTGCGGGACCTGCCGGTGGCCGGCTCCTCCCCCGAGGTGCAAAGCCCCAAGGTGCTCTCCATCGGCGCCTACTTCCTCTCCCTGGGGGTAGACGTGCATGTGGGCCTCTCCCTGCAGACGGAGGGATCGCCCTTCGTGCACCGCTTCCTGACCGAGCCGGCGGGGGGCGAGGAGCCCACCTTGGACGCCCTTTTGGGCAGCACCCTCATCGTGGAGTCTGATCCGGCCCGGGCGGCGGAGAAGATCCTGGCCCGGCTGCGCCACAAGCGGCAGGCCCTGGGCCTGAAGGAGGCGGCGGTCGCCTCGGCCTAGGTTGCCTACGCGCCACCTGCTTCCCTTGAGGTAACTACTTGCGCACGGGAATGGACATGGTAAAATGTCCGCGGAAGGCGCCTTCGAAAAACGGTAGGGAAAGAAGGGGCGTTGCGTGCGCGAGGATTTCCTGAACCGGTTGCCCTACGCCGTCTACGTGGTCACCGCCCGCAAGGGGGACGGGACCAAGAACGGCAACGTGGTCACCTGGCTCAGCCAGACGGGGCGCGAGCCGGTGCCCTACCTGGCGGCGGCCGTGGCCAAGGCCGACTACACCCACGGCTTCGTGGACCAGGCGGGGGCTTTCGCGGTGCACCTGTTGCGCCAGGACCAGATCGAGTTGGGCAAGCGCTTCGGCTTCCAGTCGGGGCGGCAGGCGGACAAGTTCGCGGGCCTGGCTTGGCGGGAGGGGCCCCTGGGGGTGCCGCTGTTGGAGGACGCCCTGGGGTTTGCCGCCTGCCGGGTGGTGCAGCGCTTGGACTGCGGCTCCCACACGCTGTTCGTGGGCGAGGTGGTGGAGGGGCAGGCCGGGCAGGGGGAGCCGCTGTCGGCGGCGGACTTCCTGCGCCGCGCCAACGGCTGAGCCGGAACCGTCCGGGAGGGGAGCCGCGTGGGCGGTTCCCCTTTTTGCGCGGGGGAGCGCGCGACGGCCCGAAGGGGCACCTGGGGGGCCTGGCGGCGCCGGGTGGGGACGAAGCCGCCGGATCAGGTTTGCGCGGGAGGCCCGGGCGTGATATTTTAGGGACAACGACCGACGGAGGGGGCTTGCCGGTTTGGACAGCTTCGAGTTGCACCTGCGCACCCGGATCCGTTTCGGGGTGGGGGAGTTGGGTCGCCTGGGCGAGGAGGCGGCCCCCCTGGGGCGCCGGGCCCTGCTGGTCACCGGCCGCAGCTTCGCCGCCCGTGGCGGCCTGACCGACCGGGCGCGGGAACTCTTGAAGGGGGCGGGCGTGGCCGTCAGTGTGTTCGACCGCGTCCAGCCCAATCCCCATACCGAGACGGCGGACGAGGGGGCCGCCTGGGTCCGGCGCGAGGGCTGCGATCTGGTGGTGGCCCTGGGCGGCGGCAGCGTCATGGACGCGGCCAAGGGCATCGCGGTGGCGGCCCTGGGGGAGGCCTCCGCCTGGGACTATTGCCGCGGCAGCGAGCGCTGGCAGGAGCTTTATCCGATACGCCGCGGCCTGCCCCTGATCGCCGTGCCCACCCTGGCCGGAACGGGCTCCGAGGCTAACGGCACGGCGGTGCTGACCCGCTGGAGCACCCGGGAGAAGACGGTCATGTCCGGGCCGGCCCTCTTTCCCCGGGTGGCCCTGGCGGACCCCTCCCTGACCGTCAGCGTGCCGGCCGGGACCACGGCCGACGGGGCGGTGGACATCCTGATCCACCTGTTGGAGGGCTACCTGACCGGCAGCGACACCGCCGACGTCCAGGACCGGATCACCGAGGGCCTGGTGGCGGTGGTCCTGGAGCATGGCCCGCGCGCTTACCGGGACGGCCGGGACCTGCGCTCCCGCACCGAGCTCTCCTGGGCCAGCACCTTGGCCCTCTCGGGGGTGCCCAGCTTGGGGCGGGGGGGCACCTTTCCCCTGCACTCCCTGGAGCATGCCTTGAGCGGGCATTTCGACGTGAGCCACGGCCGGGGTCTGGCGGCGCTTTTTCCCACCTACGCTCGGCGCTTCCGGCAGGTGCGCCCCGCCCGCCTCGCCCTGCTGGGGCGGCGGGTCCTGGGCGTGACCGGGGACGACGAGGCGGTGGCCCGGGAGACCGTGGAGCGCCTGGCGGGCTGGATGGCCGACTTGGGGGAGCCGCCGGGGCTGGCCTCCCTGGGGCTTGATCCCGGGAGCTTCCCGTCCCTGGCGGAGGAGGTCATCCGCCTCAACGGTCACGGCCAGGATCACCTGCCCGGCCTGCCCTCCCTGGACCGGCAGGGCGTCCGGGACCTTTATCAAGCCGCCTATGCCGCCGGATAGGGGGAGGGGCGCGGCGCGGCGGCTGGTGTGGCGCGGCTTCGGGGGGCTGTGGCTGCTGGACGGGCTCTTGCAGCTGCAGCCGGCCATGTTCACCGCCGCCTTCGTGCGGCAGGTGCTGGAGCCGTTGTTGCCGGGACAGCCGGCCTGGCTGGAGGGGCTCCTGCGCGGCGGCATCGGCCTGTGGAGCGCCGCCCCGGCCCTGGCCGACGGTTCGGCCGCCGCCGTGCAGTTGGCCATCGGGGTGCTGCTGCTGGTTTGGCCCGAGAGCGGCCCCCGGACAGGGCGGGGCTGGTCCTGGCAGTCCTGTGGAGCTTGGTGGTGTGGGTTTGGGGCGAAGGGTTGGGCATGGCGCTGGTGCCGGGAGCCTCCTTGGTGACGGGGGCGCCGGGGCCGGTGACCGTGTACGCGGCGGCGGCCCTTTGGCTGTTGAGCCGGGATGCCCGCGGCTGGACGGCGCGGGCCTTTCTGGCGGCGCTGTGGGCGGGGGCGGGAGCGGTCCAGCTGGCCACGCCGGCCCTCTGGACCGGGGCGGGGCTGGCGGGGCTGTTTTCCGGAGCGGCCACCCCCCAGCCGGCGCTACTGAGCGACGCCGTTCGGGGAGCGGCCGCCCTGGCCCGAGCACATCCGGCCGCCGTCAACGCGGCGCTGGGCGGGGGGATGCTGGTGGCCGCGGCGGCGTGGCTGCCCCTGGGAGCCGCCTTTGGTCGGATCGCCTTCGCCGTGGGGATCGTCCTGGCTGGCTTCATATGGATCTTCGGCCAGGATCTGGGGGTGCTCGGCGGCACCGGCACCGATCCCAACACCGCCCTTCCCCTGGGCGTCTTGGGCTGGGCTGTCTGGCGGGAGTGCCCTCCCGCCCGGCGGGCGCGCTCGGGTTCGAGGGCCTGGGATGAGCTTCCCGAGGTTTAGGCAGTAACGGAGAGGGGGATGCGCTCGTGCGCGTGGAGCTTTGGTCCATGACCCCGGATGCGGAGCGCCTCATCGAGCGTTGCGGGCGGCTTTGCTGGGACTCGGAGGGGCGCGCCAGCGAGACCTCCGCCGGCCGGTTCATCCGGGCTCTGGTGCAGCGGGGGCATGAGAGCGTGCTGGAGCACGCCGTGGCCACCTTCTTCATCGAGACCGACCGGGCCACCAGCCACCAACTGGTGCGCCACCGCTTGGCGAGCTTCAGCCAGCGCTCCCAGCGCTACGTGGACGAGGGGGAGTTCGCCACCGAGGCGCCCGAGGCGGTGCGCTCCGACCCCCGGGCCACCGCCCTGTTCGAGGCCCAGGTGGCTGCGGCGGCCGCCGCCTATCGCGGGTTGAAGGAGCTGGGGATCAAGAGCGAGGACGCCCGGGCGGTTTTGCCCAACGCCACCCTGACCCGCCTGGCCATGACCGCCAACCTGCGGGAGTGGCGCCATTTCATTCGTTTGCGGGGAGCCGCCGCGGCGCAGCTGCCCATCCGGCGCATCGCCCTGGCGGTGCTGGAGATCCTGCGGGAGCGTTGCCCCAACGTGTTTTGCGACCTGGTGGCTGATCCCGAGCGCGCGGTGGTGCGCCGGGACCGGGAGGAGTGAACGGGGCGGGAGTCATGAGCCGGGGGAAAGCCGCATAGGCCTGGGGCAGAAGCGGGGTGGTGCGGCTTGGCTCGACGGTTCGGTGTCTCGGCCCTGCTCTTGGCCGCCGGTCTGGCGGCCTTGTTGCTGCTGTATTCCCCGGTCCCCTTGGCCGGGGCCTATCGCGTTCAGTTGTGGCAGGGTGCGGCGCGACTGGACCGCTGGCTGGTGCATGCCCCGGGGACGGCGCCGGTACCGGTGCCCTCGCGCGGTGGCCTGCCCCCCTCCCTGGTCCTGGGCTATTACTACGGTCAGCCGGGCTCGGGGGCTGTGACCACCCTGGCCCGCTATCGGCACGTGCTCTCGGGGATCGTCCCCTTCTGGTTCACCATCCACCGCGACGGCGGCATCACCGGACGCAACGACCAGCAGGTGGTGAGCTATGCCAAGGCCCGGCACTGGTGGGTCTTCGCCCTGGTGCAGAACATGCGCGGGGCGAGCGTCTTCGGTCCCTTCCTGGCCGACCCCGCCGCCCAGGCCTCGGCCCGGCGCAACCTCGAGCGGCTATGCCGGCGGTACGGCTACGACGGGGTGAACCTGGATTTAGAGGGCATCCCGGCGGCCGACCGCGCCGCCTACACCGCCTTCGTGCGCCGCCTGGCCGCGGGGCTGCACCGCCGCGGCTATTACCTGACCCTCTCGGTGCCCGCCGAGACCGCCGACGCACCGCAAAACGCCTGGAGTGGCGCCTACGACTACCGGGCCTTGGGTCGCTGGGCCGACCTCTTGATGATCATGGCCTACGACCAGCACTCCAGCGACTCCGCCCCGGGCAGCATCGCCTCCCGGCGCTGGGTGGAGCGGGTGGTGCGCTATGCCGTGGGGGTGGTGCCGCCCGCCAAGATCGTCCTGGGGGTGCCCGCCTACGGCTACGACTGGACGGCCAACGGGCAAAGCGGTGCGGCTGCCCTCTCCTATTTCCAGGCCGCGGCCTTGGCCCGCAAGTACGACCGGGCGCACCCCCACGCCGACCATTTCGCCTTCTATGAAGACGGCGTGCTGCACCAGGTGTGGTACCAGAACCTGAACACCTTCACCCGCCAGGTCAAGGTGGCGGTGGGCTACGGCCTGCGGGGCATCGTGCTGTGGCGGCTGGGGATCGAGGATCCGACCATCTGGCAGGTGGTGCGCCACTAGCCTTCCCGGGAGAGCCGCTGGATCGCCGCGGCCTCGGGGGTCACCTGCAGGGTGCGCTGGTGGGTGTAGGTGACGTAGCCGGGCTTGGACCCGGGAGGCTTCTTCACGTGGCGGCGCAGGGTGTAGTCCACGTCCACATGGCTGCCCTGACGGGCGGCGCTGTGGTAGGCGGCGAGCAGGGCCGCCTCCTCCAGGGTCCGGGGCCCCGGAACTCGGCCGGCCTGGCAGCGCACCAGGCAATGGGAGCCGGGCTGGTTCTTGACGTGGAACCACAGGTCCTCCGGATGGGCAAGCTGCATGGTCAGCCGGTCGTTTTGCCGGTTGTTCTTGCCCACCCAGATCTCAAAGCCCTCCGAGGAACGAAAGCGCGCCGGCCGGGCCGGGTCGACTGCGGCGGCGGGGCGGGGGCCGGCGCGCAGGTATCCCTGGGCGATAAGCTCTTGGCGGATGTCGGCCAGGTCGGCGGGGTTCTCCGCCGCGGCCAGACCCTCGGCCACCGTGGCCAGGTAGGCCGACTCCTCCAGGGTTCGGTCCCGCTGGACGGCCGCCAGCACCTGGGTGCTCTTGGCCTTCTTGTAGCGGCGGAAGAGGGCCTGGACGTTGGCGGCGGGGGAGCGGGTGGGGTCCAGTTCGATCTCCACCGGCGGCTCGTCCGGGCGGGTATAGTCGGGAAGGCGGATGCTCCTCATCCCGGGGCGCAAAAGATGCAGGTTGGCGGTCAAGAGCTCGCCCCGGTGACGCAGCTCCTCCGCCCCCTCGGCGACGCGCAGGGATTCCTCCTGGAGGGCGAGCTTGTGTCGGCAGCGGCGCATGGCCCGGGAGACGACCTTGGCCAGCTCGGCGCGCTGGGCGTCGGTGCGCTCGGCCTCGTCCCGGACGCCATAGAAGGCGTCGGCCAGTTCACTGGGGTCGGCCATGGTGCGGCACGGTGCCTGCGGCGGGTAGCTCGGCGCCACGGCGGCCAGGAAGCCATCCGGACCATATACCTGGGTGGGGGAGAAGGGCCCGGCGAACCAGCGGGACGCCTCCCGCGCCGACGCCGCCAGCCGCTCCAGATCCGAAGACGAGGCCGTGTCGGCGGGGGAGAGCGGGTCGCAGCCGGCCCGAAAGGCCACCTCCCGGGCCATCCAGGGGGACAGCCCGGCGCATGCTCCCAGGAGGGCCTTCCACAGCGGGGTGTCGCCGCTTCGCACCGCCTCGGCCAGCTCGGCCGGGGTGATCCGGTCGGGAGTAGGTCGGCTAAAGGGGGCCGGCGCCACGTAGGGGCGGCCGGGAACGAGTTCCCGGCGGCCACCGTCCCCCGGTGGTTGCCGGCGCAGCGCGTCCAGGATCTTGCCCGAGGGGTCGGTGAGGATGAGGTTGGCCTGCCGGCCGAGCAGCTCGGCGGTCAGGCGCACCCGGACCTCGTCGCCCAACTCGTCTCGAGAGCGGAAGATCAGGTGCAGGATGCGCTCGAAGGGGGGCTGCGCCAGCTCCTCCAGGCGGCCGCCCTCCAAATGTTTGCGCAGCACCATGCAGAAAAGGGGCGGCACGCGCGGCGCCCGCTTGGCCTGGGAGGTCAGGTGCACCCGGGCGGTGGCGGGGTGGGCGGACAGGAGCAGCCGCTCCTCTCCCGAGGGCGTGCGGAGCACCAGGTGGACCTCCTCCCGCTCCGGCTGCACCACCCGCTGCACGCGGGCACCGATCAAGCGCTCCCGCAGCTGAGCCGCCACGGCGGCCAGGTACAGCGCGTCCACCGGGCACCACCTCCCGGCCGAGTATAGCACGGGGCGATGCCGAGGGCCAGAAGGTCCGGCCCGCAGGAATATCCGGCCAGGCTGGCGAAGCAATCCCCAGCGCTCAGAGGGAGGTGGGGACGGCTGCACGGTACGGCCTTGGTCTACGGGGGGCTGGCGGCCATGGCCGCCTGGGCCGTGGGGCGGCGGGCATGGCTGCGCCGGCGCGCCCAGCGGCAGATCCGCCGGGCCGGCCGGGGTGAGCAACTGCTGGCCCGGGTGCTGGAGGCTCAGGGCTTCGCCATCACGGCCTGGCGGCCGCGCCGGACCCTGCTGTGGCGGGTGGACGGGCGGCGCTTGCCGATGGAACTCAAGGCGGAGGCCCGGGCGGTGCGGGAAGGGCGTTCCTATCTGGTGCTGCGCCGCAAGGCCGAGGCGGGGGCGCTCACGGCCGAGGAGCGCCGGGAGCTTGCGGGCCTGCTCCTGGCTTTCCGGGTGGGCGGGGCGTACCTGACGGATCAGCAGGGGGAGCAGACCTCGCGGGTGGAGTTGTATCCGGGGCGTGCCTTCTGGATGGCCCGCGGCGGCGAGCTCTTGGGGCACCTTTGCTCCTTCGCCCTGGGTGGAGGGGTGGTCTACCTCCTGGCACGGGGGGGATATTTTTGAGCGTCAGCCACCCACGGCGAAAGCCGTGGGCATGAGGGACCAAGGTCCCGAATGCCCGGCTGACCAGACCCGGCGCGGGAGGCATGCCGGCCGATGACCGCGCTACGTTGGAGCCAGGTTCCAGGACCCGCTCCGGGGTGCCTCTCCAGCCCCGGACCACGGAAGCCCAGGGGTAGGGCGGAACGGATCGCGGCCATGAGCGCGGCCGGGCTCCAACCTGGTCGAGGAGAGCGCTTTCCTCCGCAGGC
>JAJZIM010000059.1 GCA_021810565.1 Bacillota bacterium
TCAGGACACCCCAGTTGATCATAACAAAAGGGCCGGATTTAGTCCAGCCCCTTTTGCGGCGAAATTTTCTTCAGATCGCCCACAACCCGCGCCACAGGGCCTCTTCATAACTCATGCTTCAGGCCTGCGTGTCCGAAGCGGCAACGGGCTCCCGGACGGCGTGCCACACCCACCAGGCGTTGGCCAAAAGGAGCAGGCTGGTCACGGGGAAAACCCAGCGGATACCCCAGGAGGCGGCGATGCCGGCGCCGGCCAGGGGGCCGACCACGTTGCCCAGGAAGAAGGCCGAGGAGGTCAGGCCGTAGGAGCCGCCCTGCTGCCCCTCCAGGCTGAAGCGCCCCACCAGGGCGTTGGCGGTGGGGATGATGCCGCCCACGAAAGCGCCGGCGAACAGGCGCATGGCTCCCAGCTGGAACGGTCCGGCGGCCAGGGCCTGGGGCAGGTAGAAAAGGGCGGCCCCGGCCAGGGAGATGAGCAGCACGCGCCGGTAGCCCAGGCGGTCGCTGCGCCGCCCGAGGAAGGGAGAGGCCAGCACGTTGCCGACCCCCACCATGGCGAAGACCGCTCCCGCCACGCTGGCCAGAAGGCGGGGGTCGTGGTACATGGTGCGCACGTACACGGCGATGATGGGCTCCGCACTCATGACGGCAAATTGGCTGGTGAAGAAGACCAGGAACATGGCCCGCAGCGCCGGCTGGCGCAGGGGGGAGGCGAAGCCGTGCCGCGCCCGCCGGGCGGGAGGGGCGGGGTGGAAATGCTCCCGCACCTGCCACACCACCAGGAGGGAGGCGGCCAGGCACAGACCGGCCGTGATCAGGAACACGCTGCGCAGCCCCACGGTGTCGGCCAGGACGCCGCCCAGCAGGGGGCCGGACACGGACCCCGCCACCGCGCCGGTCTGCAAGATCCCCAGGGCCCAGCCCAGGCGCTCCCGGGGAGCGGCGCTGGCCACCAGGGCCACGGCGGCGGGGAGAAAGCCGGCGAACAGCCCCAGGAAGGCCCGCAGCAAGAGGAGCTCCAGCGGGGAGGTGGCGGCGGCCATGAGGGCGTTGGCCAAGGCCAGGGCCAGGCCGGAGCGCACCACCATGATCTTGCGGCCGCGCCGGTCGGCCAGGTGGCCCCACAGGGGGGACACCAGGGCGGCCAAGAGGAAGCTGACCGAGAAGATGGCCCCGGACCACAGCTCCACCCGGCTTAGGGCGTGGACGCCCAACTGCTCCACGTACAGGGGTAGGAAGGGTATCACCATGCTGGTGCCCATGAGCAGTACGAATTGGGCTGTCCAGAGCAGGTACAGGTTGCGCTGCCAAGTCTGCGTGGTCATTCCTCCGTCCTTGGTCAAGACATTGTAGCATTCGCGGTCGGGGCCTGTCCAAGGGCCCTTGCCTTGCCCATACCGGCGGCGCTGGTGTATGATGAATCGGCGTCAATTAATGGAAAGGGCGGGGCATGCAGCCCCGCGGAGGAGGATCGCCTTGGCGGCGAGGGAGCTGTCCCGACTGTCGGTGCGGGACAACCTGTTCCTGAGCGTGTATTGGTTCTCCCGCAACTTTCTTTGGGGCACCCTGATCACCGTGGTGATCCAGGTGGACATCCTGCGCTTCGTGGCGGCGGGAGCGAAGGCGGCCTATTTGGCCCTAGTGTTGGCGGTGGGGGCGGCCACGGCCATGGTGGTGCAGCCGGTGGCCGGGGCGCTCTCCGACCGTTGGCCGGGGAAGGGGGGCCGGCGCGCGCCCTTCTTGCTGGTGGGCACCTTGGGGACCTGCGGTGCCCTTTTGGCCATGGGCTACGCTCCCGACCTTTCCTGGTATCTGGCGGGCTTCGTGCTGGTGCAGCTGTTCAGCAACGTGGCGGGCGGCGCCTACAACGGCCTGATCCCCGACGTGGTGCCCCCCGAGCAGCGGGGGACGGCTTCGGGCTACATGGGGATTATGCTGGTGCTGGGGGCCATCGCCGGGCTGGTGGGAGCGCGCTTCTTCTTTCACCCGGCCCATCCCCAAGGCTTCTACTGGATCCTGGCGGCGGTGCAGTTGGCGGGGATGGCGCTGACGGTGGCGGGCGTGTCCGAGCCGCGCGGCATCGCGCCGTCCCGGCAGCGCTGGGGCGATTTCTGGCGCTCCTTCTGGATCAGCCCGCGGCGCTATCCGGATTTCGCCTGGCTGTTCTTCACGCGTCTGTTGGTCATGTTGGGGTTCTACACCGTGCTGGACTTCTTGGCCTACTACCTGCGGGACGTGCTGCATGTGGCGGCCTACAAGAACACCACCGCCGACGTGATGCTGGCGGCCATGCTGGCGGCCACCGGCGCCTCGTTTCTGGCCGGCGTGGTCTCGGACCGCTGGGGGCGCAAGAGCCTGGTGGCCGGGGTGGGCATCCTCATGGGGATCACGGCCCTGGCTTTCGCCTTGGGGGACTCCCTGGCGCTGACCTTCCTCCTGGGCCTGCTCTTCGGGGTGGGCTACGGCGCCTACACCAGCGTCGACTGGGCCCTGGCCATCGACGTGCTGCCCGCCCGGGCGGCGGCGGCCAAGGACATGGGCATCTGGTCCATTGCCGAGACCCTGCCGCAGGTGGTGGCGGCCGCCCTGGGCGGGGGGATCGTCCTGGCCCTGGGCTATCGCTCCCTCTTCGCCCTGACCTTCTTCTGGTTCGTGCTGGGCTCGGTGTTCATCTGGCGCATCCGAGGGTCGCGATGAGAGGCGGGCGGGCGGCGGCCAGGGGGATGCGTTGGCCGGACTTTCGGGACCTGGAGGGCTGGCGCTCCCTGCTGCGCCTCTTGGCCGGCAGCGCCCGGGAACAGGGGGCGGACCTCTTGCTGCTGCCGGGGATGCTGGGCCTAAAGCTGTTGGATCTGGGGCGACCGTGGTCCTTCGGCCCGGAGCTTTCCCGCCGGGTGGCGGAGCAGGCCGGGGGGCTGGAGGAGGGGCTGGCCATCGCCCAGGGTGTGGCCGCCGAGTTCGAGCTGTACCTGGCGCCGGGCAGCTTCCTGCTACCGGCGGGGGACGGGGGGCTGCGGCACGAGGCGGTGCTCTTCGATCCGGCAGGAAGGGAGATCCTGCGCACCGCCCAGACCCATCCCTCGGCCCGGGAGGCCGCCTGGGGAGTGCGTCCCG
The DNA here is from genome assembly GCA_021810565.1 of Bacillota bacterium. Classification (GTDB taxonomy): domain Bacteria; phylum Bacillota; class Sulfobacillia; order JAJZIM01; family JAJZIM01; genus JAJZIM01. The sequence goes on from JAJZIM010000059.1 coordinate 3,114, forward strand.
GCCAGACGCTGGAGCTTGCCCCGAGTCCTTGGGGCAAGATCGGTCTCTTGGTGGGAAACGACGCCTGGGTGCCCGAGGTGGGGCGCATCCTGGCCCTGGAGGGGGCCGAGGTGTTCCTGGCTCCCGTGACGCGCCCCGCCCCCTATCGGGAGGTGGAGCAGCTTTGGGGCACCTGGGCCCAGGTGCAGGGCAACCAGACTTATGCCTTGGAGTGCGGTTTTTGGGGACGCTCGGGCGATGAGTTGTGGGCGCACCGCACGGCGGTCTTGGCCCCCTGCGAGCTCACCCCGGGAGAGACGGGTTTTTTGGTCCGCGACCAGGAGTGGGCGGTGGCGGACTTCCCGCCGCAGGAGATCGCCGCCGTGCGGCGGTCGTATCCCCTGCGCCGCCACCTGAACCGGTCCCTGTACCGGCGCCACCTGCCGCTGTTCTGGCGGGAGGAGCAGCCTTGAGCCTCACCGAGGCCCTGCTGCGGCTGGTGCTGGCCCGGCGCAGCCGCTACCGCCCCCGTTCCCAAGCTTCCCGACCGCGCCTTGCAATATCGCCGGGCGGCCCGGTGCGGGTGGCGGCGGTGCAGCTGAAGCTTTTCTTGACCGCCAGCCCCGCGGTGTGGGCGCGGCGGATGCACGATCTGGCGGCACGGGCGGTGCGGGAGGACGCACGGCTGGTGGTGTTTCCCGAGGACGTCGCCCTGCCCCTGCTCGGCATGGTGCCGGGGCTGTCTCGCAAGGCCGGGCGGCTGTTGGCCGGCGGCCCGCTGCGGCCGGCGGACCTTTTCGCCTTCCTGGACCCCTACCTGTACCGGGTCTACCGCGCCGTGTTCACGGAGGTGGCCCGCACCTGGGGCATCTGGGTGGCGGCCGGCAGCCTGCCCCGGGCGGTGGGACGGGGGGTGCAAAACGTGGGCACCCTCTTTGGCCCGGACGGGACGCCTCTTTTGAGCCAGGCCAAGACCCACCTGCTCCCCCTGGAGGAGCAATGGGGCCTGGTTCCGGGCGACGAGCTGGCCGTGTATGACGCCGGATGGGGGAAGCTGGCCCTGCCGGTGTGCATGGACGCCACCTTCTTCGAGACCTTCCGCCTGCTGGCGGCCTTGGGGGCGGAGGTGGTGCTGCTGCCCACGGCCAACCCCGAGCCTTACAACCGGTACAAGGCCCTGCGCGGTATCTGGCCCCGGGTGCAGGAGAGTCGGGTCTTCGGGGTGCAAAGCGCGCTGGTGGGGGAGCTGTTCGGCTACACCCTGGAGGGCAAGAGCGGGATCTACGCCCCGTGGGAACTCACCCCGGGCCAGGACGGCGTCCTGGCCGAGGCGGCCGACCCCCGGGCGGAGACGGTGGTTTGGGCGGACCTGGACCTGGCGGCCCTGCGGGCGTGGCGGACCGGCCATCCCCGGGTGGTGAACGCCGACCTGTACCGCCGCTATCTGCCGGACGTATATGGCCCCTATCCTCCGGAGTAGGGCAGGTGAGGCGCGGGGGGCTCAGCGCTGGAAAGTGTTCACCAGGGCCGTCAGGTCTCCTGCCAGGTGGGACAGCTGTTGGGCCGATTGCACCGTGCCGGCGGCGTTGTCGCTGGTCAGGGCGGCGGTGGTGCTGATGTCGTCCACCGCGGCGGACATCTCTTGGAAGGACCGGGTCAGCTCCTGCACGAAACGCAGCACCTGCGCCGCCTCCTGGGCCACCTCTCCCGTGGACCTGGCGTGTTGGCGGCTGATCTCGGCCACCGCCTCCACCGCCCGGACCACCTCGGTGCTGGAGGCGGACAGCTCCTCGGTGGCCGCGGAGATGCCCTGGATCTGACCGGCGGCCTGTTCGATCATCTCCACGATGGTGTGCAGCGCCCGACCGGCGGAGGTGGCCAGCGACACGGCGGCTCCCGCGCCCCGGGTGCCGCTCTCCATGGCCTGGACCGCGTTGCGGGTGGCTCCCTGCACCGTAGCGATCAGGGTAGCGATCTCCTTGGCGGAGGAGCTGGAGCGCTCCGCCAGCTTGCGCACTTCGGCCGCCACCACGGCGAAACCGCGGCCGTTCTCCCCGGCCCGCGCGGCCTCGATGGCGGCATTCAGGGCCAAAAGGTTGGTTTGGTCAGCGATGTCGCTGATCACCTGGACGATCTCGCCGATGCGTGCGGAGTGCTCGTCCAGTTGGTGCATGCGCTCGGCGCCCTGGTGGATGGTCTCTTGCAACTCCTCCATGCCGGCGACGGCCCGGTCCACCACCTGCCCGCCTTCCTGAGCCGAACTGGTGGATTGGGCGGCGGCCATGGCCACGGCCTGGGCGCGGGTGGCCACCTCGTCGATGGCCTGCGCCATCTGGCTCACCAGGGTGGAGGTCTGCTCCACGTGGGTGGCCTGGGTGGCGGCGCCCTCCCCGATCTCGGCGATGGTGCGCCGCAACTGTTCCAGGGCGCTGAAGGTGTCCTGCGCCTCCTGCACTTGGGCGGTTGCCCGTTCGGAGAGGCTGCTCACGGTCTCGGTGGTATACTGGGCCACCTGGGAGATGTTCTCCGCCGAGCCGTGGATATTTCCCCCGAGACCGGAGATCTGCTGCGAGGCCTCCTCCATGCGGCTCAAAAGCCGCCGCAGGCTGTCCATCAACTGGCCGAAGGAGCGGCCGAGCTGCTCCACCTCGTCCCCCGAGGTGATGCGGGGCACCTCGCGGGTGAGGTCGCCGGCGGCCGCCCGGCTGGCCGCTGCGGCCAGGGCCACGGCCGGGGTCGCGATGCGCCGCGCCAGAAAGCGGCCGATGAGGAAGGTGAGCAGGACGGACACCACGGTGACCAGGGCGATGGCCGCTTGGGAGGAGTGCTGGGCGGTGGACGCCGCCCGGGTGATCGACGAGGCGGACCGGTCGAGGCCCGCCCGGAAGGCGCGGTCGGCGGCGAGCACCCGGACCAGGGAGGAGGAGAGGCGGGACGGATGTCCGCTGAGGGCGGCGGCCTCGGCCCGGGCGTAGGAGGCCTGGGCGGCGGCCAGGGGGCCCAGGCCGGGTAACGGCGCGGCTCGGCCCAGGGCGGCGGCGTCCGAGCGCTGGGCGTGCAGCAGGGCGGTCGCTTTAGCCTGGTCGGCGGGGCTGGTCAGTAGGACATCGGCCTGTAGATCCCGGCGCAGGAGGTTGTTGCTTATCTGCTCCGTCTGCCGCACGGCGGCCAGGGTCGCCAGGGATGCGGCCTGCCGCTGGATGCCCTGCAGGCCGAGATAGCCAACCACCAGGAGCAGCAGAAAGAGGATGCCGTACCCGCCGGTGATCTTGCCTTGCAGGGAGAAGTGCAGCAGGCGATCGACCAGCGCAGGACGAGAGTTGGCCAAGGCGGCGGCTCCTTTCACGAAAGTATGTTCGCACTCGCGCCTCGGCCATGTTATCGGAGGAAAGGGCCCAAAGCTTTAGCGGCACCGCTCGTGGGACTATGCCCAAAGACTGGTGCCGTCTCATGTGCGAGCGGATGGGGAGGTAGCTGGCCGATTTAGGTGTCCCGCTCTCGCGGGTCTTGGCCGACGGCCGTGCCGTCAGCCCCAGGGGGACCGGGTGGCGCCGGGGGAAGCGTGAAGCGCACTGCCGGTTCCCAACCGCAACGTGTAGGAGCGCTGCGGCTTCAGTTGTAGGTGCATGGGGCGCGTAGGCAGGTGTGCTGAAGGTTCGAGTGCAGTTGCACGCCGGCTTTGGGCCATCGCGAAAGGCGGTCCGGTCGGGTCCGGCGTCTTTCCCCATGGGTTCGCCTGGCTATGGCTTGAATCTTACCCGCTCCCCGCTCTGGTGCCGAAGGGCTGTTGCGGAGAATATTCACCGGGCGCATTCTGCATTTCTTGTATCTTTGCCCAATACATGGACAGGTGGGCAACAATTGTAATTTCGTGAAGATAATCAAAGTCTATGGGAGTGTCGGTAGACAGGATGGCAAGTACGTCCTCTTTGTCGTAGTGGCCGAAAGCTCGAAGCTTTGAAACGATCAAATCCTCTGGAGCAATAACGTTAAATTGATGGACCTCGTACTCAAAAGCCTTGGCGCGTGACATGAAGTCCGGCTCATATGCATATTTAGCCATAATTATATGGACAACGTCGGGGGCTATCAACTAAATCACGTCGACTATAGGAGCATCTATGCCGGTTTTGGTATATTTGTAACCCAATTGCGCTTTCCTTGCTGCCTGACTAAGAGCATCAATTTTGTCCCCATCAAGCATAGCCAGGAAGTCAACATCTCCTGTGCCCCGAATCATTCCGTATGCGCTTACGGCAAGCCCCCCGACCAGGCAATTCGGCACCATCAGCTCAGCAAGCGGGTCATTTACTTCCAACATGGTGCGCAACAGCACCGGAAACCACCTTCTTTATCTCCAGTAGATCATCTGATATCTCGCAACACTTAACAATACGTTCAGGGACGCTGAGACGAAGATTATCCTTTAGGCGTTGGTTCTCTTCGTCCGCCAGGGCCTCGATCGGACGGCAACGGTATTTTTGAAGCATATCTGGGTTATCCTCCGTGCGGGATTGGTTGTGGGCGAAGTCGGGAAGGATCACGGCAACAGTGTACCAGAATCATCGGTCCGGAACCACCATGTCCCCACGGGTGCTGCCGGCGTAGGAGCCGGCCGACTTGCTCCTGCAGGTTGCGCCGCAGCTGGGGCGGCGGGATGGTGAAGGTCGTCTACGACCTGGCTCTGTGGCGTTCCATGCGACGGGTGCATCCCCCCGATGGCGACTGCCGTTCCGCTCCGAGGGGGGAATCCACGGACGCCGCAGCAGGAACCGGAGGGATCGATGCATAAGTTTGGTCTGGATCCAGGGACCGCTGGGGGAGGCGATGTAGTGGCGAAGGAGGAGTCCTGGCTCACGGCGCAGGTGTGGAAGATCGCGGGATCCGCCTTCTTTGCGGATCTGGGGTACCAGGCAGTGCTGGCGGCGTTTCCGCTGTTCTTGGTGCTCGCCCTCCACGCCCCGGTCTGGGTGTATGGTTTGGCGATGGCCTTGGCCTATGGGCCCGGGGCGGTCATTGCCTGGTGGGGGGGGCGCCTGGGGGATCGGCACGGCCACCGCCGGATGGCCGTGTTGGGAAACAGCTTCATCCCGCTATTGTCCCTGAGCGGCCTCTTCGCGGCCCCCGCCGCGGCCGTGGCCCTCTTCACCGCGGGTTGGTGGGCGCGCAACTTTCGCACTCCCTCCCGCCGGGCCATGCTCACGGAGCAGGTGGCGGTGGCGCATCGCAGCCGGGCTTTCGGCTTCCTGCATTTTCTGGACGTGGGCGGCGGCATGCTGGCCGGTTTGTACGTCCTGGCCGCGGTGGCGGTTCGCTGGCCCCTGCCGCAGCTGTTCGCCGTGACCATCCTGCCCCTGGTCGTGTCGACCCTGCTGCTGGCGACGGTGCGGGACCCCGAACGGCGGCGGGTCAAAGCCGCGTCGGGGGAACCGGCCACCGTCTCCTCCCGCGATCGGATCCTCTACCGCGGGGTGCTGGTGGCGGCGGCCCTCTACGGTTTCAGTACCTACAGCTTGGGTTTTCCCATCCTGACCGTGGCCCAGGGGATGCACAGTCGGCTGCTGGGTGTTTTGTCCTACGTGGTCTTCCTGGGGGTGTCGGCCTTCACGGGGCTTTTCTTCGGGCGGCGGGCCCGCGGGTCGGTGCGGGAACTGGCCGCGCTGGGATATCTGGGGGCTGGCGTCGGGTCCTTGGGCCTGGCCCTGGCCTACGCCTTGGCATGGCCCTGGTGGGGTTTCTTCCTGCCCGTGGCTGTCTTGGGTTTCGCCCTGGGCGTGGTGGAGACCCTGGAGCCGGTGCTCATCGCCAGGCTGGTGCCCACCCTTCGCACCGGCGGCGGCATGGGAGCGCTCACCGGCGCCAGGAGCGTCGGACTGTTCCTGGCCAATGTGCTCATGGGCCTTTTGTATCAGCTCACTCCGGTGGATGCCTACGGGTACGCCACGGCGATGGCGCTCTTGGCCGCGGCCGTCCTGGTCCGCTCCGGGCGCGCCGTCTGATGCACCATCAGCCCAGGATCCCGGCCAGGCCGGCAAACAGACCCATGGCCGTGGTGAGGACGATGACGGCACCCACCGTCCACCCGTAGGCGCCGCTAAGGCGGTAGGGGGGCGGCAGCGCGCGGCGCGCCAGCTGGAACAGAAAGCCCAGCACCAGGGGCAGCAGCAAGGCGTTCATCACCTCGACGGCCACGCTCAGGTTCACCAGGTTGACGCCCGAGAGCACCACGGCGGCCCCCAGCAGCAACGACGCGGTGAACACGCCGTAGAACCAGGGGGCCTCCAGGGGGCGATGGGCCAGGGAGCGGCGGTAGCCGGCCACCTCCCCCAGGCCCCAGGCGGCGGTGAGGGAGACCACGATGGCCGCCACCAGGGAGGCTCCCAGCATCCCCAGGGAGAAAACCATCCGGCCTACGCTGATGCCCAGGAAAGGGGTGATGGCGTCGGCGATCTGCTGCACCGTGTTCAGGGGGGCTCGAGGGTTGGCGGTGCCGATGGTGGCGGCGGTGCCCACCAGCACGGCGGCCATCACGAGCTGCGTCAGGACGGCTCCCAAAGCGGTGTCCACCCGGGCCGAGCGCAGATGCTCGGCGGTGAGCCCCTTGTCCACCACGGCGGACTGCTGGTAGAAGATCATCCACGGCATGATCACCGCGCCGATGTTGGCGGCCAGCAGGAACATGTACCGGGGGTTGGACAGGGGAAAGTGCAGCATGTCGGAGGTGATCAGTCCCGGGTCGGGGTGGGCGGCCACGGCCACCCCCAGGAAGGCGAACTCGCCCAGCCCCATCAGGATCGCCGCCAGCTCCACCCGGCGGTAGGAGCCGGTGTACACCACCGCCAGGAGCAGGACCACGAAGACGGGCACGGTGAGCCATGGTGATACTCCGAAGAGGAGGCCCACGCCGGCGATGCCGGAGAACTCGGTGACCAGGGCGCCGACGCAGGCCAGCATCAGCGTGGAGACGGACAGCCAGGCCCAGGAAGGTCCGAAGACGTCGCGGATCAGCTCGCCGTGGCCTTTCTGGGTGGCCACGCCCAGACGCACGGTCAGCTCCTGAACTAGGTACAGGATGGGCACCAGCACCAATTGCAGGAGCAGCAGGTGGTAGCCCCAGCGGGCGCCGCTCTGGGCGGCCGTGACCACGCTGCCGGCGTCGGTGTCGGCCAGCATCGCCACCAGCCCCGGCCCCATGACGGCCAGGAACAGGGCCAGCCGGGAGCGGCGGGACGCGTCGGTGCGGGAGGAAAGCTGCACTGCCCACCCCTACCTTGCTTGATAATGATAATCCTTATCAAAACCAGCATACCAAAGGGACAGGATGCCTGTCAAGCCGCGGCGCGGTTCGCATCCCGATTCTTTCCCGCGTCGCCTGGGGGGATGCGGCGGCGTCAAACGCTTGGGATGTCAGGGGCGGGACACAGGTGGGCGGACTGGTCGGCCCAGCGAGCCTGGACGGTTTGAAGGGCCTGCACCACCTGCGGGTCGAACTGGGTGCCCGCGGTGTGGGTCAATTCGGCCAGGGCCTGCTCCACGGACAGGGCCTTGCGGTAGGGGCGGTCGGAGGTCATGGCGTCGAAGGCGTCGATCACCCCCACGATGCGGGCCTCCAGGGATATGGCCTCGCCGGCCAGACCGTTGGGATATCCCTGACCGTCGTAGCGCTCGTGGTGCTGACCCACGATCCGGGCCACCTCGCCCAGGGCGGCCACGCTGCCGATGATCCGTTCTCCCGTGGCGGGGTGCCTGGTGATCTCCTGCCACTCGTCGGGAGTGAGGGGTCCCGGCTTGCGCAGGATGCGGCTGGGTACGGTGATCTTCCCCACGTCGTGCAGCACGGCGGCGAAGCGCAGCGTCCGCAGGCGCGGTTCGGACAGGCCCAGTTCCCGCCCCACCTGGATGCACATCTGGGCCATCCGCTCGCAGTGGGCCTCGGTGTAGTGGTCCTTCTCCTCCACCGTCTTGCCCAGGGCCAGGGCGGTGTCCAAAAGCGCGGTCTCCAGGTCTTCGGTGAGATGCTGGATGCTGTCGGCCATGTGGTTGATGCTTCCCGCGAGGTTGCCCAACTCATCGTTGCCCACCAGGGCGGCTCGGCTGGAGAGCAGACCCTTGGCCAGGTCCTCCGCCACCCGGCCGATCTCCAGGAGGGGCCGGATGAGCAGGCGCTCCGCCAGGTAGACGCTGATCAACACCGCCGCCGCCAGGGCCAGGAGCAGCAGCAGGGCCAGGCGCAGCAGCCCGGCGAAAAGCGGTCCCTCCAGCTCGCGGCCTGACTGGGCCGCCAGCACCCGCCAGCCGGTGGCGGGGACCAGGACCCGGCTGCCGACATAGGTCTGGCCGGCGAGAGTGAAGGAGAAGGGCCGCTGGGCGGGGAAGCCGGTGGAGCGATGGGTCAGCTGTCGGATGTTCTTGCCCACCAGGCTGGCCCGGGGGGAGGAGATGATGTTGCCGCGGGGATCGTACACCAGGATGAAGCCCGTCTTGCCGATGTGGCTGACCACGTGGAGGTAGTTGTCGACAAGCTCCAGGTGCAGGGCGCCGTTCAGGGTGCCGGTGATCTGACCTGCCGCGTTGCGGATGGGGGCGGAGACCACCACCACGTAGTTGCCCGTTGCGGCGAGAAAGGCCTGGGAGACGTGGGTGTGGCCGGCCAGGGCGTCCCGCACGTAGGCGCGCTGCAGGAAGCTCTTGCCCAAAAGGGAGGGATCCGCCGGCACGAGGCCGATCATGCGGCCCTGCCGGTCGGTGACCGACAGGCCGTTGAACAGAACCTGGGAGGACAGGGTGCGCCGCAGGAAGCGCTGCAGGGCGGCGCCCCGCAGGGAGGACAGGGCGGGGGAGGCGGCGGCCAGGGCGACGACATCCGCTTGGCATTGCTGCAGGTGGATCTCCTCGGTGGTGGCCATCTCCTGGGCCAGTTCCCGGTTCTTCTGCTCCAAGGTGGGCAGAAGATAGCTGCGGTAGGAGAGGAAGAGGAGCAGGGAGGTCAGAATGCCGATGATCGCGGTGCCGATGACGGCCAGGAGGACCAGTTTTTTTTGGATGCTGCGGGAACGCAGGAAACTGCGGCGCGGCATGCGGGCTCCCCCTTTGCGGCGACCTGCGAGGTGAACTTGCAAAGCCATATATTAAGCCTTATTTTTCGACCCAAAACTCCCCGTTCCTGCCGCGCGGCTGGGTGGGAGCCCGCTTTTCGCCGCGGCTGGACAGGCCGAAGCGGGGGAGGTAAACTGGCCCCATAAGGGAAGGCGGTGATGCCGAACGGGCGGCTGCACCCTGGTCAGCGCCTGCCTGGTGGGCCTGCGCTGCGCCTATGACGGAGGGGATCGGTCCGATCCGCGGGCCGAGAGCCTGCTGCGGGCGGGGCATGCCCTGCCGTTTTGCCCCGAGCAGCTGGGGGGGTTGCCCACGCCGCGGCCTGCGGCCGAGATCACGGGCGGCGACGGAGCGGCGGTCCTGGACGCCGCGGCGCGGGTGCTGACGGCGGCGGGGGAGGACGTGACGGCGGCCTTCTTGCGGGGGGCGCAGGAGGCGGCGCGCCTGGCCCAGGCGGCCGATGCAGGGGCGGCCCTGCTGCGCTCGGGCAGTCCCGCCTGCGGCGCGGGCTGGATCCACGACGGCAGTTTCACGGGGCGGCTCACGGCGGGGGATGGGGTGGCCGCGGCGGCGTTGCGCCGTCTGGGCATGAAGTTGGAGTCGATCTGAAAAAGAGCGGCAAAAGTGAGGTAACAGCCTTGCAGATCACCCTTTTTTCCGACTACTTGTGACCTTTCTGCTACATCGTGGAGGAACCCCTGGAGCGGCTGGCGCGCGAGCGGGGTGTCCGGGTGCGTTGGCGGGCTTTCGAGTTGCGCCGGACGCTACCGCCTCGCCCCGTTTCGCCCGAGGCCCAGCGGCGGGTGCGGCGCAGCCGGGAGTTGGTGGCGCCGAACCTGGTGCTGCGGCCTGACTACCTGCGGGTATCCTCCCGCTTGGCCCTGGAAGGCGCCAAGTTAGCCCAGCAGGAGGGCGATTTCCCCTCCTACCATCGGGCGGTGTACCGTGCTTGCTTTAGAGACGGCTTGGACATCAGTGATCCGGACGTGCTGGCGGCGGCGGCCCGGGAGGCGGGGCTGGACGAGGCGCGGTTTAGCCGCTGCCTGCGGGAGGGCTGGATGCGACCGGCCGTGGCCGAAGACTTGCGGGAGGCCCACCGGCTGGGCATCTCGGCGGTTCCCACGCTCTTGATGGGGCGGCTGCAACTGGTGGGGGCGCGTCCCTACGCACAGCTGGTGCAGGCCGTGGAACGCGCTGCGGCGGCGGGATGAGCAGCATGGCGGTGCGGCTTTTGATCGGCGGCCGGGTGCAGGGGGTGTGGTACCGGGAAAGCATGCGCCGGGAGGCGGTGGCGATGGGGGTCGCCGGCTGGGTCCGCAACCTGCCGGACGGGAGCGTGGAGGCCTTTTTGGAGGGGCCGCCGGAGGCGGTGGAGCGCCTGGTGGCCTGGGCGCGCCGGGGCCCGCCGGCGGCCCGGGTGTCGTGGGTGAAGTCGCTGCCGGCGGCGGAGGAGGGCTGCACGGAGTTTTCCGTGCGCCGCTGAGGAGGGATGCGGGTGACGGTACCGGACAGGGGTGCCCCCGGCAGGATGGGCGCATTTGGCTAAAGAATCGGGCCAAAATGCCGATACAAAATATGCACCCTGCTGCGAGGTGAGGGATGGGCATGGCTGGGCGGTGGGCAGCGTCGCACGTCGATGACGCCTGGGGCGAGCTGGGTTTTCCGACCTGCTCGGGCATCGTGGTATCATTGGCGGCGGTGGACGACTTGGCCGTCTCCTCCGAGTACACCGATGAGGCGCAGCTGGACGGGACGGTGCGGATTACCCGGCGGGTAGCCGGCTGACGAGGATGGGCGACGTGCCGGTGATCCTGGTGCTGGGCGGCTGGGCGGCGGCGGGCTATGTCGTCGCTGCAGGTCGCGGGTTGATCCCGCTGACGGGCGTGAGCGCGATTTTCGCCCTGCTGCTGGCCGGCGCCTGGGCCTTCCGGCGGGAGATCCGCCGACTGGAGCGGCTGGCTTTCGAGGACGAGCTGACCGGGGTGAGAAACTACCGCTACCTGCGGGAGGAACTGGACCGGCAGGTCGTCCGAGCCCGGCGGGAGGGTACGCCCCTGTCCCTCCTGATGCTGGACCTCAGGGATTTCAAGGGGTACAATGACCGGCACGGGCACCTGGCGGGTAACCGGGCCCTGGCCGAGGTGGCGCGCCTCATCGGCGTCGCGGTGCGTCCCGGCGACACGGTGGCCCGCTTCGGTGGGGACGAATTCGCGGTGATCCTGCCCGGTCGTGCGGAGGCCGTGGCCTGGCGGCTGGGAGAGCGGCTGGCCCGAAAGTTGGCCGATTGCCTCGACGGCTTGCAGGTGGATGTGGGCGCCGCCGGGCATGACGGCAGACGGGCCGAGGAGCTGCTGCACGCGGCGGATGTGGCCATGTACTCCCACAAGAGGGGGGAATGAGCTCCTTGGAACTGACCCAGGCGCTGGCGGACGCTTTCCGCGACGCTCTGGATGGCATCGTGATCACCGACGAGCAGGCGGTGATCCGGGAGGTGAACCCTGCCTACGAGCAGATCTGCGGCTACTCCCGGGAGGAACTGGTCGGCCAGCCGGCCTCCGTGCTAAAGTCGGGCAAGACCCCTCCCGAGCGGTACCGGCAGCTTTGGGATCAGCTGTTGAGCGAGGGGCGCTGGACGGGGGAGCTTTTGAACCGGAAAAAGAGCGGCGAGGAGTGGTGGTCCTTCCTCTCCATCACTCGTCTGGCGGACGCCCAGGGGCGCGCCCTCGGCTATTTCGGGGTGGCCAGGGACGTGACCCGGGCCCGGCAGACCGCGCGGGAACTGGAGCGGGAGCTGGCCGAACTGCATAGCGTCCAGGACGTCTCCATCACCGCCCTGGCCAAGTTGGCGGAGCATCGGGACCCCGACATCGAGGGGCATTTGGCGCGCATCAAGCGCTATTGCGAGTTGATGGTTCGGGCGCTGGAAGGCCAGTTTCCGGAACTCTCGCCCGGGTACGGTGAGGCGGTGGTGGCGGGCAGCGTCCTGCACGACGTGGGCAAGGTGGCGGTGCCCGAGGGGATCCTGTTCAAGCCGGGGCGGCTCTCCCCGGAGGAGTTCAGCGTGATGAAGCTCCACAGCTTGGTGGGAGGCAAGGTCCTGGGGGAGGCGGAGGTGGAGTTGCGACGGCGGATGGAGGTCTCCGAGACCTTTCTCTCCCGCGCCCTGGAGATCGCTATGTACCACCACGAGAAATGGGACGGCACGGGGTACCCCGCGGGATTGTCGCGGGAGGCGATACCCCTGTCGGCGCGCATCGTGGCCGTGGCGGACGTGTACGACGCTTTGACCTCGCGCCGGGTGTACAAGGACGCCTGGTCCCGGGAGGCGGCGCGGGAGGAGTTGGAGCGGGGCGCGGGCCAACACTTCGACTCGCGGGTGGTGGCAGCCTTTTTGCAAGAGGAGGCCCGGGCGCAGGAAGCGGAGTGAGGGCGCCGTGCCCTTCAGCGGGGGTGTGGCCAGCCGGGGATCCGGCTGGGTCCGCATCGCCGGCGGCTAGCGGGACAGGGGGAAGAGGCGGGGTACGAGGTGTGCCGCGGCGCCGGGCCCGCGGGACCAGTTCCGCTGGTTCGCCCTGCAGGACTCGGTGGATGGGGCAGGCGCTGGCCGGGGGTGGGGCAAAGGGGGAGGACGGCATGCAGGGCTGGTGGCATCGGCTCACGGCGGTGGGCATCGGGGTGAAGATGATCGGCGGCTTCGTGGCGGTGTTCCTCCTGGCAGCGGCGGGGACGGTGCTGTCGGTGATCGCGCTGGCCAGGACCGCACCGGCGGCGGCCTTGGGAGCGGTGTGGGTGCATCTGGCGATCACGGGGCTGGCGACCGCGACCGCGGGGTTGCTGGTGGGGTTCGCCCTGCTGCGGCACGTGGTGCGTCCCATGGGGGAGCTCACGCGGGTGGCGGGCCGAGCGGCCCAGGGGGACTTGGATCAGGATATGGCCGCTGCGGCGCTGGACGACGAGGTCGGGGCGATGCAGGGGTCCTTTCAGCACCTGCTGACCTCCCTGCGTGGTTTGCTGAAGCAATTGGCGGGCATCGCCGGGCGGGTGCAGCGGGCGGCGGGAGAGGTGGATGAGATGTGCTCCACCATCGGCAAGGTGGCCAGCTACACGGCGGAGACCGGTCAGAGCCTGGAGGAGCAGGCCAACCATCAGGCTGCGGCGGCCCAGGAGGCGGGAGGACAGCTGGCCCAACTGGAGGAGCAGGCCCGCTCTTCCGGGGAGGAGGCCAGCCAGCAGGCGGAAACGGCAATCCAGGGGGCGCAGATCCTGAACCAGATGAGCGAGGCCATCCAGGACGTGGCGGCCAAGGCCCAGGCGGTGGCCGAGGCGGCGGCCGAGGCGGAGCGTTCCGCCACCGAGGGCGGGAAGGTGGTGGGGGACAACCTGGCCGGGGTGCAAAAGCTGCGCTCGGTAGTGGAGGATGCCACGGCGGCCATCGACACCCTGGGGGAGCGCTCCTCCCGCATTGGGGAGATGGTGCAGTTGATCGGGGAGATTGCCGACCAGACCAACCTTTTGGCCCTCAACGCGGCCATCGAGGCCGCCCGGGCGGGGGAGCACGGGCGGGGGTTCGCGGTGGTGGCCGACGAGGTGCGCCGGCTGGCCGACCGCTCGGCCCAGGCCGCCCAGGAGATCACCAGCTTGGTGGAGGAGGTCGCCCGGCACACGGCGGCGGGCGTGGACGCCATGAACGAGGGGGCGCGTCAAGCCAAGCTGATGGCCGAGCGGGCGGGGGTCGCGGGGGAGGCCCTGGCGAACATCATCAGCTCCGTCAAGGGGGCGACGGACCAAGTCCAGGGCATCGCCGCGGCCACCGAGGAGTTGGCCGCCTCGGTGACCGAGGTGGAGAGCGCCGCGCAGCAATCGGTGGAAGACGGCCGGCGCCACGCGGTCAGTGCCGCGGCCCTCACGGAGGGAATGTGCCGGGTGCGCCAGACCTTGGAGGAGGAAGTGGCCGCCTTCACCCAGACGGCCAGCACGGCCAACGACGTGGCCACCGCCGCTTTCCTGGCCAAGGACGACGCGGCAAACCTGGCGGCCCTGTCCGAGTCCTTGGAGCAGATCGTGGCGGAGTTGGGGGAACTATTGCGGGCCTATCATCGGGAAGTGGCGGTGCCGCAAAGCTGAGAGGGAGCAGACCTTCCTCGCGCCGCCGGAGTGGGCCCGACCGGCTTGGGGCTCAGGCGCGGGAGGGGTCGGCCAGCGTCTCCTCCCGCAACACCCCGATGAAGGGCAGGTTGCGGAAGCGCTGGCGATAGTCCAAGCCGTAGCCCACCACGAAAACGTCGGGCACTTGAAAGCCTACGTAGCGCAGGGGGATGTCCACGATGCGTCGGGCGTTCTTGTCCAGCAGGGTGCACACCTCCAGGCTAGCCGGGCGGCGGGCGCGCAAAAGGCGTAGGATGTAGGCCAGGGTGAGGCCCGTGTCCACCACGTCCTCCACCAGCAGCACATCCTTGCCGACCAGATCCTCCTCCAGGTCCTTGAGCACCTGCACCACCCGCGGCTGGACGGTGGCTCCGGGGAAGCCGCTGATGGCCAGGAAGTCCACGGTCAGGGGCAGGTCGATGGCGAGGGCGAGCTCGGTGAGAAAGAATGCGCCGCCGCGCAGCACGGTGACCAGCACCAGGTTTTTGCCGGCGTAGTCTACGGTGATGCGCCGGCCCAAGCGGGCTACCCGCCGTCTGAGCTGGGGACGGGTGAAAAGCACCCGCTCCAATTCGGGCGGCAGCGGCAGAGCCGAACTCAAGGCCGGGATCCGTACTTGCGGAAGAATTGCTGGTAGTCCCGCCGGTAGAAGATCTTCAGGTTGACCTGGGGGTACAGCTCGCGGAAGAGGCGGATCTTTCGCTTCTTCTTGGCCACCAGGTTGGACTTGACGGTGGTGAGTTCGATGTACAGGTCGTAGTCCGGCAGGTAGAAATCCGGCGAGAAGGCCTCCAGCACCTTGCCGTCGGCATCGGTGCGCAACGGAAAGGTGCGGGGTTCATATTGCCAGGAGATGCCATAAAAATCCAGCAAGCGGCTGAATTCCTCCTCGCTGGGATGGGCGAAGACGGGGCCCTTCTCCTTCGGGGGCTGCGCCTCTTCATGCTGCATGCAGATGTTGCCGTCCAGGCGGCAGTCTAGCCCTCCTTGTATGGTTTCACCTGCAATATTACGGCTAAAGGCAAAAAAGGTCAAATGGCTGCCCCCATTATTTGGCGCCGTTTTTCGGAGCTCTCGGGCATATGCTGAAGGGGGGATATGCGCGAGGAGGGATGGGCTTGCCGCCGAGGGTGCTGACGCCAGCGCATCGCATGGCATGGTGGGTGCGGTGGCGAAGCTTGGCCTGGACGGCTTTGGTGGTGCTGGTGGTCGCACTGCCGTCCGGGTCGGCGCCCATTCCCGCTGCCGCGCCTGCGGATCACCATCGACCGTCCCGCCGGCGCTCCGGGGCTGCGGCGGGCCGGTTCCTGGCCCAGGGTCTTGTTCACCACCTACGCGTCGGGGCCCTCCCACCACGGTGTGTATATCGGGGACCGACGCTTCATCGCCGCAGATTCCGGCAGCGGACGGGTGGTGGTCAACTCCCTGCGCCGGGCCTACTGGGCCACCCGATACTGCGGGGCCCACCGCATCGGGCCGGGGGGCTAGCCGTGGAAGGGAGAGAAGGGCAGACCACTCAGAAGGAAGGCGAGCACCAGCAGGATCAGGGGGGACAAAAGCAGCCAGCCGAAGGCGTTGGAGCGGTTGGGCATCTCGCGGACCTGGTTCAAAATATGTAGACCAAGCGAACTTCGTCCACGTCCTCCCCTGACCAGGTTTTCGCCCCTTTCGGCCTTTGATTTTCCCTCGCGGGAATAAGGTTGACGACGGGAGGACCTCGGCCCGGGAGTCCCACCCGGGCGCGGGCGGCGCCGGCTTTCGGCTCTTACACCTACTGGACCGGATCGCCCTCCCGCCGACCAGGCCCTCATCGGCTTTCGCCTCCGGCTGCGTCCGGTCGGGAGTCCTGCACGGAACCTGCGCGATCTGTGAGATACGCCTACGGGTGTTTGATCAGGTCCCGCTAACTGCCGCCGCCCTGGCCCACCGATACCGCTTCAGTTCCACCAGCGCTCCCCGGGGGGACGTACGACTTCGCCCCTGTCCC
>JAJZIM010000060.1 GCA_021810565.1 Bacillota bacterium
GCGGAAGGCGGGGGTGAAGGTGTCTACGGCCCACTCTTTCAGCTCACCAATCAAGGGTTCCAGCAGGTTGACACGGTATCCCCCTTTGGCACAAGTAGTTCGCCAAAGGGAGGCTGCATACCTGCAAGATACATGAATGTCAGACTCATGATTCAAATGTGCGGATAATTGGAAGGATTTTCGGTGCATATTTATGCATTAATTGCAGCCGGCCCATTACTCATGCGGCATTGTTAGCTCCTTCATTATGCCATATGTGGATATGGGGATTCGTCAGGCCCACACCCTTGCCTTCCTATGAAGGAAACGCGCTATTGCTTTGGTTTCGGGGATTATCAGGAGCCATCCTTGTTCGTTCCTTCGGGATCGCTTTGCAGCAGGCGTTGAGATCTCTCATGCACTACCGTCACTAGTTCCTTAGTTATGGAGTCGAAGCTTTCATGAGTATGTAGTTATTTGAGTGCCGCTTCTTTATCCGGTAAATTATCGGTATATACCAGTTGTTGAAGAAACAGCCGGGGAGAAAAGGATCCAGCTTCTTTTGCGTTGAATAATTCCGAAGCGCCTGAAATCAAGCTATCTAAAGTCAGGATACCATTTTTCAATATCCAAGCCAAGTCAATATAATCTCGTGCGGTTTCGCGCCGTCCAATAGCCAAAGCTTTTTGAAAAGCAATGTCCCTGGCATCTGCCAGCGGAATCCCATCTTCATTTAATAGCGGATACTTATGTTTATAAGGATAGGCCAAAAAGGTCACTGCCACCCCATTTATTGCCAACCGCAACTGCTCCGTACTTTTAATTAAAACCCCTAACTTGTTGCCCTGGAAATGTTTCACGCATTGGGCATGAAGGAGCCCTGTCGGAATTTCTATTGATGGTTGGTCTGTTAAGAAGTCCAAGTCATCGGAGATGCGATGTCCAACCTGTAAGGCGAGTCCTGTTCCTCCCGCTAAATAAAAACCACGCAACAATCCGGCGTCCCGCAACTGCCATAACGTCTTCAGCGTCTTGGAAGTGATGCTATCCAAATAAATCATTCACATCACCATTTCCCCTGCCAGACGGCATACGCCGGATGGTTCCCCACCACTCCTTGGCGGAGAACGGCGGCAACTGGCGGCCCCAAAAGACCACACTCCAGAAGTTAGCCACGGGGTGTGGCAGCGTCCTCAAGCCCTCCAAGTCCTTACGCACAACTGCCTCCAGCCGATCCTTGCCGTAAGCGTTATAGGCCCACTTGATCTGCTCCCAATCGCCACTGGTGAGCACGGTGAGGATTATCCACTCTGTATCGCGCTCGACGTCCACCGTTTCCGGGACATAGTTGTGGAACAGGTCGTGGATAATGCTCGGTATGGGCTTTTGTGCGGTTGCCATTGGCACCCACCCCTCACATCCATTGTACACCAGGCCATCCTCGCCAACAACTAGCCCGCACGGCGCCTCCGCATCTCCCGCCGGAATCCGCACCACCGGGACTACGCCCTGACCCTCAGGAGCATCGCAAACCGCCAACCAAGATCCAGGCCAGCCGCTTGGCCGCCACCAGGCGGACAAGTCTCAGCCCATAACAGGCCAATGCCGCCGCAATGCATACCGCCGGGCCGTGGAGCAAGATGAGGGCTGCGCCCAGGAAGACATCGAAAGTTATGAGCCACCTAGCTGTACCCAATATCCACCCCCAGGCCGCCTAGCCGGTAGGGCATGGCAAGGTTCAGTCTCAATCCCCTTCGATTCGGGGTATGGATTCTGACGAGCAGGAGCGCGAACAGAACCTCAAAATCTATAGGGTGTCTCAATCCCCTTCGATTCGGGGTATGGATTCTGACTCCATTACGGGACCCCGACATTTACCGACGAAGAGAGTCTCAATCCCCTTCGATTCGGGGTATGGATTCTGACCCGAGGGGACAAGACAGTCGGGGGGCGCCGAAAGGCGCGTCTCAATCCCCTTCGATTCGGGGTATGGATTCTGACATGGAAATTGTGGGCTACATGGCGGATGGAGACACTGTCTCAATCCCCTTCGATTCGGGGTATGGATTCTGACTTGGGGCTGGGCGTGGTCGCCCTGCCCCTGTTCCTTGTCTCAATCCCCTTCGATTCGGGGTATGGATTCTGACTATCTCATGGGGCTGGGCGTCCTCGCCCTGCCCATTTTGTGTCTCAATCCCCTTCGATTCGGGGTATGGATTCTGACGAAATGGAAGGAGGTGTTAATGATGCGTGTGTTGGAAGGGTCTCAATCCCCTTCGATTCGGGGTATGGATTCTGACGGGGATGCTGAGGAGCCGGAGGAGGAGCCGGAGGATGTCTCAATCCCCTTCGATTCGGGGTATGGATTCTGACGACGGCCTGCGCGAACGCACATGCGGCCAGGGCCGTGGCCAAGTCTCAATCCCCTTCGATTCGGGGTATGGATTCTGACCCAAGGCCCGTCCCCGCGCCCGGGGTTCCAGAGGGGAGTCTCAATCCCCTTCGATTCGGGGTATGGATTCTGACGGACGGCGACCTTGCCCGGGCGGTTCGCTGTCGGGTGCGTCTCAATCCCCTTCGATTCGGGGTATGGATTCTGACGGAACGTACCCTCGGCACCCTGGGGGGCGGCAACCATTTCGTCTCAATCCCCTTCGATTCGGGGTATGGATTCTGACAGGCCGCAATGTGCTGGCCTTCCGGCCCGGGAAGGCCGAGTCTCAATCCCCTTCGATTCGGGGTATGGATTCTGACTGGTTATGTGTCCTGGCCACCTCGTAGAGAAGTGGGCCAGGTCTCAATCCCCTTCGATTCGGGGTATGGATTCTGACCGGGAGCGGATCGCCCAGGAACTAACAAAACTCCTGGTCTCAATCCCCTTCGATTCGGGGTATGGATTCTGACTGGGCGGGGTGCTTGCGCTGATGGTGAGGGGGCCCGGTCTCAATCCCCTTCGATTCGGGGTATGGATTCTGACCGGGCGCTGCAAGCCCGGTGTCTACGTCCTGTGTTCGGAGTCTCAATCCCCTTCGATTCGGGGTATGGATTCTGACTTGGCGGTGCGTGCCGCCCTCCCGGAGTCCACCGGTGTCTCAATCCCCTTCGATTCGGGGTATGGATTCTGACCGTCGCCGCGGGCATGGTGGAGCACCTGTACGAGGTCTCAATCCCCTTCGATTCGGGGTATGGATTCTGACCCACGGACTCCTCGACTTGCAGAAACTAGATCTCGGAGTCTCAATCCCCTTCGATTCGGGGTATGGATTCTGACTCTCCACGACTTGGGAAAGCCCACGGTCGAGGCGGTGTCTCAATCCCCTTCGATTCGGGGTATGGATTCTGACAGCACCCCCCACGAAGCCGCTTCCCATGCGGCTCCGTGAGGCCATTTCCGCGGTACAGCAAATATATCCCAAGAATCACCTCCTTATGTAAACCCCAGGCCGAATCGCCGATTCGCCATATCTCCGTCACGCTCCGGATTGCTCGTCCTAGCTCTTTCTAGCTCCTTTTCCGCTAATCGACCCCTGCAGAATCACTCGGACGTTGGGTTGGTCTTCAATTTTCCAAGGTGCAATATGGATGTCGCCTTCCTCTCTCCCCCTCCTCATATGTTCTCCATCGCTTCCCGAAATCCTTCAAACCACGATCACCGATGGTGGCTCTTCCGGCCCCAATTCCTTGCCCCGGCCAGCCGCCTCGATCTTTTGCGCGCACTCCTGACACAGATGGTAGTAGCGGATGCTGTCCTCCTTCTCCAGCAGCCGAGCCAGCTTCTCGTGCAGTCTGGCTTTGTGCTCCGGAGACAACAGACACTCGAACACGCTGCGCTGCACCCGCACGCCGAAGTCGCACAAGATACGGCTGGCCTTCTGGCGGCGCCCGTCGTCCGATATGTCGTAGCTCACCACCACGATCCGCTCATTGCCAGGCATATGGCTCGTACTCCTCCCCCTCGAACACGCATCGGCGCAGCTTTTCCGCTTGTTGGCGCATCACGATGCGCCATTCGGTGCGCCGCCCCTCCCCCCGCAGGTGCGCCTCGTAGCTTACGAAGTAACGCCGTAGCGCCTCGGGTCGCAAATGAACCTGCTCACCCTCCATCTCCGTGAAGTCCCCCACCCGGAAAACCCCTTTGTTCAGCAACTCCGCCGTGAAGACATCCACCACCGGACTGCGAAACTCCTCCAACAGGTCCAGGGCCAAGGACAACCGCCCGTAGCTCACGCCGTGCAGAAAGCCCAGGTGCGGATCGAAGGCCAGCCCCTCCAATAGACCACCCAGCTCGGTCCCCAGAAGGGAATAGCCCAGGCTCAACAGGGCGTTGGCCGGATCCGGGGGCGGGCGCCGCTTGCGTCCGTTGAAGCCCACCTCCGGCGGGAAGACTTGGCGCAACATTTGAAAGTAGACGCGGCCGCCCAGACCCTCCAAACCCATCAGGTTCTTCAGGTCGGTCGCCTGCGCCGCCTCCAAAATCAGCCGCGCCAGGGTATCCTCCGCCTCGGTGGACTTCAGGCCCCGGTTGCGACGGTACCGCTGCAGCACGGCCCTTTGGTTGCGCAGCTTGCCGACAACAAAACTGCGGCCCAGCTGGACCCGACGCTCGCCGTTGCGCCACGCATCGAACTGGGCCAGCCGCAGCAGCACGTTGTGGGCGGCGGGTGAGGAGAGGGTACCCCGTAGGCGCCCGTTCGTCGAGAACAGGCTCAGCTCGGTGCCGTTCTCCAGCAGCATGGCCATGGCCTGAGTGGTGATCTGCACGTTGCCGAAGACCAGCACCCGCTCCAGCAGGAAGGCCGCCCGCTCCTCCAAGTCCTCGCCTCCTTTGGAGACCACCAGCCGTTGTGACACCCGGCGCAGCACTGCCCCCTGTTCCGCCACGTACAGCACGGACAATCCCGCTCACCTCCTCAAAGCTCCAGCCGCCAGCCACCCCCTTCCCGCCGCACCAAGGTCCCCTGGCTCACCTCCAGCCGCTCCACCCCGGCCTGCTCCATGAGCTCCCCCAGCCGCCGCTGCGAAGTTTCCAAGCTCCCCCGCACCCCCGTCAACTGGCGGCGCAGCTCCGTCATCTTCTGCAGTATCGTCTCCACTTCCGCCCGCAGCTGCTTCTCCGGGGATGCCGCCCCCTGCCCCTGCCCTTTCATAGAGGGTCCCTGGGCGGCAGGCTTCGGACCCATTGCCGCCCACAGCACCGGGGAGGGATAGCCGCCGGAAGGAAAGCTCAGCCGACAGTCACAGCCCAAGCCGGCGGTCAGCTGGGCAAAATGCTCCCGCAGCTTGCCGCACGACACCGGAAATTCCGGCATGCGGTCCACGTAGCGCTGGGTGATCCGCGGGTCGTAGTTCATGCAGCAGGCCATCACCCGGTGCACGAACTGGCGTCCGCTCTCCCCCAAGTGCCCCAGGGTGTTGCAAACCGTCAGCCGCTCCTGGTGGTTGAGATAGCGGGTGGTGGCCGCCTTGTCCGCCAGGTATCCCAGCAGCCGGCAGTGCTCCAGCACCCGCGCCACTTCCGGAGACGCCCCTTGGCGCAGTTTCTCCGCCTCCTGCGGGTCAGGCTCGGGCAGCCTGGACGCCGGCCTGGCAGGCCGCTCTCCCGCCAACTGCGCCAGACGGTCCAGCGCATCCCAGGGAACCGGCTCCGCCTGCAGCAGGGTAGCCTCCTGATCCTCCCGCGGTTGCCAATCCTCCCCCACCCACAGTCCCCGTCGGCCGGTGATCCCATGAATGCCCCATGGCAGCTTGATCAGGGAGCCGTCTTGGCCCTCCTTCAGCCGATCCTCCCGGGGAAATATCTCCCAGGTAACCCCGGCCGCCACCATTTGCGCTCCCTGGGCCGCCGCGGCGGCGATGCGGCGCACCATGGCCGCCGGCAAGGCCTCCTCGAAGAACAGCCACAGGTGATAGCCGCGGTGACCACTATCCTCCACCAGGTGCGGCACCTCCCATGCCCGGAGAAACGCCTGCAGCCGCTGGGTGTCCTCCTGCACCGCCCGGCGCAGGCGCCGCTGGGCCTCCTCGTCCGCCGTGGCGCGCAACAACTCCTCCCGGGCGATGTCCAGGTCGAAGACGGCCAAGCGCACCGTGTGGTTCGCCCGCAGGAGGTAGATGCCCAAGGTCCGGTCTCCGGTCAGGTGCGAAGCCAGGGCCGCTTCGTCCAAGGGTTCCTCCACCTTGCGATAGCGGCGCCTCCCGCCTACGACCTCCTCAACGGCGTGCATCCCCTCCCGCCCGCTGAACAACTCCAGGAAGCGGGCCTGCCCCGCCTCGCCCAACTCCAGCGTCGGCTCGCTCACCGCCTCCTCCCGCTGCCGACGCACGGCGAGCCGGGCGGCCAGGGCGTAGGAGCCAGCCTCGGCCAGGGTCTCCACCAACTCCGCGGTGCGCCCCTGCTCCAACAGCCCAGCCAGCTCGGGCACTCGATCGCCGGGAACCCGCAGGAGGCGCGCCAGCTCCGCCTCGCCGCGCCCCTGGGACAAGAGCCGGGAAAATCCCGTCATGGCGCCCTCCAGATCTCCGGCCGCCAATCTGGTCTTGGCCAGGAGCTCCTCCGCCAAGGCCCCCTGGGGAGGAAGGGACGACGCCAGGGAGAGCACCTGCCCGGCCGACTCCCGGCGGCGCCCCCTGAGCAGGGCCTCGCCCAAGACCACGGCCCCCAACCGGCTGCGGGGTTGCACCCCCTCCGGGGGGCCGAAATATTCCGCCCAGCCGTTTACCACCCGGCGGGCCGCGACGATCTCCTCCTCCCCCGGCTGCGGGCAGTGCGCCGCGTCCCATTCCTCCAATCGGACGGCCAGGGTCTCCAAGGCCCGCCGCTCCGGTCCCTTTCCCTGCGGCCCGAAGACGAAGCCCAGGAAAACGAAGCCCTCCGAGGAGCGCACCACCCGGGTTTTCTCCGGGTGCAGCTCCAAGCGCAGCCTCGTCAGGTGCTCCCTGGCCTTCTCCATCTGCTCCTGGGCCTCCTCCCGCGAGGAGCACGGCACCACGAAGTCATCCGCATAGCGGATGTAGGCGCGATGGGCGAAGGCCTGGTCCAGCGGTCCCAGATAGACGTTGGACAAGAGAGGGGACAGGCTGCCGCCCTGACAGGTGCCCACCTGGCTCTCGCAAAGCTCCATGCCGTCCAGCACCGGCGCCTGCAGGAAACGGCCCACCAGGTCCAACACCCGCTCGTCCTGGATCCTGCGACCCAAAGCCCCCAGAAGCAGCTCATGGTCGATGCGTTCGAAGAACTTCGCTATGTCGGCCTCCAGCACCCAGGAGCGCCCCGCCGCCAGGTGCTCCTCCACCCGCTGCACGGCCCCCAGGGCCGACCGTCGGGGTCGGTAGCCATATACCCCCGCCGGGAAGTGCGGCTCCCACAGCGGGAGCAAGGTTCGATACAAGGCCTGCTCCGCCACCCGGTCCCGCACCGCGCGCACGTCGATGGGGCGCTTTTTGTCCGGCTCGGCGATCCACACCCGCCGGGCGGGCAAAGGAGTGTACTGCCCGGATTGCAGTTCCTGCCGCAGGGACCGCAGGTTGGACTCCAGGTCCCGGGCAAACTCCTCCAAACCCACCCCGTCCGCCCCCGCGGCGCCCCCGTTGCGCGAGACCCGGTCCCAGCCGTGAAACAGCGCCTCGGGGCTGGTCACCTGGTCGAAAAGCCCCCCCATCCGCCTCAGCCCCCCGTCGTCTCGATGCGAAACCGCCCCAGGCCGAAGGAGGACGCCTTGCCGACGTGCAGCCGCTCCGCCAGGCGCAGCACCGGCCAAACCTCCCCCGGCAGACCACTCAAGGTCAACCGCCCCGTCACGCCACCCAAGGCCACGCCGGCGTGCTGCCGGGTGGAAAACCGCTGACAGCTGCGCCAGGCGTCCTCGGCCGTCCAGCGCACCCCCCGGGCCGCCTCGAAGACCCGGTCCAGCTCCGGCCGCGGCTCCCCGCCGCAGTGGTAGTAGGACAGGGCGCGCAGCCGACGCACCGCCGCCTTGAAGAAGGCCGGAAACTCCAGCCGGTCCACCATCCGGCCCTCCTGGCGCAGCCTAAGCGGCGTCAAGAACTCCAGCACCGCTGCCGTGCCTCCGGCCGACAGCCCCTGCAGCCGTTCGCCCTCATCCCCGGGGCCGGGGTCCTCCAGCCGGGCACGATCGGCGCGGAACACCTCCCGACCGTCGCCCTCCGCTCGGACGGCGGTCAGGAGGAAGGGCACCCGTTCTGGGCCCAGTCCCCGCCGCCCCATCTCCTGAAAAGCGTAGATGAAGTAGGGGAGATGGGCCGCCCCGCGGCCCACCAGGACCACCCCCACCGGCAACTCCTCCCCGGCCGGCCAGACGGGACGCGGCGGGGGCGGCTGGAGCACGAAGGGGTGGGGAAGTTCCCCCAGGCGCTCGGGATGGGGTGTCTCGAAGACATAGGCGTAGGGACAGCCCACCGCCAGGAGGCAACGGGAGCACTCCTCCCCCGGACGCAGGCAGGCCGTCCGGCGGAAGGCATAGCCGAAGGCACCTCGGAAAACCGCGCCCGCGAACTCCGGCAGGGCCAGGGGCCTCCGGAGGATCAGCCGGAACTCATACCGCTCGAAGCTCAGACGAGGGAAAAGCTTCTCCGTCATGACGCCACCTCCAGCCACTGTTTGGACTGCCCCTCCAACCGCAAGAGCTCCGCCGGCCCCCACAGCGCCATCCCTTGCGCCGCTACCCGCGGCGCCAGGAACTGGTAGTTGGCGGCCAAGCTGGCCAGGGCCAGCCGCACGAACCTGCCCCCCACCCGCCGAGCGCTGTTGCCGAAAGCCTCCACATGCTCCCCTTCCACCCGCTTGCCGCTCTTGCAGGATACCACGTGCAGCCGGGCGGCCCGGCTGGTCACCACGTCGAACTCGTTTTGGACTGCCCCGTCCGGCGGCCCGGCGTCCCCCTCCATGCGGCATCGCACGTCGCAAAGCACCGTCAATCCCGCCCCCAAGAAGGCGTCCGCCACCCAGCGTTCCAGCCAGTAGCCGCCCCTGAACAGACTGCCCTCGGTACCGTCGGCGAAGACCAGTTTGCCCCCGGGAGTACGCCGCGCCAACCCCTGCCGCACGAGTTGTTCGGCGAAGGCCGCGCCGGCGCGCCCCCCGCCCCGGCCCCTGCCACTTACCCAGTCCCGCCAGTGGTCCGGATGCTGCAGGGCCCAGCGAGCCACCGCACGAGACGCTCCCGCCAGCCGGTAGGCCGGCTCGCTGTGCGTCACCACCGCCCCGTTGGCCCGCAGGAGCACCACCGGGTCCACGTCCGGCAGGCGCTCATCAAAAGACTCCGGCACGGGAGCGGTGGTTAGGGACACCACCCTCTGGCTGGCGGTGTCCAGGTACACCGCCGGCAGGCCCTTGGCCTGCGCCACCCGGTAGGCGCCGACCAACATGGGCTTGGTTCCCCCCGTGAGGTCCCAGATGGCTCCCGGCACGGCCAAGTCTCCCACCGCCTCCTCCACCGCCGACCAGTCGTAGGGGGCCACCTCCCGCAGCTCCACCGGCACCGGCGCCAAAAGCCCTATGGCGGCCCGGGCATGCCGGCCCTGCTGGCGCGTCTGAGCGCTGCCCAGCAGCACCACCCGCTCCAGGCGCTCCTTGAGCATGGCCGCCAGGATCAGCGCCGGGTGCGTCTGCTCTCCCAGCAGGCTTACCAGCACCGCCACCTAGGCTTCCTCCCAGGTCAGAAAGGCCAAGCCGTCCCAGGCGGCACGGTCCCAGCCGGTCGCCCGGAAGAAGCGTTCCAGAATTTCCTCCCCCAGCTTTCGAAAGTCTTGCAGGTCCTGCTCGGACACGAAGGCGTAGCCGTGGGCGTAGATGCTCAAGTTTCGCCGCTGCACCTGGTGCACCAGGCGTCCCAGCTCGACGCACAGAGGCTCCCCCACCGCCGCCAGGAGCTCGTAGCCGTCCACCAGGGCCACCGGAGAGGGCAGCTCCTCCAGCAGCCGGTGCTTGAACCGCCCGCGTACCTCGTTCAGGCCGGCCAACAGCTCCTCCTCCGACCGGCCCACCCGTTGCCCGAAGGCCTCCCAGTCCGGCACCGCCGTATCCAGTCCCAGCTGGGCCAGGCGGCTTTGCTCCAGCATCTCCAGGAGCCGGTACCAAAGGAGCGCCGCCATGTCCCGCCGCCCGGAGCCCTCCCGGCGCAAGGCGGCGTGGTAGATGGTCCCCAAGATCGCGGACATGAGCTGGGGATCCGTCAGGTCCTGCAGCGGCAGGGCCGCGGCCTTCTGGGGCAGCCGTTGCGCCAGAAGGCTCAAGGCCTGCTCCTGAGCCGCTAGAAACGCCTCCTGCCGGCGCAGCGGATCCAGCTGCGCCAGGCGGCCGTGCTGAGCCAACAGGCGCCGTGCCTTCTCGGCGGAGTGCCGCGCTGCCTCCAAGTCCAAAAGGTCCCAGGCCTCGTAGGTGCGGCAAAGGGCCCCCCACACCCGGTAGACCAGGGACGCCTCACCGGGGGCCTTCCCGGCCAAACGCTCCAACACCCCCGCCGCCCCGCCGTAGTCCCTGCGATCGGCCATGGCCTGGGCGGTCTGGAAATCCAGCTCCCCCAGCTCCACCAGGGGGTTGGACACCCGGAAGACCTGCTCGGTGCCCGGGTAGGGGCGGCGCTGCTCCGAAAGATATTTCCCCCAGCCCACGTAGACCACGTCGAAGCCCAGGGTGCTGGCCGCCATGGCCGCCCCCGCCACCATCACCTTGGTCCCCCCGGTGATGTCCGCCGCCCCCCGCTGCGGCCGGCCCCAGCGGTGGTAGGCGTCCTTGATCTCCCGATACAAGGGCCCGGGATCGGTGCGGTCCACCTCCCGCAGGTCCACCTGCCCCCAGGACAACCCCGTCTGGGCGCACACCCGGTCCACCAGGGAGCGGCTCTCGGCGGTGGCCAACAGCAGCACCCGCTCGGGTCGCCACACCGACAGGGAGATGATCAGGGGTTCCGGGGAGGTCCCCAGGGTGAGCACCATGGTCTCGTAGCCCGGGGTGCCCTCGGTCAGGCCCCAACGCCGCCGCTCCCGCGGCACCACCTCCCGCAGGGCTGCGGGAAACACCTGCTCCTCGTAGAAACCTTGCGCCTGCTGGGGCGGCAGGGTCACCCACTGCGCGATCAACGCCTCCAAATCGGCCACGTCGCATCCCTCCCCTTCAACTCACGCGTCCAAAGGCACCACCGGCACGCGAATCAGCTGAAACTCTGCCCACCGCGCGGCGTACTGCTCCAGGAAAAGCCGGCTCGCCCGCTCTTCGGCCGAAAGCTCGGACAGGGCGGCCAGGCTGCCCTCCCGTATCACCTGCTGCTCAAAGGCGGGGTCGGCGATGGTGGTGTGCAGCACCTCGGACAACCCCGCCCGCTGGGCGGCGTAGTAGGCGACGGCGGCCATGGCCTTGCGCCCCCCGGCGATGGACAGGTGCACCGGCCTGTCCGCCCCCACCTGCCGGCTGAGCACCTCCCCCAGCTTCCGGGCGAAGGCGTCGCAGTCCGCCTGGGAAGCCACGTCCTCCACGGGCAACTCCTCCACCTCGCAAGCCACCGGCGGCCGGTGCCGCCGGAAGGCCTCCTGCAGCAGGCCCGCCCCCCGGCGCACCCGCTCCTGGGCGCTCGTCAGGAGCACCACCGCCGCGGGCCGCTGCGCGGCCTCCTCCAGCAGACGGTACAGCTGGGTGAACACCATGGGCGACGTCCCAAGGGCGCCCACCAACACGCCTGGTATCTCCTCGATCAGCCGCTCCAAGGGAATCCGGGCGGGGAAATCCGCGCAGCGCAGCCGACCCTGGGCCAGTATCCGTTCGTAGGCCTCGTGGGTAAGGATCCGATGGACCCCGATGAACTGCCCCCCCGGCGGCACCGAGAGGAACAGCCGCAGCGGCCAATGTCCCTGGGGCTCCACGCGACAGTCCGTGTCAAAGGCCCCGTACCGCCGCGGCCTACCCTCCTCCGGCAATTCCATCCAGGCCAGCCGTCCCACGTATCCCCGCACCCGCCGGCGGTCCTGCGCCCCCAGGGCGCGGTACTCCCTGACCGCCTGCTCCGACAGGCGCACCGCGCGCCCCCGCAGCGGACCGGTCCCGAAGACGCCCCGGAAAAACTCCTCGGCCCGCCAAGGAAGGAAGCGCCGCTCCGCCTCCCGGGGCGGTGAGGCCAGGTAGCGGCGCAGCCCCTCGGCGTCCGCCAGGGGGGCAAACGGCAGGCTCACCAGGTGCACCTGGTGGGGCGGCGGGAACATCGCCGCAGCGCGCTCCCGCTCCGGCATGGCCTCCATCTGCTCCACCGGGTACTGCCGCGCGGCGGGTGTGCCCTCTGCCGCGTCCAGGACGTGGTACACCCCGCGCACGTGGGGGTAGAACTGGGCCAGCACTCCCGTCAGGGCGCTGGTGCTTTTGCGTCCACCGGAAATCAGCAGGTGCACGTCGTCGCTCCGGTGCTCCTCCAGCACTTCCCGCAGCAAGCGCAAGTAGGCGCGGCAATCCTCGTCGGTCACCGGATCCTCGAAGGGCAGCTCGCGCAAACTCACCCGCAGGCCCAGGTGGCTGGCAAGCTCCCGGCTCAGAAGCTCGGCCCCGTAGTCGATGAAGCGTTCCGGGTGCTCCCCGGCGCCGGGATACAAAAGGATCACCTGCTCCACGCTCACCCGCGGTGCACCGGGGCACTCCCGCAGGGCCACCACCGCCTCGCTCACCACCAAGGGTGCCATCCCCAGGGGGGCCACCAGCACGTTCATGGCGTCGAGGTGGAGGCCCGGCGCACCCGCCACAGAAGATCCCCGGCTCCGCCCGCCCCCTGCCAGTTGCCCATCAGGTGATTCCCCGCCCCCAGGTAACCGTAGAAGACTCCCGGCTCAAGGCCTGCCGAGGGTCCTGTTATGGCGGTGCTCTCCAAGTGCATGCTGCCGTCGGAGCGGATGCGACCCGCCACCACCTCCCGCTGGTCCAGTCGGCTGAAAAAGCCGCTGACCCGGCTGCCATCCACCTTCACCTCCAGGTCCACCGGCTTTCCCCCCAGGGTGCCCACCCAGAAGCCGGGCAGCTCCCGACGCGCCTGCTGCACCAACTGCGCGTTTACCCGCACGGCGCCCGCCCACGCGCCCAGGTACACCCCCAACGCCACGAGGAGCACCGCTGCGGCGCGCACCGCCGTCGGCAACGTCTCGGGCAGGTGCCGGCGCAGGATACCAGCCCCCACGTAGGCCGCTCCACCCAAAATGCCTCCGACCAAAAATCCCGGCACCGCGAACTTGCTGAAGGCGCTCACCACTGGGAAATACCAGGCCAGGACGGCCACCGTGATGGTGACCACCAGTGAATTGCACACCCACCTTTTGGGCGGCTTGAACCCGACTCCGCCCAGGGTGGTGCCCAAGAGCACCACCATCGCCAATCCCAGCCACAAGAAGATGGGGCCCATGAAGTCGGAGGCCAACCATCCCATCAGCAAGTCCAGAGGGCCCAGCAAGGGCCGCGGCATCCGGTACGTCACCACCCCGCCGGCCACCCCCACCGCGAAGGCGGCCAGCACAGCCGTCCGGTGGTCACCGAAACGCCACCCCGGCTGCACCGACGAGGCAGGTCCTGCGGGCGGGACGATAGGGGCTACCTTAGGGCGCACCTCGGCCAGCACCGATACCTGGTGCCTCCAGTCGGCTCCCCCCAGCTGACCCTCGATGACCAGCTGGGCCTGGTGCATCCCTGGACCGGCATGGATCGGATCCGCCGTCACCTTCACCACCGCCACGGAATTGAAGGTGCGCAGGTATATCCGCTCGGGGATCACCTGGAAGGCTACCGTGGAGGCGCCCTGGGGCTGCAAGGTCACGCTGGCCTGGAAGGGTTGACGGCTGCGGTTGTGCACCGTCAGGATGAGCTCTTTGGCCGGTCCTCCCGCTTCCAGATCGCTGAAGGTCAGCCCGCCCGGAGACACCGCCACCCCGCCCAGGGTTCCCGGGCCCGGACCCGTCGCCTGCCCGGCGGGAGGCAGGGCCACCTGGTACACCGGAGCGGGAGCAAAGAATTGGCGACCCTCCTGAGCCAGGCGACACCAAGGGCATTCAGCCTGGTACCTCCCGTACACGTGCTGGCTCTCCCCGCGGCAAACCTGCAGCTTGCGGAACATTTCATCCAGATACCGCATCCAATTCTCAGGGGTGGGGCGCTCTTGCGGCTCACCGCAGAAGGCCCGCAGGAAGGCCTTGCGCACCGCGGGGGACAGGATCTCCAGCCCGGGCGCCGCGGGCGGCGGCTTCATGGCGGCCCCATGATAGGCGTACATTCGAGCGCGGATGCGCTCCGGCATGGGAGGCGCCTCCCCCTGACCCTGCCATACCCCATTGAAGGGATGAAAGCCCTGCATCAGCAGTTGGAAGATCGTCACGGCCAGGGCGAAGCTGTCCGAGGCCACGGTGCGCTCCATGGACCCCAAGTCCTGACCCTGCAGCTCCGGCGCCAGGTACAGGCTCTTGGCCACCTGGCAGCGCCACACCCGGCCGTTGCGGCGCACCTGGAAAGAGTCGCAGTCGATGACGGTGACCAAGGCCTTGGGGTGCACCATCACGTTGCTCTCGTTGAGATCGCCCACCATGCAGTCCACCCGATGTATCGCCGCCATGGCGGCGGCCAAGTTCCGGCTCGCCTGCACCAAGTACTTGAAGTTGAACTCAGCAAGCCGCTGGTTGCGGTCCTCCGGCTGCATGCAGGCCAGGAGGGGCAGGGACTGCCGGGGCACCAGGGGCATCACGAACCCCAGGAAACGCTTTCCGGCGGCGTCCGCAAAGATCTGCTCCCGCGGCCAGGCGATGGAGCAGTGGCCCTGCTGGGCCATGGGATCCCGGGGCGGGTGCTCCACCATGACCGCCAGCTTCTCTTCCCGCTCCTGGTCGCGCAGACAATCTCGATGGAAGATCTTGATGCACACGCTGGCCTGGTCCGCCACCCGATAGACGGTCCCCTCTCCGCCCTCGGCGATGCGCTGCCCCACCGGCAACCGCCGACCGGATTTGGAGAAGACGTAGAGCGGATCCGGCGTTTTCTTGCCGCTCAATCTTCCCCACCGTCCCACAAGAGCACCAAGGTCTTGTCGTCATCGGAGGTCTCCCGCAGCTTCTCCGAGTTCAACAGACGGCGCAGGTCTGCCACCACCTGCTGCCGCTCCCCCGCCTGCGCCGCATAGCGGGCCAGAGGCGTGAGGAAGCCCGGAAAAGGAGTCAAGGAATTCTCCTCCCGCCGCAGGGCCGCCCGCTGGCAGCCATCGGTGAAGACCACCACGCCCGCCAAGCCCTCCCCCGTGGACAGCTGGACCCCGATCGGCCAGTCGGCGTCGGTGACGAAACGCGTCTCGTTGACATACTCAGCGTTCTCCGGCGCCGACACCAGCCGCCAGCTGTACCCCGACGTCCCGTCCACGGACCAGCCCACCACCGCGCCGTCCCCCACGTGGGCCACCGCCACCTCCCCCAAACGCCAAACGGTCACCATCAGGGTGCAGGCCAAGTCCCGCAGCGGGATTTGGAGCTTCTCGGCCAACTGCTCGAGGCCGACCCGGGCCAGGCGCATCCCCGCCTGGGTCGCCTGGGTCAGCCCCTCGCGGCCCTCCGCCGTCCACCGTCCTTGGGCCCCCTGCACCGCCAGACGCACTGCCGCCCTGGCTCCCCACTCGGCCCGTCGGGCGCTGCCGGCGCCGTCCGCCACCGCCAGCACGACGCCCCCCTCGCTGAGGCGTCGCCAAGTAAAATCATCCTGGCAAGGCATCCGCCGCTTGACGTGGGAGGGCCCGCGGACGCAGACCCCCGCACACCGGGGGATCACACCGATCCCCAGTCCACCGTCGGCAACTTCACTTCTTCATCGGCGCGGGAGGCCGACACCTGTTTCTGGCTGTTGGACAGCCAGCGGAAAAGCTCCGCGAAGGACAGCCCCCGCAGCCGCACCGGCGATCGTCCCGGGGGGGACAGCTGGCTCAAGAGATCCATGTTGGCGGTGTCCACCCCCACGGCAAAGAAGGCGAAACGGTGCTGCTCCACCCCCTCGCGCAGGCTGGCACACACTTGGTTCCACAGGCCATCGCCGGGGTTCATGTCCGTGGGTTCCCCGTCGGTGATCAGGAACAACCAGGGCCGGTAGTACTCGATGCCCTGCTGACGGTAGTGCTGCTTGCGTTCCTCCAGCACCCCCATGGCCAGTTGCAGGGCCTCCCCCATGGGCGTGCCCCCTTGGCATTCCAGGTGCATCTCGGCATAGTTGCTCACCGAATCGAAATCATGATGCAGCTGGGCGGTACCGCCGAAGGTGATCAGGGCCAAATCCACCCGTTTGGAGGCCAGGGCATCCTTCCCCGTCTCCTCCAGGAACAAGCGCAGCCCCTCGTTCAGCCCCTGGATCTTGGGCCCGGCCATGCTTCCCGACACGTCCAATACCAACACCACGGCGCAATGGGGCTGCTGCGGGTAGGCCACCTCCACCTCTTCTTCTAGAGCCATCCCGTTCTCCCTCCTGCTCATCAAGTAGGTACACCCGCCTCGCCCTTTTTATCGGGAAACCAGCGGGCAACATGCAGCCCTGGAGGCAGTTGACCAACATGAGGCGCTGCGGGGTGCGGCTGGGCTATTCTCCCACCGACGTCACCTGGTAGCGCTCCAGCCGCGCGCCGTAGCGCTCCATATCCGCCGCCGAGAGCTCCTGACCACGCCGCTCGGCCGGCACCTCCAGGCTCAGATGCCAGTACTGGGCTCCCTTGGCGCAAAGCTCGGCCGCCAAGTGCACCGGCAGGTTCCCGAGAACCACGTCGCCCGGCTGGACCTGGGCAGGGTCCAGATGCGCCACCGTCTCGTCCACCGCGAAGCCTTGGCGGGCTGCCCACTCCCGCGCCCCGGGGTGCCGCGAAACGAACCAGACGGTTCCCCGGGTAACCCCGGCGGCCTCGTAATGCTCCAGGAGCTCACGCAACCCGCGGGCCAGGCTGTCCGCCGGCTTCGGGCAGGGATTCAACCCCCCGTGCTCCAGGTCGTTGCGAAAGTCGGCGATGGTCCGTGCCTCCTGGGCCTGGCCACGCCACCGCTCCTCCGCCCGGTCACGGTTCTCCCTGGCGAAATCCCGGCAATCCGTGGCGCGCGCATCCTCGGCGTACAGTGATATCCAGCCCTCCCGAATCACTATGGCCAGCTCCGGGTAGCGGCAAAGCCGCAGGTACAGCTTGCCCAAGGCCACCAGGGCCAGCCGTCCCTCCTCGCCCTGGAGGGTGGGGGTGGACAATCCCGAAACCATCCGGCGTACCTGGTCCAGGATCTTGGCCAAGGCGGGCAGGTTATGCTCCGCCTCCTGCCCGTAGTCTTTCAAAGCTTGGTGCAGCTTGGCCGCCGATCCGTCCCGGTCCGTCAGGCTCCACAGCCGCACCAGGGCCAAATCGGCGCTGAAGCGCCGCAGGGCCTCGATGAGCCGGCGGGTCTCGGGGAAGCGTATCGCGCCTTCCCTGGCCAGCGTCGCCCGCCGCGCACGATCCAAACGGCTGGCCAGGGCGACCAGGTCGTCGGCCTGGCCCGACTTGAGGAAGAGTCCGGCCCCGTGGCTCCACTCCAGAAGTTCCATGAAGGGGGTGAGTTCCCAGATGGGGGACTCCTTCTCGTCACGGTACTCGCCATACACCACCCGGATCCGGCCCGGATCCACCTGACCGGCCATGAGCCCGAAGGCCAGCACCGCCGCAGCAAAGAAAGGCTGGGTGCGGAATCCGTGGGTGATGTCGACCACCAATTCCGTGCCTTCCTGGTCCAACACTGCCGTCACGAGCTCATGCAGCAGGTTGAAGATCTGCCATAGTTCCTCCTCGCTGCGCCCGTGAGGGATCAGCAGGGGCATTTCGCCACACGCCGCCGCCCGCTCCAGCCTGGGCCGCAGCTCGGCCCAGTGCTTGTCCCGCGCCTCCTCCGTGGCCAACACGGTGACCTCCGCGGCCGGCAGCAACCGGCAAAGAGCCTCCGCCACGTATCGGGTACGACAGGCTTGGTCGTCCATCTGGTAGGCGGTATCTTGGTAGTCGTGGGTGCCTAGGAAAGTGATCAGGTGGACGCCACCTCGGCCCATGCTCTTCCGCCTCCTCCAAGGTCCGTTTACCAATCCCGTCGCGCCCCCCGCTGGGGCCGCCGGAACGCGTTTCAGCTGCGCCGCTCCACCCGATGCCGCAGCAGCATGTCCGCCACCACATCGGTCCCCAAGGTGTTGGCTCCCGGCTGGGTCGTTATGTGCCTGGCGATCTCCTCGGCCTTCAGGACCGGATAGGTGTCATCTTGGCCCTCCACCACCGCGCGGCGGTTGGCCACGACGATGATCCCGTGCATGGTCAGCTTGCAGCTCACCCGCACCGACTCCTCCACCGCCTTCTTCACCACGGCGATGTGGCGCCAAAGCTGCGCCCCGGGGCTCTCGACGCCCTCCTCCCGCCCGTCGCGGACCTGGCGCCAGCCTTGGGGAGAGGCGATGATCCGACCGGCCCAGTTCTTCGTCTCTATGACGAAGATGCCGTTGGGACCGATCACCACATGGTCTATCTCCGCCGGCGGCATGCCCTTCGCCTTCAGCCGCAGGCGGTGCAGCTGGCGATAGCCCGGGGGCAGGTATTTGAGGTGGAACTTCACCTCCTCCTCCCCGGCGCGACCGGCCACCTCCGGAGAAGCCTGGCGGTGTTCAAAGGCATCTGGAGGGGGCACGTTCTTCTGGGCTCCGAACAACCCAGACAGAATGCCGGGTCCTGCAAGTATTCCTTTTTCCGAATGGAGTTCCATGCGCCTTTCACCCACATTCTTCACTCCTGCCATCAGGCTTCAGAAAAGGCTCATCTGCAGCTTAGGGTTGATTTTGCTAAAACAATGGGACATATTTTACAAGCAACCGAGCGTACAAACATTTATTTTTGGGCTATGGCCCACATTCCGCACGTAAAATTTGGTAGCGAGCTCATTTATCTGTTGCGCCGCATGGGGTAGTATGGCGCAATGCTGCGACAGACGCTGGTATCCGAAGCTATCTTGCCACAGTCTATAATTTAGGC